>JBEKXE010000103.1:0-16680 GCA_049512335.1 Candidatus Lustribacter sp.
TTGCGAAACGCGTTCGCGACCAGCGCGTAGCCGGCGTGCCACGGCGTCTTCGCGATCAGCTCGTAACGAAACGGCGCGCCGACGGCCGCCGTGAGCACCGCCTGCTCGTCGATCTCGTCGGCCGTCTTCCCCTCCGGCATCTGGATCATCAGGACGAACGTGTCGCGGCCGTCGATGGCGCACAGCAAGGCTCGCTGTTCGGGGTTCACGGCCCAGCACTGCCACACGCGGCCTTTGCCGAGCACCTCGCACAGCTCCGCCGAACGCAGGTAGAGCGAAAGCATCTGCCCGCCCATGAACTCGCGCTTGGTGCCGCCTTCGCCGCTGTACGCCGTGCCGATCGCTTGACGCACCAAACTGCGTGGCCCGTCGCATCCGACGGCATAGCGGGCTTCGATTTCGCTCGTCGCGCCGGTGCGCACGTCGCGCGCCTCCACGCGCACGGCCGAACCCTCGTCACGTACGGCCGTCACGCGCTCGCCGAAGCGCATCCGCACGGACGGGTAGCGTTCGGCTTGCGCTTTGAGGATCGGCTCGATGTACATCTGCTGGACGCGATGCGGTAGCTCGGGCGTCGGCCACGCCTCGGCCCGGTAGTCGCCGAAGCGTTCTTGCGCCGCGGCTTGGCTCGACGACGGGATGGAGAAGCGCGTCAGCTCGTGCTGCGCGAGGCGCGTCGTGTAGACGATGTCCTGCGGATGGTCGGGCGGCAGACCGAGCGCGCGCACCTGGTCGGCGAAACCGCGGCGCCGGTAATGTTCCATCGTGCGCGCCGAGGTAGCGTTCGCTTTGGGCAGCTGCGGCGGGCTCGTGTTCTCGTCGAAGACGACGCACGCGACGCCGCGCACGCCCAGCTCGATGGCGAGCATGAGCCCGGCGGGGCCGCCGCCGACGATCGCGACGTCGGTCACGAGAACCGCGGCATTAACGAGCGATACCGAACGCCGCGGCCTTGGTCTTCGGATCGTCGGAGGATTCCATGGCCGCCTTCAGTTCGCGCAGGAATGCGCCGAGCGCGGTGCCGCCGAGCAGCCACAGCGCGCGCTCGTCGCTGGTTTCGGAAGGGTGCGACTGAAGGCGCGCTTCGATGTAAAACACCCGCACGTCCTCGACGCACCAGCGCACGTACGTCGGCAGATCCACGCCGCCCGGCCGGTCGGGTGAATCGCTGCCCGTATCGCAGAGATAGGCTTCGAGAAAGCGCACGACGTCGCGAAAGCGTTGCGGCGGCACGCCGCACAGGCCGATCGCCGTTCGTCCGGTTGCGGCCCGATGCGCTTCCCACGCCGGCAACAGGCGCGCCACTTCGGTGGCAAGGTCGAGCTCGCGCGCCCGATCGTCGAGCGTGACGTCGGAGGCTTGATACGGCGAGCCGTGCTCGTCCGAGGCCGTGTCGGGGTACTCCACCAACACCGGTCCTGCCGGCGCCGCCAACGTCGAGAAAGCGAGGTCGAGGACCGCGCGCTGCTCGCCGGCGGCACCGGGGTGGCCGAGCGGCAGACCGAGTGGAAACGGGACGAACACGGCGCGCGGGGGTTTGACGGCAACGGTGTGTTCGCGCACCAGGCTGATCGCCACCGTGCTCGTACCCGCGGCCTCGAAGATGCGTGAGAGCACACTGACCGTGTGCGTGCAAAGCGGTCAAGTCGGCGTCAGCAGCACGACGTCGACGCCGTCGGCGCGCAAGCGCTCGGCGACCTCGGGTGCGGTCTCCTTGATGCGCGCGACGTCGCGTTGGGCACCCATGAAAGAGTAGAAGGTGGGCGCCAACTCCCCGAGCGCTCCCTCGCGCACCATCTCGCGCAAACGATCGAGCGGGAACACGACGTTGATGTCGGCGATCACACCGCTGCGGTCGAAGCCGATGCTGCTGTGGCTCTGGAGAATGTCGCCGGCCGGGGCGTTCGACGGGATGCAGCGGTACGTTGCATCGCCGCTCGCGAACGGCCGGTCGTCGCGCAGGTGCAGGCCCGCGCTGGTCACGACGGCCAGGCGCGCCGCGCTCAGCGGCTTGCCCGGAACCGTGAACGGCGTCGCGTCGTTGACGTCGAGCGGCATCGTCAGCAGCGTCGTGCGGGTACTTTCGGAAAGCTTGTCGAGACGCGGCATTAGTATAACTACTATACCAACTAGGGCCGGACGGTCAAGCGCGCGGCACTACTTGGTCGCCACCAGGTCGATGAGGGCCGACATTCCGCCGTGGCCCTCGCCCTCGGAGATCTCGGCGTCGTACTCGTCGATGCGCACCTCGGTGAAGTCGCCGAAGCCGGCCTCGAGATGCTCGCGCGTGTAGAGGCGCTCGATGTCGTCGGGGCCGCCGGTGCCGTACTGCAGTTGCCGCGGCGGATAGCCTTCCAGCAGAAGAAGACCGCCCGGTTTGAGCGCGCGGCGAATGCCGGGAAAGAGCAAGTCGCGGTGCAGCGGCTGGGCGAAGATCGCGACGATCACGTCGAACGCCTCGGCCGGCCACTCCCATTTCAAGAGATCGGCGAGCTCGGTCGTGATCGTGACGCCTCGCGATGCCGCCAGCGCACGTGCCTTGGCCTGTGCCGTCGGCGAGAAATCCAAGGACACCACGTCGAGACCTTGTTCGGCGAGCCAGACGCCGTTACGGCCCTCGCCGTCGGCGATCGCCAGCGCGCGGCCGCGTTTCGGCAGCACCGCTTGCTGGCGGGCGAGAAACGCGCTGGGCGCCGTTCCGAACAAGTATCGCTCCGGCGCGTAACGCGACTCCCAGCGCTCGAGCTCTGCAGCGGGATTGCGCATCAGTGTTTCGCGACGATGCGCGCGGCCAGCGTGCCGATGGCCGGCGAGCGCATCTCGACCTCATCGCCGGGCTTGAGGAAACGTTCCGGTGCCGCAACGCCGTCGACGCGCGGGCTCGAATCGGCGGCCGTTCCCTTCGCGGTTCCACCCGAGATGATGTCGCCGGGATAGAACGTCAGGTCGGCTGAGAGATATTCGAGATACTCACCGAACGAGATGATCATGTCCCGGGTGTTGAACTGCTGGCGGCGGTCGCCGTTCACCCACGTCTCGACGTCGACGTTGCCCGGATCGATGTTCTCGCCCACGACGATGCACGGTCCGACCGAGAACGAGCCGTCGAAGTTTTTCGCCATCGCAAACTTGAACGTGGCCTGACCTTCGTTCTGATCGCGAATGCTCCAGTCGCCGAACAGCGTCACGCCCCAGACGTACGGGCGCAGGTCGGCCGCTTTGACGTCCTTGGCGCGCTTGCCGATGACGATCGCCAGCTCACCCTCGTAGTCGAGCCGTTTCGTGCGGGCCGGATACATGATCTCGCCGCCCGGTTCCGCGGCCTCGCGTCCGACTTTCCAGAAGCCCCAGATGCCGCGCGCGCGCAGGCGTTCCGTCAGCGCTTTCATGTCGGTGGTATCCATCGGTTCGTGCCCGAGCCGGCTCGCCATCGCGGCGGTGTGGTCGGCGAAGTTGCCGCCGGCGCATGCGACGCGCGCGCCCGGAACGACCGGTGCGTGCAACTGCACGTCGGCGCGCGCATGGACGCCCTTGGACGGCGCCGGTGCAGTGCCGGCGGCTTCGACGGCTTTCGCGGCTGCAGCCAGCGCGGCGTCGCCCCCGGCGATCAGGCTGGCGAGATCGGGAAATGCGGGCGCCAGGTCGACGACGAGGTCGCCCGCCCAAACGCCGACGTGCTTAGCGGGACCGAAAACAACAATCTTCATGATGCGTCTCCCCTGGGACAGGGGTTCTCCCATCCCCTGCTCCAAGGTTACGAACCGCCAGAACGGAGGACTCGTGAAACGTTTCCACATCGTGCTCGCGGCTTTAGCGCTCGCGCTGCTCGGCTCACCGATCACCGCGCAGACGCCGGAGAAGATCACCGTCGCGTTCCCGACGGTCGATCCCGGTGCCGAACCGTACTACGCCGCCGACATGGGGTTCTTCGAGAAGGCGGGGCTCGACGTCACGCTGGAACCGCTGGCAAACGGTGGTGCTATCGCGTCGGGCGTGGCTTCGGGATCGATCGACATCGGGATCAGCAACGTGATCGCGATCGAGACCGCGCATGAGAAGGGCCTGCCGTTCGTCGTGGTCGCTCCGGGCTCCGACAACATCGCGAGCCTGCCGTCGAACGTTTTGATCGTGGCCAAGAACTCGCCGCTGCAGAAGGCCGCCGACCTCGACGGCAAGATCATCGCCACCACACCGTTGCACGGCATCGGCGATCTGTTGATCTCGGCCTGGATCGACAAGAACGGCGGCGATTCGTCGACCGTGAAATACATCGAGATCCCGTTTCCGCAGGCCGAAGCGGTCGTGACGCAGGGCCGGGCCGACGCTTCGCTGAGCGTGGAACCGTTCATCACCCAGGCCAAAGCCGACACGCGCATCTTCGGGAACGTTTTCGCGGTTCTACCCGACGGCTACCTGATCACGGCGTTCTTCGCCAACGCGGCCTGGGCGAAGGCGCATCCGGGCGTGATCGCACGGTTCGCGGCGGTGATTCGACAGACGGCCGACTGGGCAAACAAGAACCCGGCGAAATCGGCCGAGATCTTAGCCAAATATGCGAAGGTCGATCCCGACATGGTCAAGCAGACGATTCGGTCGCATTACGCGACGACGCTGGCGCCCAAGCAGCTGCAGGCGACCATCGACGTCGCCGCCCGCTACAAGTATCTGGACGGCGCTTTTCCCGCGACCGACCTCATCTTTCAACCCAAGTAACGAACGAGGAAGCTCATGAACGCAACAACCGAGCGCGCGATCCTGGCCGGCGGCTGCTTTTGGGGAATGCAAGATCTCATTCGCCGCCAACCGGGTGTCATCTCGACCCGCGTCGGCTACTCGGGCGGCGACGTGAAGAACGCGACCTATCGCAATCACGGCACGCACGCCGAAGCGATCGAGATCATCTTCGATCCGCAGCAGATCAGCTATCGCAAGCTGCTCGAGTTTTTCTTCCAGATCCACGACCCGACGACGCTCAACCGTCAGGGTAACGATCGCGGCACCAGCTACCGCTCGGGCATCTACTACACGAACCCGGAGCAGCAGCGCATCGCCGAGGACACGGTCGCCGACGTCAACGCCTCAGGGTTGTGGCCCGGCAAGGTCGTGACCGAGATCGCCCCGGCCGGCGATTTCTGGGAAGCCGAGCCGGAGCATCAAGACTACCTCGAGCACTATCCGAACGGCTATACGTGCCATTTCATCCGCCCGGACTGGAAGCTGCCCGTTCGGGTCTAGGACCGCCACGTGCCCGATGACCCGATCCGCATCGAGCGCGTCCCCGCCGTCACCGACGAGGTCCGTTCGCTGATCCACGAGCTCGATTCGGAACTGGCCGTCGCCTACACGCCGGAGCAGATGCACGGGCTCACCGTCAACTCGCTGTTCCAGCCCCACATCCAGTTTTTCATCGCCCGCCTCGACGGGGCCGCGGTGGGCTGCGGCGCGGTGGCGTTTTTCGACGGCTTCGCCGAGGTGAAACGCATGTACGTCCGGCCGGCCGGCCGCGGCACGGGCGTGGCCCAAGCGATGCTCGCGCATCTCGAAACGGTCGCGCGCGCAGCCGGCGCGCCGTGGCTGCGGCTCGAAACCGGCGTGCGCCAACCGGCGGCCGTGCGGCTCTACGAGGCGGCCGGTTTTCAGCCGTGCTCGGCTTTCGGGCCGTACACGTCGATGCCGCCGGCGGCGGTGAAACTCAGCCTGTTTTACGAGAAAAAGCTCGACGAATCGCGGTAAATCGGGGCGCGGGCCTCTTCTCTGTATAGCACATAATGTTGATTTCATGATATTTCTGCAGAGGCGCCGGGATGCCGCCCGCCCTACTTGGCGTGTGATATGCGAATGCTCTTTCTCGCCCTCGCGCTCGTGCTCGCGGGTGCGTCCGCCGGCGCGGCGGCGCCCGACCCGATCGACATCTACGCCGTGCTGCCGCTGACGGGTCCGGCCGCGTTTTCGGGCGTGGACAACCAACACTCGCTACTCGCGCTGCAGTCCGTGGTGAACGCGCAGGGCGGCGTCCGCGGGCGGCCGATTCGTTTCCAGTTCCTCGACGAGGCGTCGGATGCCGCGACGGCGGTTCAGCTCACGAATCAGCTGATCGCGAAGCACGTCCAGTGGATGCTCGGCCCGGGCGTCGTGGCCAACTGCCGCGCCACCGAGCCGCTGGTCAAGGACGGACCGGTGCAGTACTGCCAGTCTCCCGCCGTGCATCCGGCCAAAGACAGCTACCTGTTTTCGTCCAGCGTTTCGAGCCACGACCAGGTGCTGGCGCTGGTTCGCTACGCGCGTGCCCGCGGCTGGAACCGCATCGCCACCATCACGCTGACCGACGCGACCGGGCAGGACGGCGATGCCGCCGTGGACGGGGCCTTGGCTCTGCCGGAAAACAAGGCGATGACCCTCGTTCGGCGCGAGCACTTCAACGGCAACGACCTCTCGGTCGGGGCGCAGATCGCGGACATCAAGGCGGCGCAGCCGCAAGTCGTGTTTCTGTGGGCGCCCAATGCGCCGTTCGGCACCCTTCTGCACGGCGTCCACGACGCCGGACTGAGCCTGCCGATGATGACGACGAACGGCAACATGACGTACAGCGAACTGAAGCAGTTCGAGTCGATCATGCCGTCGGAGCTGTACTTCCCGGGCCTGACGTACGCGGTGGCTTCCGCCGCGCCGCCGGGAGACTTGGGCGCACCGCAACGCATCTTCCATGAGGCGATGGACGCGTTGCACTATTCGGCCAGCCTGCAGAGCGGATTCCTGTGGGATCCCGGGATGATTCTCGTGCAAGCCCTGCGGACGCTCGGCCCCGATGCGACGAGCGCGCAAGTTCATACCTACATCGAAAATCTGCACGGTTTCATCGGCATCGCCGGAGCCTACGATTTCCGCGGCGGAAATCAGCGCGGCCTGACGGCCGACAATCTGGTCGTCATGCGCTGGGACACGACGAAGAACGATTGGGTCCCGGTCAGCAAACTCGGAGGAAAGACGTGAGCAACGCAGTCCAACGTGCGGCAGTGCCGGCCGGCGATCCGCGCGATCTCACCGGTCGTGTCGCGATCATCACGGGAGCAGGCCAAGGGATCGGCCGCGAGTACGCGCTCGCGTTCGCGGCAGCCGGCGCCGTACCGGTCATCGCCGAGATCAATTTCGAGAATGCCAAGAAGGTCGAACGGACCATTACGGAGACCGGCGGGCGGGCGCTCGCGGTGCAGCTCGACGTCACCGATCCCGCCGCCTGTACGAAGATGGTCGAGACGGTGTCGCGTGCCTTCGGGCGAGTCGATGTCCTGATCAACAACGCGGCGGTGTTTTCGACGCTGAAGAAAGCGCCGTTCGACGAAATCCCGCTGGCGGATTGGGATCACGTCCTGCGCGTCAACGTCAACGGACCGTACTACTGCGTCCGGGCCGTGGCTCCGGCGATGCGCGCCGCGCAATGGGGTCGCATCATCAATATCGCGACTTCGTCGATCGGTACGGGCACGCCGAACTACCTGCACTACGTCACGTCGAAATCCGCGTTGCTGGGCATGACGAACTCGCTCGCGCGCGAGCTCGGAAAGTTCAACATTACGGTCAACACGATCGTTCCGGGATCAACGATGACGGAAGTTCCGCGCGAGGGCTTCGACGCTCAATCGCTCGCGCACGTCGTCGCTCGCCAGTGCATACCGCGCGCCGAGACGCCGCAGGACATCGTCGGCCTGGCCTTGTTCCTCGCGAGCCCGTCCGCCGGCTTCGTTACCGGTCAGGCGATCGCGGTCAACGGCGGGATCACCCACTCGTAATGGAGACGCTAACCGGAATAGGGCGAAAAGCGATTGCCGAGCTGCCGATCATCGACGTTTCCGCCTTCGTGAAAGGCGGAAGTTCCGCCGAGCGTTCCGCCGTCGCCGCCCAGCTGCGCGAGGCGTGCATCAACATCGGCTTCTTCTACATCGTCGGACACGCCATCAGCGCGGCCGAGTTGGACGACGCGCTGGGGTGGTCGCATCGATTCTTCGCGTTGCCGCTTGAAGACAAGCTGAGCATATCGAGCGCAAAGAGCGCCATCGGTCACGGCTACCTGCAGGTCGGCGGCCTAAACAGCGTCGCCGCACCCGACATCAAAGAGCGCGTCGTGATGAGTCGCGAGCATCTCGCCGGCGAGCCAGCGGATGGGAATTACAATGCGGGCAAGAGCCAGTGGCCCAAGCCCGATCTGCTACCCGGGTTCGAAGACTTCATGAAGTCGTACATCCGGAAGTGCTCCGACCTCGCACGCGTCCTGGCCCGTGTTCTCGCCGCCAGCTTGCACCTGGACGAGGCGTTCTTCGACGGCATGTTCCGCTATCTCGGCGCGAATCTGATTCTGAACTACTATCCGCCCGTCGATCGAACGAAGCTCCAGGAGAATCAGTGGAGCTTCTCGCCGCACACGGATTATGGCGCGTTCACGATCCTGCTGCAGGACGCCGTCGGCGGTCTGCAAGCCAAAAACTCCGCGGGCCGGTGGATCGACGTGCCCCCGATTCGCAACGCCTTCGTCGTGAACATCGGCGACATGCTCGCGATGTGGACCAACGATCTCTACATGTCGACGTTGCATCGCGCGTTGAATCTGGCCGGCGCGCCGCGCGTCTCGCTGCCCTTCTTCACCTATCCAAATGGAACGACGCCGATTCGCTGCTTGCCGACCTGTCACGACCCAGCCAACCCGCCCCGGTACGACGAGATCGTGGCGGAGGAATATGTTGCCATGCTCACCCGCAACGTGACGCAGACGGGGAAGCCCGGAATATCACAACGGAACGCCCAGCGCCTCCAGGGCGGCTGAACGCCTAGGGCCGGCGCGCCGGCAACCAAATCATATTAGCCCTATTGACACGAATATAATATTCGCGTTATTCTCACTAACATCAATGGGTAAGCGCCGGTATGACATGACCGCCCGGAGGGCCGCGGCGGCCGAGACGAAGGAACGCATCGAAGCGGCCGCGGTCGCCTTATACCGGCAAGGCAGCCTCGACGACTTCACCCTCGACGACGTTGCCGAGCGCGCTCAAACGACGGTGCAAACCGTCCTGCGCGTCTTCGGAAGCAAAGAAAACCTCGTGCTGGCGGCACTGCGGGCAATGGCGGCTGCCGGCACGCCCGTGCGAGCGACGCCGCCCGGGGACGTAGACGCGGCGGTTGCGGCAATCTACGACGTGTACGAGACGATCGGCGATCTGGTCATCGATCAACTGGCCGACGAGCGGCGCCGGCCCGCGCTCAAGCCCGCCCTGGACGCCGGACGCGAAAACCACCGCGACTGGGTGCGTCAGATCTTCGCCGCCCAACTCAATGCCCGCCGGGGGAGCGCCCGGACGCAACTCTTCAACATCTTGGTCGTGGCTCTCGACGTGTACGTATGGAAACTGCTGCGGCGCGACCTCGCGCTCAGCCGGTCCGCCGCTCGCGCCGCCGTTCGCACGATCATCGCCGGCGTCATCGACGCGGAGAACAGCAGTGGCACGAATCCTTTGGCTGAACTGGTCGGGCGGCGGTAACCTTCCGCCGAGCCTCGGCATCGCGCGCGTCCTGACCGAACGCGGACACGACGTCACCTTCGCCGGGCGCCCCGAGATGGTGCCGCGGGTCGACGCGGCGGGCTTCCGCTCGATCGAGATCTCGCGCGCGTACGAACAGGTGGGCACGTATCCGCCGCCCGCGTTCTTGACCCGGCTGGCCTGTTATCTCACGTCGCCGGCGACCGCCGAGCAAGTGCGCGCGATCGTAGCGGCGGAGTCGCCGGATCTCGTGCTCATCGACGCGATGTTTCCGGCGGCGCTCACCGAAGCGTTCGCGTTCGAGCAGCCGACCGCGGTGATGCTGCACACCTTCATCTTCCGGCAACTCGAGATGTGGCGCGGGATGTTCGCGCGCCTAGACGGCATGCGCGTTGTGGCCGGCTTCGAGAGCCTGCCCCCGGTCGACGAGTTGTGGCCGGCACGCGATCGCATCATCGTGACGAGTCTCGCGGAGTTCGACGACGCGCCTGTCTCCGGTTGGGAGATGGTCCGGCACGCCGGTCCGGTCCTCGAAGACGAGAAAGTCGCGGTTCCGGTGCCGTTACCGTGGGCCGAAGACGATCCGACGCCGCTGGTCCTCGTGAGTTTCAGCACCGGCTTCGAGCAGCGGTCGGTCGAAAAGCTGCAACATGCGCTCGATGCGCTCGGCCGCCTCGACGTGCACGTGGTCGCCACGACCGGCGGCATCGTCGAACCCGAAGAGCTGCGCGTTCCGCCGAACGCGGTGGTGTTGAAGTACGCCGCGCACGATCCGATCATGCAGCGTGCGGCCTTGATCGTGACGCACGGCGGACACGGCACCGCGATGCGCTCCCTGCGCCACGGCGTGCCGATGGTCGTCATTCCCGGACTCGCCGGCGATCAGCCGTTCGTCGCGGCGGCGGTGCAGGAATGGGGCACGGGTCGCGCGCTGCCCGGCGACGCCGGCGCCGACGCGATGGAAGCGGCGGCGTTCGAGGTGCTCTCGACCCCCTCGTACCGGCTCAATGCCCGCCGGCGCGCGGAACGCCTCGCGGGCGTCGACGGCGCGGTGAATGCCGCTGACGAAGTGGAATCGCTGTTGGCTATAATGGCGGGGTGACGGCGCAGGATTGGGACGAGCGGTATCGCTCTTCCTCAGCGATTTGGAGTGGTGAGCCCAACCCGCAACTCGTGAGCGAGGTCAGCCCACTGCCGCCCGGAAGCGCGCTGGACGTCGGCAGCGGCGAAGGCGCCGACGCGATGTGGCTGGCCGAACGCGGTTGGCGCGTACTGGCGGTCGATATCTCGCGCGTGGCGTTGGAGCGCAGCGCCGGGCTCGCTGCCAAGGCCGGTCCGGAAGTGGCCGCGCGGATCGAATGGCGCCAGGCCGACGTGCGCGAGTGGAGCCCGGCCGCGGGCGCCTTCGACCTCGTCTCGGCGCAGTTCATGCAGCAGCCGCCGGAGGTGCGCGCCCCCCTCTTCTCTCGCCTCGCCGCCGCGGTGGCCCCCGGCGGCACGCTGCTGATCGTCGGCCATCACCCATCCGATTTGGCAACGACCGTGCGCCGTCCGCGCGGCGCCGGCGTCCTCTATACGGCCGAAGACGTGACGGCGCTGCTCGACCCGGGCCTTTGGGACGTGCTGGTTGCTGCGGCGCGAGCGCGCAGTGCCGTGGACCCCGAAGGCCGAACGGTCACCGTCCATGATACGGTCGTGCGCGCCCAGCGCCGCGCTTAGGACCGTGCCGAAGGGAACGCGTCGCATGAACCCTGCCATCGCCCGAACTCGTTTCCTCCACGTCGCCGGGGGTGCGGCCGCGAGCCTGCTCGCCCCCGGCGCTGCCCGCGCGCAGACGGCGCCGGGCGCGGCCACCATTCGCGTTCTCATCGCACCGAGCGACGGCGTGACGGCCGTGGTCTACGCGAAGCATGCCGGGCTGTTCGAGAAAGCGGGCCTCGACGTCACGCTCGACACCCAGCACAACGGTGCGGCGGTCGCGGCCGGCGTCGCGTCGGGAAACTACGACATCGGCAACAGCAGCGTGACGTCGATCCTGCTTGCGCACGAGCGCGGTCTTCCGTTCACGCTGATCGCGCCGGCCGGTATCTATCGCGAGGGCGGGGAGCCGTCCTCCGGCGCGATCGCGCTCAAGGATTCACCGCTGCGTTTCGGCGCGGACGCCAACGGTGGGGTGATCGGCGTCGTGTCGCTCAACGGTCTCGGCCAAGAGGCCTTCTGCGCGTGGATCGACGCGCACGGCGGCGATTGGACGTCGGTGCATTTCATCGAACTGCCGTATACGGAGAGCGGCGCCGCTCTTCTGGCGCATCGCGTCATCGCGGCCGAGAGCGTCTTGCCCGCCCTGACGACGTTCCTCGCCTCACCCAACTTCCGCTTCGTTCCGACGTACGGAGCGATCGCGCCGGCATACCTCATGTCGACGTGGTTCACGACGCGTGACTTCTCGACCCGCAATCCGGACGTCGTGCGCCGTTTCTCGCGCGTCGTCGCGGAGGCCGCGACCTACGCCAACGCGCACCACGCCGAGACCGCGCCGATCATGGCCGATTTCACCAAGATTCCGCTGCTCGACATGGAGCACATGCCGCGCGCGATCGGCGGCGTCACGCTGAGTCCTACGCTGATCCAACCGATGATCACGGCCGCCGCGAAGTACGGCAACCTCAAGAAACCGTTCCCGGCTCAGGAACTGATCGACTCGAACGCGGTCACCTGAGCGCCGGCATCACGCGTTCGGCGAAGAGCTCGATCGAGTGCAAGCTCTCCCCGAGCGTCATGTCCCCGAACACGAATTGCCCGAGCTGAACGTCGGCTTCGCAGTCCTGCAGTTGCGCCGACAGCGCGGCGATGACGGTCGACGGCGAGCCGACGATGGCGTGACCGTTGGCCCGCATGCCCTCGAGCCCGGGGCGCTCGCCGAAGACCGGGCTGCGGCCGTGCGCGTGGTAGAGAAAATGAAAGCTCTCGTACCAGTGCGGGAACGCGCGCTCGGCGATCGCCAGCGCCGCGGCGTCGGTGTCGGCGACGACGATCATGCGCCCCACGCCGAATGCGAGCTCCGGCTTTCCCGCGCGGGCCGCTGCTGCGCGAAATTCGTCCCGGATCGCACGGGCTTCACCGACGCTGTGGGTGATGACGTTGAACCCGCGTTCGGCCGCGCGTTGCGCGCTCTCGCCGGTGAAAACGCCGTACCAGAGCGGTGGATGCGGCGTTTGGATCGGACGCATCACGATCGGGACGTCCTCGAACCGGTAGTAGCGCCCGGAGTACGTCAGCCGCTCCGCGGTAAACGCCAGCCGCAATACGGCGAGCACCTCATCGAAGCGGGCTTGGCCTTCAGCCGGATCGTTGCCGTACAATCCGCTTTCGATCGGCGAGATCCCGCGCCCGATCCCGACGTTCAAGCGGCCGTTGCTCAAGCGGTCGAGCATCGCGATCTCTTCCGCCAGCCGCAGCGGATGATACAACGGCAAGATGTAGACCAGCGGACCGAAACGGATGCGCCGCGTGCGTTGCGCGACGGACGCCAAAAAGAGCCCCGGCGAGGGCGCCATGCCGAGCGGGGTGCCGTGGTGTTCGGCAACGTGATAACTATCGAATCCCGCGGCGTCGTAGGCTTCGATGATGCGCAGACGATCCGCATACTGCGCTTCCAATGGAGCGCCGCTGCGGTCGATGTGATCGAAGACGCCGAACTTGACGATGGCGCTATTTCACGATGACGGGCAGCGTACCGCTGACGACCGGAGCGGTGGTGTAGGCGTCGTTGGTGCCGGTCGTTGCGAAACAGATGTAATTCGTCGGCGGAGGGGTGCGCGTCTCCGAAACGCTCACCGTCGCTTGCCCGGTGTACGTGCCCGAAGCCGCGCTCGGGTGCAAGCTGACGTTCGAGGATCCCGTGCCCTCGCCCGCCGCAAGGCCGGCGGCCCGGCCGGAGTCGCTCGCGCTGCTGACGACGTTCCCGCCACTCGGATTGAACGTGATCTTGCTCGTGCCGACTGCACAGGTGACGGTCGCGCTGGTCACGTTTTTCGTTGCGGTAACGGTGACCGGTACCGTGAACGAGTAGGTCGTGGCGGCGGCGATGCCGCCCGTTGCGATGGTTGCGGCGACGGCTCCCAGCAGCGCGCTGCTGAAGCGTGGGAAACGGCTCATGGCGTTCTTCCTCGTATCATCGGGTGGTCGGCGTAAGGTGTACGTTGATCGCAGGCGTCGTCACGGAAACGGGCCCTGCCGTGCCGGCGCCCGCCAGCGCGACATTGAGCTGCGCCGTGTTCACGGCGATGGTGGAAGCGCTGCTCGACGCGAGCGCGACGGCGAGCTCGGGCGTCGTAACCGCGACGACGGCTGCGGTTCCAACGAGCGCGACGACGAGCGGCGGCGTAGCAACCGCAACCGATCCGCCCGCGCCGGCGACCGCGACGTTGAGCGTCCCGGTCGTGACGCTGATCGTGCCCGCCGCACCGCCGGCGATGTTCACGGCGAGCGGCGGCGTCGTGACCGATAGTGTCCCGGTTTGCGCTTGTGCCGATTGCGCGGTCACCAGGAATAGGAAGCTCAACAAAACGCTTGCTGTGCGTGAAGGGGACACGCCGATGCAGTTAGTCGTCGCAAGCAGCGTACCTCTTGCAGGCAGGCGACCGTAGCGTCGATCACGATCATTCATCCCCGTGGAACAACGGCAACTCGGGCGCAACGGGCCATGGACGTCGGCCATGGGGCTGGGCTGCTGGGGCATGTCCGGGAGTTACGGCGAGAGCGACCGGAACGAAGCACTGCGCACGATCGACCGCGCCCTCGAATTGGGCATCGTCTTCTTCGACACCGCCGACGTCTACGGCGAAGGACACAACGAAACGCTCGTCGGGAACGCGCTGCGCGGGCGTCGCGATCGCGTGCTGCTCGCGACAAAGTTCGGACGCACGTTCGGCGCCGGCGGCGCGCGCGGCGTGAACGGCCGTCCGGAGTACGTGCGAGCGGCCTGCGATGCATCGCTGCAACGCTTGGGCGTCGAGACGATCGACCTCTATTACCAGCACCGCCCCGATCCCAACGTCCCGGTGGAAGAGACGATCGGCGCGATGGCGGAGCTGAAGGCGGCCGGCAAGATCCGCTGGCTCGGCCTTTCCGAAGCCGGTCCCGAGATCGTGCGCCGGGCGGCAGCGGTCCACCCGATCGCAGCGCTCGAGAGCGAATACTCCCTCTTCAGCCGCGACGTGGAAGACAACGGCGTGCTCGCGACGATTCGCGAGCTCGGGATCGTGCTGGTTCCGTACAGCCCGTTGGGGCGCGGGATGCTCACCGGAGCGGTGCGCTCGAACGGCGGCTTCGGCGCCGGGGATCCGCGCGCGCACAACCCGCGCTTCGCCGGGGACAACTTCGCACGCAATTTGGCCGTCGTCGACCGGCTCGGGGCGCTGGCCGGCGAACTCGGGCTCACCAGCGCGCAGCTCGCGCTGGCCTGGCTTTACGCTCGCGGTGACGACATCATCCCGATTCCGGGGACCAAGCGCGTGCGCTACCTCGAGGAAAACGCGGCGGCGACCACCGTGCGGCTGAGCCCGGCTACGCTGGCGCGCATCGATGAGATCGCCCCCAAGGGTGTGGCCGCCGGGGCGCGCAGCAACGACCCGATCACGGTGGGACCTCGCTGACCGACAGAGCGGTCGCTTATCTCGGGAATCTTTAAGGCGTGATAATATGCCCGCCGAGCGGGCATTCGGTTATATCATTGGACGGGGAATCGTGGGGCAGCCCCGGCGAAAACGTCGGTCCTTCACCCTACGGGGCGAGGTCATCGGGGATTTAAGGAACGCCGTGAATTTCACACTTGCCGCCGGGTTGTTTGTACTGGCCGTCGTCGCTCTTGGAATCGCCATCGAAATCTACCGTTTGCGCTCGTCGAAGCGGCGCAAGCACCGTGCTTCGCAGGCGCCGCCGCGGCGCCTACCGCAGCTCGAACGGCGCATGACGGACGCATTCAGCGGGCCGCGCGCGATCTACGGTGACTGCTTCGCCGAGTTCTCGATCTGGCGCCAATCCGAGACGACGCGCATGGACGTCTCAACCAAGAGCGCGTGGACCGCACTCAACGTCTTCACGCGCTCGTTGATCGTGCGGCACCTCTGGCGCCAGCTGGCGGCCTTCGCCAAGAACACCGTGCTGGTGCACGTCGATCCGGGCACGCCGCACGCGATCGTCTGGACCGCGCTGTCGACGCAACAGTTCGACGACAAGGGCGTCTTGGAGCCGTGGGCGCCGGCCAAGGGGCGAGTCGGAACGCTTCTTTCCGGACCCTAGCCGATCGCGCGCAGCGGCTTTTTCTCACCGCCCGCGCAGCCGCGCTTCGCGCTGCGCAACCTGCGTGCTCCGGCTTGCCTGGCGCCCGTGCAGGCCGGCGCGGACGGCGAACTCAGCGCGATCGACGTGCTCGTTTCGGACGGGCGCATCGCGGCCGTCGTACGGGCCGGAACGTTGCCGGCGGAGCTGGGACCCGATCTCGACGGGTCGATGGTCCTGCCCGGGCCGATCGACTGCCACGCTCACCTCGACAAGGGCCATATCTGGCCGCGCTCGCCGAACCCGGCGGGCGATTTTGCCGGCGCCGTTGCGGCGACGGGCGTGGATCGTGCGGCGCGCTGGACCGCCGAGGACGTGCGCCGGCGCATGGAGTTCGGTCTCGCGACGGCCTACGCGCACGGCGTCGTCGCGATCCGCACGCATCTCGATTCGCACGGACCGCAGGCACCGATCAGTTGGCCGGTGTTCGAAAGCGTGCGCGAACGCTGGAGCGGCCGCATGGCGCTGCAGGCGGCGTCGAACATTCCCATCGACGTCTACCTCACCGACGAGGGCCGCGCGTTGGCCGATCGCGTCGCCGCGTCGGGCGGCGTGCTCGGCTGCATCACGCGCTTCCGGTCGCTCGAAAACATCCCGCTGCCGCCCGAGTTCGACGTCGCGATGACCAACCTGTTCGCGTTGGCGCGCGAGCGGAACCTCGACGTCGACTTGCACGTCGATGAAACCGACGACCCGGCCGCGCGAACGCTGATGCGCGTGGCCCAACTTGCGGTCCAACTCGGGTTTCCGGGCACGATTCTGTGCGGACACTGCAGCTCGTTGGCGCTCCAGGACGACGAGAGCATCG
>JBEKXE010000104.1:0-16618 GCA_049512335.1 Candidatus Lustribacter sp.
GGGGTGGGGCGGCGGACGGTGTGGTGCGGGGCACGCCCGGTGCGCACTTCCTGTGCGCACCGGGCTACCCTCGGGCTTGCTCTCGTCATCCTGACTTCGCAAGCCCTCACAGTACCCCGCACCACACCGTCCGCCGCCCCACCCCTCCTGGCATGGTGCTCCGCTGTAGTTGGAGAGCACCGCCCCCGCTGTAGTTGGAGAGCATGCTCCCCCGTTCGAGCCGTCGTCGATCGCTTGCTCACGATGACGGGTGATCGAACGCTTCCACCGCTCGGATGAGGCGGGCGCGGTCGGCGCCGTAGTGTTCGACGGCGGCATCCAGGCTGACGTAGCCGTCTAGGACGTCGTTGAGGATGGCTTCGAAGGGGCGGTCGTGGGGGTTGCCGAGGCCGCCGCCGCCGGCTTTCTCGAGCGTGAGTTGGTCGCCGCGCATCATGCGCACGCCGCTGAAGCGGCTCGAGAGCGAACGTGCGGTGGGCGTGCCGGCGTTGATCGTCAGCGAGCCGAGTGCGCCGGGTTCGCCGCCGTCCGCGCCGGCGGCGGGGATGTCGTGTTTGCCGCCGCGGCACGTGAGCTGCGCGTCGTCGACGAGGACTTCCCACACGCGACGCGGTGAGAGGCCGCCGCGGTAGCGCCCCGGGCCGCCGGAATCGCGGATCAGTTCGAAGCGGCGGATGCGCGTGGGGAACTCGCTCTCGAGGATCTCGATCGACGCAGCGCGCGTGTTCGAGAGCAGCACGGCGATGCCGGACACGCCGTCGGAGGTGGCGCGACCGCCGTAGGCCGAGCCGATCGGTTCGTACTGCACGAAGTTCTCGCCGTTCGGGCGGCGGCCGGTGATCGAGATGCCGCCGGTGCCGCCGTTGCCGGCCATGCGGCGGGCGGGGACGAAGTCGCTGAGCGCGACCAGCATCGCTTCGACGATGGCCATGCACGTCGCCAAGTACGTGCAGCACGGCGCGGGGAAGTGCGGATCGAGCACGGAGCCCGGACGAAACGTCGTTTCGACCACGTGCGCAACGCCGGCGTTGTTCGGCAGCGCCGGGTCGACCATCGCGATCAGCGCGTAATAGCAGCAGCCGCGGGCGAGTGACGGGCTGATGTTCACCGGGCCCGCGCGCTGATCGTCCGAGCCGGTGAAGTCGAACGCGATGCGGTCGCCGCGTTTCTCGATGCGCACGTGATAGCGCACCTTCGAGTCGGGCGTGACGCCGTCGGTGTCGATGAACGACTCCGCTTCGTGCACGCCGTCGGGCCACGTCGCCAGGACCTCGCGCAGGCGCTTCTCCGCTACCGTTCCGACCCCGGCGAAGGTCTCGAGCAGCGCGTCGATGCCGTAGCGCGCGATGACCTCGGCCAGACGCCGTTCGCCGAGCCGCGCGACGCCGACTTGGCCGCGAATGTCGCCGATCACGAGGTCCGGCGTGCGGCTGTTGGCGCGCAGGATCGCCTCGATGTCGCGCTGCGGCACGCCGGCCGCGACGAAACGGATCGGCGGGTACTGGATGCCTTCTTGGAAGAGCTCGCGCGCGCTGCCGTACGACGTGCCCGGGACGACGCCGCCCAGATCGCTCTTGTGCGCGATGCTGCCGCAAAACGCGATCAGCGATCCTGCGTGGAAAACCGGCGTGACGACCGCCATGTCCATCGAGTGCGTCACGCCCGCGATATAGGGATGGTTCGTGATGAAGGCGTCGTCCGGTGCGATGTCCTGGAACGTACGGCGCACCGCGCGCACGACTTCCGGGAGCGCGGCGACGTGCAGCGGGAGGATCACGTGTTCGCCGACCACGTTGCCGCCGGCGTCGAGCAGCATGCAGCTGGCATCCTGCGACTCGCGGATGATCGTCGAGTAGCCGGTGCGGAAAATGCTGTCCTGCATCTCGCTGACGATGCCGGAGAGGCGGCTCTGGATGACTTGGAAGGTGACGGCGTCCATCAGGCGGCCACGATTTCGAGCTGGCCCAGCTCGACCACACGCGCGCGCCGGCCGCGGTTGATCACGATCGTAGCGTCGTTCTGCAGCAGGATCGCCGGCCCGTCGATCGCGGCGCCGGGCGGAAGTTTGGTGCGGTCGTACAGCGCCGTCGTTTGCGCCGTCTCGCCGTCGAAATAGGTTTGCCGTTCGCCGAGCCGCGCCGCTTCGAGCGTCCCGGTTTGCGTGAACGGCGAGGCGATCGAGGCGTGCGGGACCGCCGCGACCGCGCTCAAACGGTAGTTCACGATCTCGACGATTTCGTCCGGTGCCGAGTGGCCGGTCAGCTGCGCGTGATCGGCGTCGAAACGCGCACGGGTAGCCTGCAGCGCTGCGGCATCGGCCGGCAACGCGTCCAGCGCGACCGTGAGTTCGTAGCCCTGACCGGCGTAACGCAGATCGAGCGCGAACTCGTAGCGCAGCTGGTCGCGCGCGAAGCCCTGCGCGAGGAGCGTCGCTTCGCCCTGCGCGCGCAGTTCTTCGAAGATCGCGCGCACGCGGGCCGGATCGGTTTCGCCGATGCGCGAGAGCTGGGAGGCCACGTAGTCGTTGCGCACGTCCGAGAGCAAGAGGCCGAGCGCGCTCGTCACGCCGGGAAACGCCGGCACGAGCACGCCGGGCATGCCGAGCTCTTGCGCCATCTGCGCGGCGTGCATCGCGCCGGCGCCGCCGAATGCCAACAGGTGGAAATCGCGCAGATCGTAGCCACGATTGGATGAGACGACCTTGATCGCTTCCTGCATTTTCACGCTGACGATCTCGACGATGCCGCGCGCCGCGGCGATCACCGAGAGCCCGAGCGGTTCGGCGATCTTCTCCCGGATCGCGGCTTCCGCGGCCGCGCGATCGAGCCGCAGCGTTCCGCCGGCCAGCGGGCTTTCTTCGGCCATCACGCCCAGGACGAGGTTGGCGTCGGTGATCGTCGGAGCGGTGCCGCCCTGGCCGTAGCACACCGGTCCCGGAACCGCGCCGGCGCTCGCGGGGCCCACTTGCAGTACGCCGGCCGTGTCGATCCATGCGATCGTTCCGCCGCCGGCCGCTACCGTATGGATGTCGAGCATCGGCACGAGCACGTCGCGGCCGTGCACCTTGCCGCCCATCCGCCGGATCGGGCGGCCGCCCTCGATCAGCGCGACGTCCGTGCTGGTGCCGCCCATGTCGAACGTCACGACGTTGGGAAAACGCTCGCTGCCGGCAATCAGGCGGCTCGCCGCGACGACACCGGCGGCCGGTCCGCTGAGAATCGTTTGCACGCTGCGCTGGGCGGCGGCGGCGAACGTCGCGACGCCGCCGTTGGAGCGCATGATGTAGCGCTGGCGCTGCTCGCAGCCTTCCTGCGTGAGGCGCTCGTCGAGCGCACTGATGTACCGTTCGAGTTTCGGATTGAGGTACGCGTTCACGACCGTCGTCGACAGGCGGTAGTATTCACGAATCTGCGGTGCGACGTCGCTCGAGAGCGAGACGTTGATCTGCGGCGCCTCCTGGGCGATCAGTTCGGCGACCCGGCGCTCGTGATCGCGCCGGCGGAACGAAAACAGAAATGCTACGGCGATCGAGGTGACGCCGCGCCGGACGAGCGTGCGGATCGCTTCGCGCGCGGCGGTCTCGTCGAGGTCCTCGAGCACGCTGCCGTCGTAGAGCACGCGTTCCGGGATCTCTTGCGTCAGCCGGGCCGGCACGAGCGCCCGCGGGCGTTCGAAGAACAGGTCGTAGGTGGTCGCGCCGTGCGGGCGGCTTTGCTCGCCGACTTCGTAGATACCGCGAAAACCGGCGGTGACGAGCAGCCCGGTGCGGGCGCCGGTCTCTTCGAGGATCGCGTTCGTGCCGACGGTCGTGCCGTGCGAAAAGTAGACGACGTCGCTGCCGCGCGCGCCGCTGCGCGCGAGGTAGCCGCGCAAACCGGCGACGATGCCGTCGGCTTCCGAGCCGCGGGTCGACGGAACCTTGAACACGTCAAGCGTTCCGCGGTCTTCGTCGAGCACCACGAAATCGGTGAACGTTCCGCCGGTGTCGACCGCCACGCGCAGCCGCACTATGCCGTTAGCATGTCCCGGGCCGGGAACGTCTTCGGAATGACGCCGTAGCGCGCCGCGAGGTCGATGACCGGCTGGTAATCGGACGGCGTGAGCGTCAAACCGTCGGTGGTGCGCGGAAACGCCGCCAACGCGGCTTCGTCGACGTGGAGAAACGGGGCGAGATACTGCGCCATCTCGGCCTGATGGGCGTATTCGTACCGCGTCGCTTCCTGCAGGCCGCTGACGAACCGGCGCACGACGTCGGGGTTCTTCGCAGCGTAGTCGCTGGTCGTGAACCACGTACTCGAGCAAAAGTGCTTCGAGATCGTATCGAAGGGGTTGGCGAGCAAACGCAGCGCCGGCGTCCGCAGGGCCACTTGCAGAATCGGGTTGAGCACGGTCGCGCCGTCGATGCGGCCCGCTTGCAGCGCCGGGATCGTCTCCGACGACGCGATCTCGACGAACCGCATCGTCTTCGAGTCGCCGCCGTTGGCGTCGACCCACGCCATCGCCGCCAGCTGGTTGAGATCCTGAAGCGACGCGCCGGTGAACACCTTGCCGTTGCAGTCCTTGGCCGACGCGATGCCGCCGGAGCGCAGCACGATCAGGCCGGCGATCGGGGAGGCCGTGGTCGAGATCGCCGCCGGCCAGATCGCGGTCAGCGGCACGCCGCGCACGTGACCCAACACGATCGCCATCGTGCCGCCTTTCGCCATATCGAGCGAGCCGCCGAGCACGGCGGCCGCGGCGGCGGCGCCGCTGTTGGCCGCTTGCAGTTGCACGTCGAGGCCGCGGCGCGCGAAGACGCCGGTTGCGATCCCGTACACGACCGGTGCGATGTCGTCGGAGAGTGCCGAGGCGACGCGGACCGGCTGGAGGTCCGCCGCGCGCGCCGGACGCCGGGCCGCCAGGGCGGCGACGGCGGCGGCGATCAGCGCCCGCCGGGTGAGTGCCGCCATCAGATCGCGTCGATGATGTCGGCGGCGGCGATCGGGCGGTCGAGCGCGCCGTAATGGGCGGCCACGTCGAGCGCCGGCTGGATCATCTTCAGATCGAGATTGTCCATGTACTCGCAGCGAGTCATGTCGCGCACGACCGTGGGGTCGAGCTGGGCGTACTTCACCAGGATCTTCGCCGAGTCGGCGCGGTGCGTGTTGGCCCAGCGTGCGGTGGCGTAGATGACTTGGGCGAATCGCTTCACGGCCGTCGCGTTCGCGCGCTCGAAGTCTTGGGTAGCGAACCAGCCGCTGATCATGAAGTGGCCGGCGATGCCGTCGTAGGACTTCGCGAAGACGCGAGCTCCGCCGGTGCGCGCGGCCGACAGCGACGGCTCGGAGATCACGGCGCCCGCAACCGTGCCGCGCACCAGCGCCGGTCCCATCGCAGCGAACGGCATCTCGACGAAGTGAATCTTATTCAGGTCGGCGCCGTTGGCGACCAGCCACGCTTCGGTCGCGATCGCGCTCGTGTCCTTGAGCGTCGAGACGCCGATCGTCTGGCCTTCGAAGTCCTTCGCGGTGCGAATGGGCGAGTTTTGGGCCACGTCCAGCGCCGAGGTCGGCTCGTCGGTCGAATAGAGACCACCGCCCGCGAAGTAGCGGATCGGAATGCCTTTTTCGACCGCGGTGGCGATTTGCACCACGTTGGAGATGCCGATGTCGGCCGCACCGCTCACGACGGCCTGCGCGACCGAGGCTCCGTTGGTGAACGTCATGACCTGAACGTTGAGCCCGGCTTTGAGAAAGTCGCCGCGCTCCTGGGCGTAGTAGGCCTCGGCGTAGGTGTCGTTCGCAGTGGCGGCGACGCGCAGCGTCAGCGGCTCGTCGGCCGCGCGAACCAACGCCGGGGCGACGGCCGCCAGACCGATCACGGCCGCGGTGAACACGCGCAAGAACATCTGCTAATTACCCTTTGCCCAAGCAAGCTGCGCTTGCGCGCATTCAAGGTGAAGGTTCATGAACCGGTCGACGTCGTCTTTGTTAACGAACGGATTGGGATCTCCCGGCCGGCGGGCCCGCACCGCGTCGAGCTTCTGCAGCGTGTTGTCGTACTCGGCATGGATGTGGACGATCGTATCGACGCCGGCCTGGTCCTCGAGCTGCTTGAAGCGTTGCGACGAGGCGATATACGTGGTGGCCATCGCCTGCATGTCGGGGAACAGTTGCACGCCTTCCTGCACCAGCCGCATGAAATCCCCGCCGAGCATGCCGCCCATGTGGCGTTGCCGTCCATCTTTCAGCGGAAGGATCACCGAAAGGTTGCCGGGTGTCGACGTCGGTGTCGAGTACAACGTGATCGTGGTGTCGCCGAGCGTGACCTTCTCGCCGTCATAGGCCACCATGTCTTTGACCGGCTTGAGCTCGGCGGGCGTGTTGTCCCGCGCCAGCAGATCCCAGTCGACGGCGGACATGATCACGCGAGCCGACGGCACCACTCGCTTGAGGGGATTGATGCCCCACGACTGATCCGAGTGCGAACGCACGACGACGACGTATTTGATGTCGGCCGGATCCAAACCGAACGTCTTGAGCTCGTCCAGCAGCAGCGGCGTGACCCACGGGAAATTGGTGTTGAGCAGGATGATCCCGTCCGAGGTGGTCAGCGCCCACGTCGACTCGGTCTGCGTGCCGATATAGTAGAGGTTGTCGAACACCCGCACCGGCGGCACGTACCATTTGTCGCGCGGTACCGGAACGAGCTTCTCCGTCTCTTCCGGTGCGCCGGGCCCGACCGGCGGCGACGGCGCGCCGGCCCTCGGCTGCGTGCAGATGAGCTTGAACATCGAATCGTAGGTCCGCAGGTGATTCGGATCACCGGTCAGCGGCGCCACCATGGCTCGGGCTGCGGACAAGTGCGCTTGCGCGACGTCATCCTGCCCCTGCGCGCCCACCCCGACGAAACTCACCAGCAGCGCCGCACCCAGCGCAGCTTCCCGAAAACGTTTCAGGTTGCGAAACGTCCGGCGCTCTTGGCCAACTCGGCGAGCAGATCGATCACGGTACGGTCGCCGGTGTACGGCGGCGCGGTGCGCGGCTCGCGCAGTTGGGCACGAACCCGGCGCGCTTCCGACTTGGCGCGCTCGTCGTCGCGCAAGTACTCGGTGAGGTGATCGGCGAGATACATCGGCTTGCCTTCGCGCCGGTGCAGCTTGGCCTCGAAGCGGTCGGCGATCCGGTAGACGTCGAACACCGAATCGGAGAGCCCGTCGAGCCGCGAATCGAACGCGTGGTAGAAGTGACGGCGTTCGCGATCGCGGAAGATCAAGTAGCACAGCTCACCGTACGTCTCGACGCCGACGATCGCGACGCCGCTGAACGGCGCCTCGAGCGGAGCGGCCTCGAGCTGCGCAAAGTGCCGGTCGCGATGTTCGAGCGGCGGCACCTTGCCGGCTTCCAGCCGCGCGGCGTAGGCGGCGCGCTCGGCCTGAATCTCTTGCACGCGCTTGGCGAGCGCGGCGTTGCCCGGGCGTGAAAGAAACTTCTCCTGGTGATCCTTGCCCTTGGACTTGTCGCGCAACGTTTCTTCGAGCTTGGCCAGCGCGCGGCGCTGCAGCGTGTCCAACTCTTCGTCGTCGTGTTCCTTGCGCCGGCGCAGCGACCGGGCGTCGTTGAGGTCGGCCGACGCGTCGACCGTCGCTTGGTACATCTTCGACGCGCTGCCGAAGCTCATGAGGTTCTGCATGAACGACGGTTTGCGGGCTTTGGTCTTCTCGACCAGCTTCGGGTAGCGTTTGCCGTACGCTTGAAGCGCTTTCTCCCAACGCGCTTGCCGTTCGTCGATCACCGCTTGGGCGGTGTTGATCTCCGCTTGCAGAACTTCGCGGCGGCGCTTGAAGTCCAGGCGAATCTCATCCTCGGCCGACTGCGATTCGGATCGCTCGAAACGCTCGCGCGCCGCTTCGAACGATGCGATCGTGCGCGCATCTTCGGCGAAGTCGGGAATCACGTACCCCGCGGGCGAGGCTGCCGGCGCAGCGGAGGGCGCGGCCGCGACGGGGGCCGCGGGCGCCTCGGCAACGTCGGGCGTGATCTCGTCGGTCGACATCTCTTACTCCCCCATCACGTGTTACGGGACTACGGTCGAAAGCAGCTCGTGCGCGTCGAATGCCTGCGGAATGTTCTTGTACTTGGCCATGAGGTCCACGACCGGCTGAATCGCACCCGGATCGACCGTAGGAGCCATGTAACCGTGGCGCATCTCGGCCGTTACCTTCGGGTCCATGCCCGCGTACGTGGCCAGAAGCGGGCTGGTTTCGGCGACGTGGGCGTTGCTGTAGATCGAGGCGCGCTCCAAGACTTTCGCGAACCGCGCGACGGTGTCCCGGTTCTTGGCCGCGTACTCGCGGGTCGAGAAGTACACCACCTCGAGGATCGGTCGCGAATACCCGGTGAGCTCGTCGACGAAGAACCGTAGCTTCCCGGCGCGCACGTCCTCCATCATCGCCGGCTCCGCGATCAGGCCCGCATCGATGCGCCCCGCAACGATGGCGGCCGTCACGACCGCCGTCGGCGGCAGTTCGATGAACTTGACCGTCGACGAATCACCGCCGGCTTTGTCGATGAGCGCCCGCAGCCCGAGATAGGCGATGTCGCCGATCGCCGAACACGAGACCACCTTCCCCTGAAGGTCGAGCGGCGCGCGCAACGGGGAGGCGGCCGACACCACGATGCCGGCGGTCGGGTTGTCCTTGCGGTAAGCGATCGACGGCGCCACGATGGCGAACGGCAAGTTGCGCGCGTAGGCGGCGACGATCGAGGTGATGCTCGCCATCCCGATGTCCTTCGCGCCGCCCGCGATCGACTGCGCCACGACCGCTCCGGTCGCGGCTTGCTGCCAATCGACGTCGAGCCCGGCCTGATGAAAGAGCCCTGCACTCTGCGCGTAGAGGAACGGGCGTACCGCGTCAGCGACCGACGCGATGAAACGCACCGGCGTGAGGTCGGGATCGGCTGCAGATGCGGTCCCGGCGGATGCGGCGAGCAGTGCCCATTGGATCAGCGCGGCGCGCGTAATCGCGCCGCCGGACGGTCGTGGTGCCATGCGAGGGTTCTCACTGCACCCCAAGGTCATTTCCTGCCGATCCCGGTAGGTTCCGGGCATGGGCGTCACCCTCACGGTTGCACTCAAGATCCTGGGGGTCGCCTTCGCGGTGGGGCTCGACGTCCTCGCCTTATCCATCGCCATCGGCATCATGCACAGCGAGTGGCGCACGCGCATGCGGCTGGCAATCGCGTTCGCATGTTCCGAAGTCTTCATGCAGGTCGTCGGGTATCTGATCGGCGCCGGCGTGGGGCGCGCGATCGGCGGCATTGCCGACTACCTCGGCTTCGGCGTGCTGGCACTCGTCGGCGCGTTCATCGTCCGCCAGAGTTATCAAGACGGCGAAGCGCAGATCAACGCGAATACGGCGTCGGGTCTGATCCTCACGTGCGTCTCGGTCAGTCTCGATTCGCTGGGCATCGGCGTTTCGTTACCGGGCGTGCCGCTGCCGCTGATTCCGCTGTTGGGAACCGTCGCGGTCAGCACGGCCAGCTTCACGGTCATCGGGCTGAAGTTTGGTTCGCTGCTCGGCGAACGCTACGAAGACCTCGCCGAGCGTGCCGCCGGCCTCGCCCTGATCCTGCTGGCGGCAACGTTCACCGTCCAGCACTTGGAGGGTTGGACGCAATAGCGGCGAGCACGGCCGGCAACGCGATCTCCGTGCCGGCGCGGCGCGCACCAGCGCGGCAGCTTCGCAAACGGCTTCGTCGTCCACGGCGGGCGCTCAGCGGCACTCCGGCAAGATGCGCCCCAGGCGCGCGATCGCTTCGTCCATCGTCGCTTCGTCGAGCTCGGCGAAACCGAAGATGAATTCGCCGGGCACCGGCTCGCCCAAGTGGTGCGGCGCCGTACTCATCAACGCCACCCCGGCCCGCCGCGCACGCTCGATGAAGCGCTTCGTGTCGATCAACGGCAAGCGCACGACCAAATGCATGCCCGCGCTCTCGCCGCTGACCTCGACCGAATCGCCGATGTGGCGCCGCAGCGACGCCAGCAACGCGGCCCGCCGCCCGCGATAGAGCACGCGCATCCGCCGCAGGTGGCGCTCGAAGCTGCCGTCGGCGATGAAACCCGCCAGCGCGCGCTGTTCGAGAATCGGCGACTGGCGGTCGGCGAACGCCTTCGCGCGCGCAACGACGTCGCGCAGCGCCGCCGGCGCGACGACGTAGCCGATGCGCAGCGCCGGAAACATCGTCTTGGAGAACGTCCCGACATAGACGACCCGGCCCGAATGATCCAAGCCGAAGAGCGCCGGGATCGGGCGGCCTTCGTAGCGGTAGGCACTATCGTAATCGTCTTCGACGACGACGGCATCGTTGCGCTCGGCCCAAGCGAGCAGCGCGCGCCGCCGGTTGGACGCGAGCACGACGCCCAGCGGAAACTGGTGCGACGGCGTCACGTAGACCAGTCGCGCGCCGCCGGCGTAGCGCTCCAGCGCGTCGACGCGAATCCCGTCGGGGTCGACCGCGATCGCGCGCAGGTCGGCGCCGTGCGCGGCGAACGTCCGTTGCGCCCCGAGGTAGCCGGGCTCTTCGAGCGCGACGACGTCGCCCGGTTCGATCAGCACGCGCGCGACCAGATCGATGGCCTGTTGCGAACCGTTGACGATCGTCACGTCGCGGGCGGTGCAGGTGATGCCGCGGGCCCGCCCCAGATACGCCGCGATTGCCTCACGCAACGGCAGATACCCGGCCGAATCGGCGCTGTAGTCGAGCGAGGGGCCGTCGCCGCGCGCGGCCGCTGCGAGTGCACGCCGCCACTCGGCGTGCGGAAACGCATCGAACGCCGGCCGTCCATCGCGGAAATCGATCAGCCCGCTGCTGCGCGGAGCCTCGAGCGGCCCGGCTTCGGCCAGCGACGCCCCGTAAGTCGAGAGGCGAATCGAGGCTTGCCCGCCTTCGACGACGTTATGGCTGCGCGGCAGCGCACTCTCGGGCAGTTCGTCGCTGACGAACGTTCCCGAACCGGTGGTCGCCTGCAGGTAGCCTTCACTGTGCAGCTGCGCGAAGCTCGAGATGATCGTCGAACGCGAAACGCCGAGCGCTTCCGCGAGCGCCCGCGTCGAAGGCAGTCGCGTGCCGGGCGCGACTTGGGCGCGGATGATCGCTCCACGCAGCCCTTCGTAGAGTTGCCGGTGCAGCGGGACGTTACTCGACGCGTCGAGCTCGATCGGCAACTCCATATTACGTTGGCCTGGCTACAGTGGTCTGGTCTCCTCTCCCCGAAATGGTACTTGAGGCCAAACCAATGCGCCACTACGCTATGTGACATCAAATCAGTTCCCGTTTAGCCATCTCGCGTACGCCAACGCGGCGAGATGCGCGAAGCATGCATGGAACTGATTTTCGTCGCGCCGGCTAATACGCAACAATTTTATACAAACAACCACCCAGCGCCGTCGCCGGCGTCGCAAATTGATATTTGTGCGCGGTGCTTTCATATATATGGTTCTCCTAACGACACCGCCCTCACCGTCGATCAGGAGATGCAACCAACCATGTTAGCGCAAACGACGAATCTGCGCCCGCACTGTCTCAATTTCTGGACGGTTCTGGCCCAGAACATTGCACTGATCTCGCCGACGATGACCGCCGCACTCATCGTGCCGCTGATGTTCGGCACGAGCGGCCAATCCAGTTGGTTGGCTTACGCGTTCGGCACCGTCATGTTGTTGTTCGTCGCCGCGAACCTCATCCAATTCGCCAAGCGCTCGTCGCATACCGGATCGATGTTCCTGTATTCGATGGCCGGGCTCGGACCGACCGCCGGCGGCTTGTCCGGCTGGTGCTTGATCTGGGCCTACATGTTCATCGGCACCGCCGGCGTCACGGGCTTTACGGTCTTCTCGACGCAACTGCTCACGCTGGCGCACATGGCCGTCCCGCCGGTCGCGCTCTTTGCCGTATGCGTTGCGATCTGCTGGTACTGTGCGTACAAGGACGTGCGCTTGTCCGCGGTACTGATGCTGGTTCTGGAAGCCGTGTCGGTCGCGCTGATCACGGTTCTCGCGTTCATCGTCCTCGGCCACCACGGGTTTGCGATCGATCCGGATCAGATCTCGCTGAAGGGCAACTCACTCTCCACGCTCGGACTCGGCGTCGTGGTCGCCGTCTTCAGTCTCGTCGGCTTCGAGGCGGCGACGGCGTTCGGCGAAGAGGCCAAGGACCCGCTGAAGACCATCCCGCGGGCGATCATCGTTTCACTGATCCTGGCCGGCTTGTTCTTCGTCTTCATCACGTACACCGAAGTGCTCGGGCTGCGCGGCGTCAAGCCGCCGCTCGACCAGCAGACCGCTCCGCTTTCGACGTTGGCGACGCTGATGCACCTCGACGTTCTGCAAATCCCGATCGATCTCGGCGCGATGGTCAGCTTCTTCTCGCTGGCGCTCTCGTGCATGAACGCCGGCGCGCGGGTCGTGTTCCAAATGGGCCGTCACGGCTTCTTCCACGAGGCCAGCGGCCGCGCGCACCACGTGAACGAGACGCCGCACTACGCGATCACGATCTACGCCATCCTCCTGTTCCTCATCCCGACCTGCATCATGTCCTACAAAGGCGTGGCCGTCACCGACGCGTTCAACGACGCCGGCACGTTCGGAGCCTTCGGATTCCTCGGCGCCTACACGTTCGTCTCCGTCGCCGCGCCGATGTACCTCAAGAAAATCGGTCAGCTGCGGCCGCTCGACATCGTCTGGTCGGTCGGCGCGCTCATCTGCCTGCTGGTGCCCGCGGTCGGCAGCGTCTACCCCGTCCCCGCTCCGCCGGTGAACCTGTTCGTGTACGTCTTCGCGCTCTATTTCATCGTCGGCGCGGCCTATTTCGTCGCCCGCGGCATGGCCTGGAACGCGCCGATCTCGGTACCCGACGACGTCTTGGAAGAACGCGGGGCGGCGATGCCGGCGACGACGGCGGCAACGGCGGCGGCGTGAGCAGCGCAGCGCGCGTCGTCGAACTCTGGCGCTATCCGGTCAAGTCGATGGGCGGCGAACGCTGCGCCGGCGTCGACGTCGACACGCACGGGATCGTCGGCGACCGCAGCTACGCGCTGGTCGACGCGCTCACCGGTAAGGTCGCGAGCGCGAAGAACCCCCGCTTGTGGTCGAGCCTGCTGCGATTCCGCGCGCGCTACCTCCAACCGCCCGGGCGTAACGGGCACACGGCACCCGTCGAGATCACGCTGCCGAGCGGAGAGCTGCGTTCGAGCGACGACCCGTCGCTCGACGCGGATCTGTCGAGCGGTCTCGGCCGCGCCGTCCGTCTCTCGAAAAGCGCGCCGGCGGCGCCCACGCTCGAAGAGTACTGGCCGGATCTCGAGGAGCTGGCTCACCGCGACGAGGTCACCGACGAGGCAATGCCCACGCATACGTTCTTCGATTGCGCGACGGTTCACGTTCTGACGACGAACACGCTCGCCGCGCTCGGTGCACGGTATCCGGACGGCAACTTCGATGCCGGGCGTTTCCGGCCGAACCTCTTGCTGACCGCCGACGACGGCGACTTCATCGAAGATGCTTGGATCGGTTCGCGCGTGCAGGTCGGCAACGTCGTCCTGCGCGTCACCGGTCCCGCACCGCGCTGCGTCATGACGACCCTCCCTCATGACGGGCTGCCGCCCGACCTCGGCGTGTTGCGGACCGCTGCGCGGCATCACAACGCGCACGTCGGCATCTACGCCGAGGTCGAGCGTGGCGGCACCATCGCGGCCGGGGACACGCTCGAGCCGTTATCGTAACGCCGTTCGTCGCGCGGCTGCGCGTCTTTCCGTTCAAGTCGCTCGACGGCGCCGACGTCGCGACGGCAACGCTCGCGCCGCGCGGCGGGCTGCATCTCGATCGCGCCTTCGCGCTCGTGGATGCCGGCGGCGCGTTCGTCAACGGGAAGCGCGAACCGCGGGTGCACGAATTGCGCGTGGCCTACGATCCGGCGCTGACCCGGGCCACGTTCGTCAGTCCGCGCCTCACGGGCGCCTTCACGTTTGCGTTCGACGAAGACGCCGCGGCGCTCGAAACGTGGCTCGGCCGGCACTTCGAACAGCCGATCCGGGTGCAGCGCGATTTCGCGGGCGGCTTTCCCGACGATGCGCAAGCGCCCGGCCCGACGGTCGTCGCCTCGGAAACCCTGGACGAGGTCGCGTCGTGGTTTCCGGGGCTCACGCCGAACGGCATGCGCGATCGCTTGCGGGCCAACATCGAGATCGGCGGCGTGCCCGCGTTCTGGGAGGATGGGCTGTACGCCGTTGCCGGCGAGGTCGTCGCATTTCGCGTCGGGGCGGCCCTGCTCGAGGGCACGAATCCGTGCGCGCGGTGCGTCGTTCCGAGCCGCGACCCGCTGACGGGCCGGCCGTGGGCGCAGTTCGCGAAGATCGTCAGCGAGCGGCGCGCGGCGACCTTACCGTCGTGGGCCGAACGCAGCCGCTTCGATCACTTCTACCGGCTGGCGGTCAACACGCGCGCCGCAGCCGGCCAAACCGGGCAGTTGATCGCGGCCGGCGACGTCCTCGAGCGGCTGGTCGCAGCGCCGCGCTAAACGAGTCCGAGCAACCGCCCCACGATCTCGGCGGCTGCGCCTTCAGCGCCGTCCGCCAGCGCGTAGAGATGACCTCGCCCGCGATCGAACACGACCGAGACGTGCTTGCCGTCGTCTTCGGGGCGGGCGACGCCGCGGTTGGCTTTGGACTGCCAGACGGCGTGATCGACGTACACCTCCGACGCGACGTTCTTCATGCCGAGTTTGTCTTCGATGACTTCCGTCACCGCTTCGGCCCACCGCTCGAACGTCACGCCGGTGCAGCGATCAGGCCGGCAAGTTGCGCGCGCGGAAGGCCAGCGCGATCATGGTGAACCCGATGACGAAGCCGTAAATGCTGATCATCAGCACGATGTACACGAGCCCCGTCGCCGGCGCGAACAGCACGAAGCCGCCGAAGATCACCGACACGATGCCGAAGAGGAGGTACAGCCACTCGCCCTTGATGTGCGCGCGCAAGCGAAACGCCGTTACGATCGCCAGCGCGCCGGTGAGGATCGCCCAGTATCCCACCAGGTAGGCGAGGCTCAAGATGCTCAAACCTGGCCAGGCGAAGATCGCCACGCCGACCGCAACGCTCAAGATGCCCTCGAGCAGCAGCACCCACCAGTGCGCGTCGGAGCGCATGATCTGCACGGCCTTCGCGATCGTGACGATCCCGTCGACGATCAAATACGCTCCGATCAGGATGACGACGACGGCGAGGGTAGCCCCCGGGAACATCACCGCCAGGACGCCCAACGCGAGCCCGAACAGACCGCGAATGAGAAAGAGCCACCAGTAGCGGCGAGCGTTCGCCGTGAGTGGTTGCCCCAACACCGGATCGACCATAGATTCTCCCTCCAAGTACGAACGGGCTGCGATTGAACTTGCGACGCCCGCTAGGGTCGCCCTTTTTTTGACGGCGCTACAGGCCGGGTAGGATGCTGCGTGCGTCCGGACGCGGATCGGCGAGCCGCGTCCGGTAGAACGTGCCCTCCGGCTCGTCGGCGTAGCGGTAGTCGAGGCGTTCGGGCGTCCCCACGTGGGCGTACGCGGCGCGAACGTTGCGCTCGAGGTCGGGGTTGTCGCCGAACGGCGTGCGGAACGCGATCAAATCCGCGCGTTGCGGAACGGCCGGCGGCCGGTACCAGCGCATCCACTGCGGGAGCTGCGCGGTGATCACGACGATGTCCGACGGCACGCCGTACCACAGCAGCTCCCCCGACGTCTCGTAGCGGTCGGTGAAGACGGCGATCCCCGCTGTCGCATCGGCGCGCAGGTCGTCCGCCAGGGGGCGATACGCGTACACCCCCGACTCGAATTGCGCCCGCAGCGCCGGCTGCGCGTGGAAGGCCGCGGCCTGCGCGGCTTCGGGCAGCGCCAGAAATACCGCGTTCACGACCGCGTAGGCCGTGGATATTCCGAGCACCCCGAACGCCAGATTGCGCGGCACGGCGCTCGCCCGCGCCAGCACGACGCCGACGCCGACCGCCAGCGACGCCGCCGGGCCGAGAATCCAGTATGACTCCGTACGCATGGCAAACGAGAGCACGAACAACGCCGCCGGCAGCGGAATCGCCGTCCACACGACCAGCGGCAGCCGCGGCGGACGCCGCAACGCGACGAGCCACGTGAGTACGACGATCAAGCCGCCGTACACGAGAAAGCGGAGCGTGTCCAGATCGATCAGCTTCGCGAGCGAGAACGTCGTCACCGATTGCCGGTGGACGAATTCAAATGCGAAGGTCTCCCAACCGACCGATGCGTTCCACATCAAGAACGGGACGTACGCGACGACGGCGATCGCGCATGCGACCGCCACCGGCCGGAGCAGATCGCGGCGCGCGAAGAGCGCCCACGCGGCGACGCCGAACACGAGCGCCCAGCCGAAGGTACGCGAATACACGGTCGCGGCCAGCGCCGCTCCCAGCGCGAACGTGGCGGCCGGCGAAGCTCGCCGCGCCAGCGCGGCTGCGGCCCACAGCGCGAGCGACCATGAAACCACGTAGGCGCCGTCGGGGATGCACTCGGCGAACTCGAGTTTGGTTTGCGGGATCAGGGTGAATACGATCGCCGAGAAC
>JBEKXE010000105.1:0-16555 GCA_049512335.1 Candidatus Lustribacter sp.
AAATAGTGTAGCCTGCGGTCCACTGAAATCAATGAGGTAACCGTCGGGGATGTTCTTGCCGACCTTCCGCTTCACACTCAGGAACACGCGATCCGCGCCGAATAGAGCTGGCGCGATTTGAACTATTGCGTCCTCCAAATCCTGTTCGTTGTCGTAAGGCACGCTATGATAGGCGGCTGCCTCGCTCCAAATTACCGACATCGTGGAACCTCTATTTTCGCAGCCGAAATAGGTTGCTTATCGTCCACCTTGACGGGGGCCTATGCCTCACCTGCATCCGGCTCGATGGGTGGAAATGCGACGTTGATGGGCGGAACCCGCCCATCGGCGCAGCCTGCCCGCCGTACGGCCGTTCTTACGGCCTAATTCCCGGACGTCAGCGGAAACGGCGGACGTCGGCGGACGGAAACGATGAAGGCCGACGCACGCTTCGTGCACGTCGGCCTTCATTCACAAGTAACTGCCCAAGAAGGGACTCGAACCCCCACGGCCTTGCGGCCACTGGTACCTGAAACCAGCGCGTCTACCAATTCCGCCACCTGGGCGCAGCCGCCGACGTTTCCGTACCCGCGGACGCGAGGCCTCTCGCGTTAGGCCGCTTGCTCCTTCGTGCGACGTTCGTGCGAACGGAGCCATAGGACGGGCAGGACGCCCAGCGCGCAGATCCCCGCGCTCGCGATCCACGCCGCGTCGAGCGTCGCGCGGTCGGCGATCGTTCCGAAGATCAGCGGCCCGGCGGCCGACATCCCGAAGATCGCCGTGAGCGTCAGGCCGAGCGCGCTGCCGGCCCGGTCGGCGCCGCCGATCTCGGCCAGCGCCGCGGCCATGACGCCGTTCCAGCCGGCCGCGCTGAAGCCCAGGAACAACGCCGCCGGAATCAACAGCGGCGCGCCCGACGGCCGCAGCAGCGCCACGGCGAATAACGCCAGGGCCGAAAGCGCGCTCAAGATGCCCATGAGCAGGGTGCGATTTCCGGGCATGAACCGGTCGCTATACCAGCCCCAGAACAGCCGCGCGGCCATCGCGCTGACGAACGCGCACGCGAACGCCGACGCCGCAAACGCCGGCGTCACGCCGATGACTTGCACGGCGGTCACGGTCAGGAAGCCGTTCATCGCGACCTGCGCGTACACGAGTGCCATGCTCGTGAGCGACGTCGCGATCAGGCGCGGGTCGCGCGCCAAACGATGCATGCCGGCGAGTACGTCGGCAAAACGGCTCGGCGGCGGACGATCCGCCGTTGCTTCACGATAGAAGATGCACGCGGCCAACGTCGATGCGACGACGAGCGCAGCCGCAACGAGCATCGCCGCGCGGTACCCGCCTAAGTGCAGCGCGGCAAACGGCAGCACGACGGCGCCGGCCAATCCGCCGACCGGCACGCCGGTTTGCCGGATGCCCATCGCGAAGCCGCGGTCGCGATCGAACCACGAAAGGATCGCGCGTCCGCCGGCCGGCGTTTGCGCGGCGTAACCGGCGCCGAACACGCCGACACCGGCCACGAGCCAGCCGTAGTTGTCCCCGAACGCGGCAACCGCGAGACCCAGCGCCATCACCGCGCCGCTGACCGCCACCATCGTGCGTTCGCCGAAGCGGTCGGTCAGCAGGCCGCTGAACGCCGTGAAGAACGCCGAGCCCAAGTACATCGAGGTGAACATCGCGCCGAGCCCCGCGTGGCTGAGACCGAACTGCAGGATCAAAAACGGCGCGAGCACGCCGACGGCTTGCTGCACGACGGACGCGCCGGCTTGCGCCGTCGTCATCAGCGCGAGAACGCGATACTTGCCCGTCACGAACGCTGGACGATCGCGATGCCGACCGCGATCGCAACGAGTCCCCCCAGATCGCGCATCGACAGCGGTTCGCCGAAGAAACTGGCGATGAACAAGCCGAACACCGGCGAGAGAAAATAGTACGCGCTGACGCGGCTCGCTTCACCCTGCTCGAGCAGCCAGAACCACAGCAGCGAAGCGCCGACGCTCATCACCGCCACCAGATAGACGAACGCGACCACGACCGGAACGCCCCACGTCGCGTGCGGCGCGCCCTCGGTCGCGATCGCGAACGGCAACACCGCCAGCGACGCCGCGCAGAGTTGCAGCGCGGTCGTCATGCGCAGGTCCAGCTCGACCAGGAACTTCTTGAACACGATCGTGCTCGCGACGCTCGAGAGCACGGCGAGCATCACCAAGGCCACGTCGCGCGGTTGCGCGGTGTCCGTCCCACTGCGCGCCAGCATGATGGCGGCGACGCCGGCGAATCCCAGCAGCAAGCCGACGGCTTTCCACCGCGTGAGGCGTTCGCCGAGGAACGCCGGCGCAAAGAGCGCCAGCACCAGCGGGTTGGTGCTGGTCACCACCGATCCGATGCCGGCCGCCAAATGGCGCAGCGCCTCGTAGGTGAAGCCGAGGTACATCGCGTTGGCGAGCACGCCCAGCAAGAGGATCAGCGTCCACGCGCGCCGCCCGCGCGGCCACGGCGCCCCGGCGGCGAGCGCGATCGCGAGCGCGAGCACGCCCGAAACCGCGAACCGCACGGCCAAGAACCACAGCGGCGAGGAGGCCAGCACGCCGATTTTGCTGGGCACAAACGCCGAGCCCCACAGGAACACGAAGAAGATCGCGGCCGCGTTCCGGAACCAAGGCGCCGCGGTGACCCCGTACCTCTTGGCGCTCGCCTCCATCGAACCAACGCGACCGTGCAACTCGACTCCCGGGTTGCGATGTTGGAGGTGGGCACACATGTCCCTGACCCTCGCCCCCATCTCCGAAGCGTTCGAAACGGACGCGTATTCTAACGTCGTCATCTCGGCCGTCGAGCGCGCCAGCCCGTCCGTCGTCGGGATCGACGTGCGCCGCAACGGCCGGCGTGCCGGCAGCGGCTCCGGCTTCATCGCCACCCCCGACGGGTTCGTCTTCACCAACTCGCACGTCGTTCACGGCGCCGACGAGATCGAGGTCGCGCTGCTCGACGGGCGCCGTTTCCGCGCGCTGATCGCCGGCGACGATCCCGACACCGACCTCGCGGTCCTGCGCATCGCCGGCAGCGATCTCGTGCCGGCCGTGTTCGGCGACGCGCGCTCGATCAAGCCCGGTCAGCTCGCGATCGCACTCGGCAACCCGTTCGGCCTCGAGTGCACCGTGACGGCCGGCGTCGTGTCGGCGCTCGGGCGCACGCTGCGCTCGCGCAACGGGCGGCTGATGGACGACATCATCCAAACCGATGCGGCGCTCAATCCCGGCAACAGCGGCGGCCCGCTGGTCGACGCCCGCGGCGCCGTGATCGGCGTGAACACCGCGATCGTGGCGGGCGGCGGCGGCGGTTTGGGCTTCGCGATCTCGGCCTCGACCGCGCAGCGCGTGGCCGGGCTGCTGATCCGTGACGGCAAGATCAGCCGCGGCTACCTCGGCGTCGCCGGCGCCGACGTCGCGATTCCGCGCTACGTGCTGCGATTGCTCGGGCTGAGCCAAACCCACGGCATCCTCGTGCACAGCGTCGAGGACGGGAGCCCGGCGGGGCAGGCCGGCATCGAGGCCGGCGACGTGATCGTCGCGCTGGGCGAAGCGCCGGTTTCCGGCATGGATGCGCTGCACCGCATCATGACCGGCGAGGCGATCGGAACGACGACGGTCACCCTGCTGCGCCGCAACAACGTGCTGCGGCTCGACATCACGCCGGTCGAAGCGCAAGCCGCGGTGAGCGCGAAGTGAAGCCGCGCGTTCTGCTGCAGACGACGATCCCGTACGTCGAGGACGACTGGCACGTCGGCCGCTTCTCGCTCCTGCGCGCCGAGCTGGCGAAGGTTGCCGACGTCGTCGCGCGCGATCGCGAGAACGGACCGGACGGCAACGATCCGGTGCTGGCGGAGCTGGACAACAGCGACTTCGACCAGCTGTGGCTGATTGCGGTCGACACCGGCAACGGGATCACCAAGCCCGAATGCGGCGCGATCACGCGGTTCCGCGAGCGCGGCGGCCACGTCTTCGTGACCCGCGATCATATGGATCTCGGCGTGTCGGTCTGCGATCTCGGCGGCATCGGCGACGCGCACTACTTTCACTCCAAGAACCTCGACCCCGACCCGGCCAACCGCGTCAACGACGACAAGGTGACGACCGCGATCGAGTGGCCGAACTACTACAGCGGCCCCAACGGCGACGTCCAGACGATCGCGGTCGCCGAGCCGGCGCACCCGGTGCTGGCCGGCGTCAAGACGCTGCCGTCGCACCCGCACGAAGGTGCGGTCGGCGCACCGGTGTCGCAGCCCGATGCCCGCGTCGTCGTGCGCGGCACGAGCCGGCAGACCGGCCGCACGTTCAACATCGCGGTCGCGTTCGAAGGCCGTGACGGCGGCGGCAAGGGCTGGGCCGAGTCGACGTTCCATCACTTCGTCGACTACAACTGGGACGTCGCCGCGGGCTGTCCGTCGTTCCTGAGCGAACCGCCGAGCGACGCGATCGCCAAGAACCCGAGCCTGCTCGACGACACCAAACGCTACGTGCGCAACCTCGCCGCCTGGTTCGGACGGCGCGCCTGAAGGTTTTCTTCGCGTCCTTCCACTAGGAGCGGAGATGCAATTCGGACTCATCCGGCGGCTCGCCGCCGTGCTTGTCGCGCTCGCGGTGGCGTGCGCGCTACCGGCTGCGGCCCAACCGGCTCCGTACACGATCCCGGTCATCCTCTCGCTCAGCGGTCCGGCGGCGAACCTGGGCCAGGACGAGGCCAACGGCCTCGCGGCGTACGAGAAGTTCTTCAACGCAAACGGCGGTATTCGCGGAACGCCGGTGCATTTCGATGTGCACGACGACCAGTCGCAGCCCGCCGTGGCGGTGCAGCTCTTCCAGCAGATCCTCACCACCCACCCCGCCGTTGTGCTGGGTTCGGCGATCGCCGCCCAAACACAAGCGATGGCGGCGCTGGTAAAGGATCAGGTCGTCCTCTACTCGCTCACGCCGAACATGAACCCGACGCCGAACAGCTTCGTGTTCGCCACGAGCGCGCCGACGAGCGATCTCAGCGGCATCGGAGTGACGTACTACCGCTTGCGCGGCGTGACGAAGATCGGCGTTTTCGTAACCACCGACGCGTCGGGTCAGAACAATCTGGCTTCGCTCGAAGACGCGCTGAAAAAGCCGGCCAACAAAAATGTCAAGATCGTCGACATCGAAACCTTCGGCATCGGCGACGTCAGCACCGACGCGCAAGCGATCAAACTCAAAGGCTCGGGCGCGCAGATGATCTACGCGCTGCCGAACGGTACGTCGTTCGGCACGGCGCTGCACGGCCTCAGCGATGCCGGGTTGCTCGACATCCCGATCTACACGTCGGCGGCGAACTTCAGCCCGTCGCTCCTCAACCAATTCAAGTCGTTCTTACCCAAGGAGCTGACGTGTTCAGGTCTGAGCTACGTCAAGCGTGACCGTCCCAACGGCGATCCGCAAAAGAAGGCGATCGACGACTTCTACTCGGCGCTCGGCGCGGCTGGGATCACGCAACCGATCATCACGCATGCGTTCGCCTGGGATCCGGCGCTGATCGTGACCACCGTGTTGCGTCAGCTCGGCACCGGCGCGACGGCCCCGCAGATCCACGCCGCGATCGAGAAGCTGAAGAACTTCCCCGGCGTGGGGGGCATCTACGACTTCAGCGTCGGCGACCAGCACGGCACCGGCGAGAACGGTCTCCTGATGATGCGCGACGATAACGACCATCCCGGGCGTACGACGATCATCAGCGGGCAGGGGGGCGTGCCGCTTTAGCCGCCGCTCAAGGATGCATGATGCGGCCGGCGATCTTCGTCGCCCAGCGCCGCGGGATCACGTGCGACCCCGCGATCATCAGCTGGTTGCTCGCGCCGTCGATCGCGACCGGAGCGCCGGCGTCGTAGGCGCGTAGGCCGGTCGTGACGACGTCGCGCACGGTACGGACCGGGCCGCGCGGCGCGGCGACATCCGTGCTGAAAAATTCGGTCGCCGTGGGGCCCGGGCACAGCGCGATGACGCGCACCCCGCGCGCGTGCACTTCCTCGTGCAGCGCTTCGGAGAACGACCGCACAAACGCTTTCGTCGCCGCGTAGACCGCCATGTACGGAACCGGCTGAAACGCGGCGGTCGACGCGACGTTGATCACGCCGCCGCGGCCGCGCCCGAGCATGCCGGGCAGAAACGCATGCGTGAGCGCCACCAACGCTTGCACGTTGACCTCGATCTCGTCGTGTTCGCGTTCGGGCGCCAGTTCCTCGAACGACCCGTGCGTTCCGAAGCCGGCGTTGTTCACCAGCAGGTCGACGGCGAGGCCCAAACTTGCCACCTCGGTCGCGATGCGGTCCGGCGCCGCCGCGTCGGCGAGGTCGGCGGCGACGATCCGCGCGCGCAGATCGTCGTGCGCGCCGCGGATCCGCGCCGCCAGCTCCTCGAGCCGGTCGCAGCGCCGGGCGACGAGCACGAGGTCGTAGCCGCGTTCAGCGAGACGGAGCGCGAATTCTTGTCCGATCCCGGCCGATGCGCCGGTGATCAACGCGACGGGACGCGAGGCGGAAACCGCTGCGGGGTTCGTCATGTTGGGGTCCTTGTGATCGTCAAGTTGCTGCCGATCCTCGGCATCACGTTCATCGATATCCTCGGGTTCAGCATCCTGATCCCCCTGATGCCGTACTTCGTGAAGCATTTCGGCGCACCGGACATCGTGGTCGGCGCCCTCTTCGCCGCGTTCGCATTCTGCCAGTTCATCGGCGGACCCGTGTGGGGGAACGTCAGCGACCGGATCGGTCGCAAGGCCGTTCTGATCGTCTCGCAGATCGGTGCGACGATCGGCTGGACGATGCTGGCGTTCGCACCGAACATCGGCATCGTGTTCGTCGCCCGCATCATCGAGGGATTTTCGGGCGGCAACATCAGCGTCACGCAAGCCTACGTCTCCGATCTCGTGGAGCCGGAGAAACGCGGCCGCGCGTTCGCCTACATCGGGGCAGCCTTTAGCTCGGGGCTCGTGTTCGGACCACTGGCCGGCGGGTACCTGGTCGCGAAGTACGGTTTCGCGATGCCGTTTCTGCTCGCCGCCGCGCTGCAAGTCGTCACGCTGATCGTCACGGTCTTCGTGTTGCCCGAATCGCGCCAAAAAGGAAGTGACGAAAAACCCGCATCCTGGGGGGACATCAAGACGTCGCTGCTCGACCGGCGCATCGCGCCGATCATGTGGCAGAAACTCGTCTTCTCGCTCGGGCTCTACGCCTGGTTTTCGGTCTTCACCCTCGTGCTGCGGGCGCAGTTCGGTTTCGATGCGGCGGCCGCGAGCTATTTCTTCACCGTGTTCGGCTTGACGAGCGTCATCTTCCAAGTCGGCGTGGTCGGGCGCACGACCGAGGCGCTCGGCGATCGCGTCGCGTCGAACATCGGTTTTGTCTTGCTGCTGGCGGGGTTTGCGATCGTGCCGTTCGCGCATACGATTCCGCTGGCGATCGTGATGGTCGCATGTTTCTCGTTCGGTTTGTCGCTGGTGAACGCGACGATTCCGGCGCTGCTCTCGGCCAATGCGCCCGACAACATGCGGGGCACGGTGCTCGGCACCGCATCGTCGCTCGACAGCGTCAGCGGCATGCTCATGCCGCTCATCGCGACCTACGTTCTGCAATCGGCCGGCGTTACGCCGACCGTCGCGATCACGTTCGGCCTCACCACCGTCGCGCTGATCATGGGGCTGGCCGCGTTGCGACCCGCCCCGTCCGCCGCCTAGCTGCCGAACACCGCGCGTTCGACCAGATCGACCGCCGCGTCGACGAGACGTTCTTCCAACGGCTCGCCGGCGGCGACCGCCTCGCGCCCGATGCCGTCGAGCATCGTGAACAGCACGGTGCTGGTGGCATCGGGTTGCGGGAGCGCGATCATGCCGCGGGCGGCGAGTTCGCGCAGCCAGGCTTCGAGCCGGCGCGCGTTGTCGTTACGGCGCAGCTCGAGGGCGCGGCGAATCTCCGCGTCGTGGGCCGCAAGAGTGAAGAGCGCCCGCACCAAACCCGCGTGCTGCATGCGCGCGTGCAGCAACGCCCGCGTCCAGGTGCGCAGTGCCGTCCGGGCGGCGGCCGCGTCGGCCGGCGGCTCGTCGAGGATGCCGAGTTCGAACGCCAGCCCCTGGCGCAGGCGATCGGTCAGTCCCCGGATCGCGTCGACGCGATTGCGGAAATAGCGGTAAAAGGTGCCATGCGCGAGACCGGCCTCGATGCTGACGGCGGCGGCGGTGACCTCGGCCGGGTCCGACCGCTCGAGCAGCCGCTCGAGCGCATCCAGCAGCGCCTCGCGAGCGTTGGGCCGGGGCTTGGGGGGTGCCTTGGCGCCGGCGGCGTCGCCCCGGCCGAGGTAGCTCCAGCGGTTGCGGACCTTGCCGGTGGCCGGATCGCGCTCCGAGCGGACGCGGTAACGGTAGGGCCGGCCGTTCACGAGCTTGGTGACGTCGTAAGCCATGAATGGTAAAATGACTTGAACGTCATGCAAAAATTACCTACAAGCGGACGGACGGCCGGAGGTGCGTCATCGCATCCCTGGTAGCCGAACGGCCGGCCGCGGGGACGGACGCCGGCGGCGCCCCGCTGATGTGGATCACGATCACGACGATGCTCGGCCTGATCATGGCCATCATCGACACCTCGATCGTGAACGTGGCGCTGACCAACATGGCCGGCACGCTGGGGGCGTCGATCGACGAGATCGGCTGGGTCGCGACGGGCTATATCCTCGCGCAGGTGATCGTCATGCCGCTCAACGGCTGGCTGACCGCCCGGTTCGGCCGGCGCAACTTCTATGCGGCCTGCATCCTGATCTTCACGATCTCGTCGTTCTTGTGCGGCACCGCGACGTCGGTGTGGCAGCTGGTCGCCTACCGCGTCCTGCAAGGCATCGGCGGCGGCGCGCTGCAGCCCACCGCACAAGCGATCATGTTCGAATCGTATCCGCCCGCAAAACGAAACGGCGCGATGGCGATCTTCGGGCTCGGCGCGATGGTCGGTCCGGCGATCGGGCCGACGCTCGGCGGCTACATCGTCGACAACTACTCGTGGCCGCTGATCTTCTGGATCAACCTGCCGATCGGCATCGCGGCATTCTTCATGACGCTGACGTTCATCAAGGACCAAACCTACGTCAAGCGCGACACCAACCCGGTCGACTGGATCGGCCTGGGGTTGCTCGCCGCCGGCGTGGGCGCGTTGCAGTACGTGCTCGAACGCGGGCAGACCGAAGACTGGTTCGGCTCGCAGACGATCGTCATCATGACGATCGTCTCCCTGGGGGCGATCGTCGCGTTCATCATTCGCGAGCTCAACGACCCGCAGCCGCTGGTCGACCTGAGCGTCTTCCGCTCGCGCTCGTTCACCGGCGGCAACATCATCGGCATCGTCAGCGGCTTCGGCTTGTACGGCTCAGCGTTGATGATGCCGCTGTACTTCCAAAACGTGCTGGGCTTCACCGCGATGGGCACCGGCATCGCGCTGCTGCCCGGTGCGATCGCGACGGCCATCAGTTTGCCGATCGCCGGCCGCATCGGCAAATGGATCGACTTCCGCCTGTGCATCGCCTTCGGCTTGGCCGTGTTCGCGATCGGGTGCTGGATGGTCGGCGATCTCAACCAGCAAGCCGGGTTCGCCGACACGCTCTGGCCGCGCGCGATTCAGGGCTTCGCGATCGGCTTCATGTGGGTGCCGTTGACGACCGCGACCCTGGGCGACATCTCACGCGCCAAGATGAGCGGCGCCACCGGCGTCTCGACACTCGTGCGCCAGCTCGGCGGCAGCCTCGGCATCGCCATCCTGCAGCTGATCGAAACGCGGGACCAAGACTCGGCGTACGCTTCGCTCGCGTCGGGCGTCACGATGGCGAATCAGAGCGTGGCCAACGCGATGCACGGGGCGGCGAATCAGGCCGCGATGCTGTCGAACATCTTCAGCATGGTGATGCTCAACGCCGAGACGATCGCCTACAACGAGGTCTTTCGCGTGTGCGCGATCGTGTTCATCATCTCGATACCGACGGTCTTGCTGCTGAAATCCGCGCACGGCACCGGCGGCGCCACGGAAGCCGCCGTGATCGACTAGCTTTGCGCTAGGCGTTCCCGCGGCGGCCTTGGGCGAATTCGACCGAATAGCCGTCGGGATCGAACGCGGTCATCGAGCGTTCCCACGGCTCATCGTGCGGCGGGACGTCGACCGTGATCCCCCTCGCCAACAGCTCCGCGTAGAGCCCGTCGAGGTCGTCGGTGCTCAGCTCGACGTGGATCGCGCGCGCTTGCGGCGCGCCGAGCGCGGCCGCACCGTCCTTCTGCGCTTCGCTCACGGCGAGCAATCCGACGGTTCCCCCGCCGTCGGCGACGCGCAACAGCGCGAACTGCGGCGCGGCGTCGATTTCGACCGCGAGTCCCAGCGAACGATAGTACGCGAGGGAACGCTTGACGTCGCTCACCGTGAGCGTCAAGCCTTCCATCCGGAACGGAATCAAGCCGCGCTCTTCTTGCGTTTCGGTTTCGCTGCCGACGCGGACTTCTTCGGCGCGGCCGCCTTCGGCTTGGCCGCGGCGGCGCCGCCGCGTTTCGATTGTTCCAGGCTGCGCTGCAAGACGTCCATCAGGTTGACGACGTTCGTCGCGGCCGGGCGCTTCGTTTCCGTCACCGTCACGTGCTCGCCGGCGACGCGCGCGTTGATCATCGCCATGACCGCTTCTTTGTACTCGTCGGTGAACTTCTCGGGTTCGAACGCCTCGACGCTCATCGTGTCGATCAGCATCTTCGCGACCTTCAGCTCGGCCGGCGCGACCTTTTCCTTCAGCTCCGGAAAATCGAAGTCGCTCTGCGCGACGAGCTCGTCAGCGAAATGCATCAGCTCGAGCACGAGCGCTTCGCCGTTGGGCTTGAGCGCGGCCAGGTGCTCGCGCGAACGGATGACGACGCGCGCGATGCCGACCTTGTTCGCGTCGCGCAACGATTCGCGCAGCAGCGCGTAGGCGTGGCGGCCCTTCTTTTCCGGTTCCAGGTAGTAGGGCGTATCGAAGTACATCGGGTTGATCTGGTCGAGCTCCACGAACTCCAGGATCTCCACCGACTGCGTCGCTTCGGGGCGCACGGATTTGAAATCGTCATCGCTCAGCGTGACGTACTGGCCCTTCTCGTACTCGTAGCCGCGCACCAGATCGGCGTACTCGACCTTCTCGCCGCACACGGTGCAATGCCGCTCGTTGAAGATCCGGCCGTCGTCTGCTTTGTGCAGAAAGTTGAAGCGCAGGTCGTCGCTGCGAACCGCCGTGAACAGCTTGACCGGGATCGTCACCAGTCCAAAGCTGATTGCGCCCGACCAAATCGCGTGTGCCATGTCCTCGTTCTTCCCCCAAAGCGCCGGTCCGTTTAACTCCAGAGCGAGCGAGCGGCGGCTATCACCGGTTCGAGACGATAGGGCTTCCAGGCCTTGCTCCAGCAGTCGCCGTTCCGCGCCAGGAGCTTCGGTACGTTGGCGATGGACCAGCGCGTCATCTCCGGGGCCGTTTCCTTGGCGCGCTTGCGGCGCATCGCCTCGACCTCGGTCCACGGGATCGGCATCGAGACCGGCGCGCCGTCGCGCGGCCGCACGCTGAACGGGGCGACGTACGTCTTGCCCTTGCCGACCTGGACGTAGTCGATGTACACGGTGCCTTTCGGCCGGCGCGCGATGGTCCGGTCCAGGGTCGTGTGGTCCGGCGCCACGGCGTGGATGCGCCGGGCCACCAGCTCGGCAAAGCCTTTGGCCTGCTCCCAATCGTAGCGCGGCTCGAGCGGGATCACCACGTGGAGGCCGGAGCCGCCGGTCGTCTTCACCAGCGGCTTGACGCCGACCGTCGCCAACTCGTCGCGCGCCGCCAGGGCGACGCGGGCCAGCGTCGCGAGCGTGCAGCCGGCGCCCGGATCGAGATCGATCAGGATGAAGTCGGGCACGTCGAGCGTCGGTTGGTGCGAGTACCAGACGTGCAGCACGATCGTCGCCAGGTTGGCGACGTACGTCAAGGTCGCTTCGTCCTCGCACAGGATGAACTCGATCTTCTCGTCGCGCGTGCTGGCCGCCGTTTTCACCGTCGCGACCCACTCCGGCAGGCCTTTCGGAATGTGCTTCTCCCACCACCCGGCCTCGTCGATCCCGTTGGGGTAGCGCTCGAGGGTGAGCGGACGGTGCCGCACGTGCGGCAGCAGCCACTTCGCCACCGCGCGGTAGTACGCGATCAGATCGCCCTTGGTGTAGCCGTCGCGCGGCCACAGCACCTTGTCGAGGTTCGTCACCTGCAGCGCGTGGCCGCCGACCGTCAACTGCGTCTTGACGGATTTGCTTGCGGCCGTCATGCCGGGCTCGCTTGCGGCCGTTCGCGCGTGACCTCCGCCGCCGCTTTGTCGGTGCGCAACCCGAGAAACACCGGTTGGCGCAAGAGCCCGTCGCCGGTCCACTCGGCGAACGCGATCTGCGCCACCAATTCCGGCGTGACGAAGTGCGGCGGCGGGTTCATGCGCGGCAGCGCTGCGAACGGCGACGTCTTGCGTTCGCGCTTGCGCAACTCGGCGCCGATATCGCGCAAGAGCTTTTGGTTGAAACCGGTGCCGACTTGGCCCGCGAACACCAGCTTGCCCTTTTCGTGATAGCCGAGCAACAGCGCGCCGAACTGCGAACGGCTGCCTTTCGGGTCGGTCCATCCGCCGATCACGAACTCCTCTTCGTGCTTGGCCTTGATCTTGAGCCACTCACGCGAGCGAGCCATGCGATACGGCGCGTCGCGCCGCTTCGCGATGATCCCTTCGAGCTGTTCGCGCTGCGCGAGTTCGAAGAACGCTTTCCCGCGACCGACGATGTGCTTGGAGTAGAGCACGCCGCGATTCGGGACGATCAACGCCTCGAGCTTGGCCTTGCGTTCTTCGAGCGGCAGCGCGCGCAAGTCGCGCCCGTCGGCGTAGAGCAGATCGAACGCCACGTAGGTCAGGGGCGGACGGCCCTTACCGCGCACGTTCATGTCGACTTGCTGCAGCGCCTGGAACGACGAGCGGCCATGCTCGTCGAGCGCGCAGATCTCGCCGTCGACGAGCACCGGCAGCGAGCGGAACGCGGACCCGATCGTGCCCAGTTCCTTGAACCGCTTGAGCAGATCGAGGCCGTTGCGCGAGGTGAGCGTGACGGTGCCGTCGGCATCGATCGCGGCGATCGCGCGAAAGCCGTCCCACTTTACCTCGAACACCCACTCCGGATCGTCGAACGGCGCATCGATCAGCGTGGCGAGCATCGGATTGATGTTGCGCGGAAACGGATCGGCTTTGGCCCGCGTCACCGCCGGACGCTTCGTGGCGGACGCCGCCAGACGATCGCTCTTCCAAACCTTCGCCTTCGCGTTGTGGGCGATGTCGTCGATCGTCTTACCGGTCTTCGCGCTTTCGCCGTGCTTGTTGATGTCGTAGCCCGCTTGGACGAACTCGTCGTGATCTTTGATCAACAGCCACGGCTCGCCGCTCTCGCCGGGTTTGTTCTTGATCTTGACCAGCGTGAACATGCCGCGCAACTTCTTGCCGTGCAGGTTGAACTTGATCTTGCCGGCGGCGATCTCGGCCACCGGGTCGTCGCCCTCGGCAAGGGTGTAGGTACCCTCGTCCCACACGATGACCTCACCGGCGCCGTAGTTGCCCTTGGGAATGATCCCCTCGAACGTGCGGTAGTCGTAGGGGTGATCTTCGACGTGCATCGCGAGCCGGCGCTCGTGCGTGTCGAGCGTCGGGCCTTTGGGCACGGCCCACGAGGCCAGCACGCCACCGGCCTCGAGCCGAAAATCATAGTGCAGCCGCGACGCGCGGTGCTTCTGGACGACGAAGCGCAACGCCGTGGAGGCGCTGCGCTTCTTTCCTTTCGGTTCCGGAGTTGCGCTGAAGTCGCGCTTACGCACGTATTCGGCGAGCGGCTCCGGCGCTTTGGCCTTGCGCGCCATAGAGCCCGCCCTACCGCGCGGGGGTCGGCTAGACCTTGTCGTCCGCGTTCGCGGCGCCGTGACGGATGTCGCGCTTGGCGGCATCGATGTCGGCTTGCGTCTTGTGAACGGTCTCCTTCACGTTCGAGGCGATGCGGTCGCCCATCGGCATCGCGTCGCCGGCGATGTCGCGCTTGAGGTGCTCGCCCGCAGCCTGGGCCCGGTGCTTCAGTTCGCTGACCGCATCTTTCGTGTCGTGTTTGAGGGTGTCGATCTTCGCCTTGTTGTCGTTTGCCATACCGGCATTGTACCCGCGGCGTTATACGCCTAACCGCTATGCGGCGGGCGCCTGCTCCGTCGCCGCGTGGCGCGCCGTGATCGCGGCCATCGTGTTCACCGCGTCGACGATGAGATCGCTCTCCGAGACGAGCACCTGCACGGCGGGATCGCCGCGTTCGTCGAGCGCGCGCTGCAGCGCGACGTAATCATCGCGCAACGGCGGCAACGGCGCCGCGGCGTTCCCGGCGTGCAGCGCTTCGACGAGCGCGCGCAGCGCGACGTCGAGATCGCCGGCGAAACCCTCGATCAGCTCGTGCGTCGCGCCGCTGATGCGCGTAACGCGCGCGTGCAGCGTCAAACCGGCGATCCCCAACCGGCGCGTCGCCGCCAAGATACCGGCCGCGTCGCGCGGGCCGATCCCGCGCGGCCGCACCGGTTCGGCGACCATTTGGTCGAGCGACGCTTCGGCGTTCGAACGTGCGCGCCAGACCGCCCTTTGCGCGGCGTGGAGTGCGGCCTCGTCCACGTCGCCGTCGGTGAAACCTCGCAGCACGCGGCCGAGATAACGGCGCAGCGCATCGACGAGGTCCGCCAGATCGTCGGCGACGCGCATATGCGTCCAGGCCGGCCACGCGCCGTAGGCCACGAGCGCGAGCAGCCCGCCGATGACGGTCGCGACCACGCGGTCGAGCGCGGACGCATGCTCGGGGGCCCCGCCGAAGGCCAGCAGGTAGACGATGTAGCCGGTGATCGCGACGCTGTAGAGCGCGTAATTCACGTTGAAGAGCGCGAACGAAAACGCGGCGAACACGATCGCGAGCACGGTATAGAGCGAACCGCTCGGGTGAAACGCGGCGATCAGCGATGCCAGGATCGCGCCGGCGACGGTTCCGACGACGCGCGCCACGCCACGGGCGAACGTCGAGGAGAAATCCGGCCGCAGCACCAGCACGACCGTCAGCCCGATCCACTGCGCGTGCGCGAGCGGTAACAGGTGCTGCGCGATCACCGCGATCGTCAACGTCACGGTCAGCCGCAGCGCGTGCCGCGCGTAAATGGAGCTCCACGAACAGTTGGCCCACACCTGATCCGCCAGGGCGCGCAGGTTGACGAATGGCTTGTGGGCCGCGGGTTGCGCCTCGGCGTCGACGGCGAGACCGCCGCTGGCGGCGGCGGCAGCCGAGCGCAGCGCCGCACGCACCTGTCCGGCCAGCGCGCGGGCGTCTTCCGTATACGGTGCGTAATCGGACGAGCGCCGTTCGATCGCGAGCAGCGCGTCATCGAGTGCGCGCCGTTCGCTCTCGTGCGGTGCCGGCTCGCGACCGGACGTGACGGCTGCGGACACGTTCGCCAGCAGCGGGCCGGCGGCGTGCCCGGCGTCGCTCACGGCGCGCGCGAGATCGTCGCGCCCGACCTCGTTGAGCAGATGACCGTCGGTAGCCAGCGCCGCCAGCGTGGCGCGCAGACGTTCGGCCTCGTCGGCCAACGATTGGTACGCCGCGATCTCCGCGCGGCTGCCGAAGGGTTGCGGATCGGCCAACGCCGCGCTGACCGCAGCGATCGATTGCGAATCGGGCAAACCCAGATCATCGACGCGCAGCCCGCTCGCGTAACGGGCCAGCGATCCGTAGGCCGTCGCCAACGCCGAACGTTCGGCACGAAAATGCCCCAGCGGCCACACGAGCACGAGCAACAGCATCTGCAGCAGCCCGCCGGCGAACACCATCAACGCCTGGAAGCCGGGATTCGCCGCGTCATAGGGCGGGTTCGAAAAGACGACGTACGCGACGCAGGCGTTGACCGCGACGACCGTCGCCGATCTCCCGAGCGCGCTGACGACCCCGAAGGCGAGCGTCCACAGCGCGAGCAGCCCGATGTTGAGCACCGGAAACGGCCCGGTCAGCGCGCCGGCGAAACCGGAGAGCGCGAGCACCACGCTCGCGGTCAGCATCACGCCGACGCGCGTGCGATAGACGCCCTGACGCGACGCGATGCCGGCCACCAGTGCGCCGTATGCCGCCGAAGCGCCGGCCAGCGGCTGACCCATCGCCGCCGACAGCACGAGCGGGATCGCAACGCCCACCGCGCAACGCGCCGCGAAGCCCGGCTCGAGACCGGCCCAGTTCAAACGCAACGCGTCGGCGAGGATCCGGCGCGCTACGTTAGTGCCGGTAGTAGGCATTCCAGAACCAGATGCCCCACATCCCGACGCCGGCCGACCACACGATCGCGGCTTTGGCCAAAACCGGAACGCGTTGCGGGACGGCCAGCGCCATCAAGATGACGAGGAACGGCTCGAAGTCGAGCGCATGCCGCATGCCAAATTGGGCGTAGCCGTT
>JBEKXE010000106.1:0-16019 GCA_049512335.1 Candidatus Lustribacter sp.
TCGCCGCCGCGGGCCTCGACAGCTTCGCCGGCGCCAAGCACTAGCCGCCGGCGAGCGCCTCGATGAGCGGCCGCAGCTCGGCGCGGTAGGCGTCGGCCGCGCGCACGCTGGTGGTGTAGAGCGGCTGGCGCGCTTGACGGTAGCTGGCGGTGCGGATCGGCCGCTCGGTCTCGTAGAAGCGCAGCACCGCGTCGTCCCACGGGAGATCGCAGAACGCCAGTAGCCGGCGCGTGTTTTCCTCGAATGCGGCGATCAGGTCTTCGTAGCGCACGTCGAGCATGACGCCGGGCGGCAAGATGCTGCGCCAGTGCTCCATCAGCGCCGCATACGCGCGGTAGTAGCGCCCGGCCTCGGTGAGGTCCCACGAGAAGTCTTGCCGGCCGGTGAAGTGCGTCGTGTAGCACGAGAAGCACGTGTCGATCGGATCGCGCACGCAGTGCACGATCCGCGCGCGCGGCAGGGCCGCGTGAAGCAGCGCGACATGGCGGAAGTTGCTCGGCAGTTTGTCGACGACGCGCCGTTCCGCCGGCGCGACCGCGTCGAGCAACTCCAGATAGCGCGCTCCGAGCGCCGCCGGATCGTCGCTGCCGGCCTCGGCGAGCGCGCGGTCGAACAGCAGCAGCTCGCCCGCACCGTGAACGCCGGGGTGCGAGGCCAGGATTTGTTCGACGAGCGAGGTGCCCGAGCGCGGCATCCCGACCACGAAGATCGGCGCGCGCGACGAATCGCCGCGCCCGGCCAGACGGCGCATCGTCGCGGGGGTGAAGAACGCGATCGTATCGCGGGCAAACCGTTCGTCGGTCGCGACGTCGTAGACGATCGAGCTGCGTTTGAGCGCGTTGCCGGCGGCGAAGTGGCGAAACGCGTTCGGCGGATCGCCGGACTTGCGGTAGGCTTTGCCGAGCGCGAAGTGCATCAGCGTGCGCGCTTCGGAGCCGCGCAGGTTGGGCGAGGTTTCGAGGAAGCCTTCCATGCGTGCGAGCGCCGGATCGCCGGGCGCGAAGCTACGCAGTTCGACCAGCGGACCCCACGCGGTCGCGAGATCGGGCGCCAGCGCCAACGCGGCCTCGAACGTGCGCTCCGCCTCGGCGAGCTTGCCGATCTCGAGCAGCGTGCTCGCCATCAGGACGAGGATCGAGGGGCGGTCCCCGCCGTGCGCCAGCGTGCGTTCGAACGCTTCGAGCGCTTCGTCCGCGCGGCCGAGACCGCGCAAGGCGCAGCCGAGCGATTCCAGCAACGCTGCGGCGCCGGGTTGCAGCGCGAGCCCGCGCTCGGCGGTGGCCAGCGCTTCGGCGTAGCGCTCGAGACGAAGCAGACAATAGGCGCGGGCCGCCAGAGCGGTCAGATCGCCGGGTGCGCCGGCGAGCAGCGCGTCGATCTGCGCGAGCGCGGTGCCGTAGCCGTTGAGCGCGCCCTCGATGAAGGCCGCCGTGATGCGTGCCGGCGTGGAGGCGGGATCCAGTTCGATCGCGCGCCGCGCGTGCTCCAGCGCTTCGGCATGGCGGCCCAGGACGTGCAGCGCGACGGCCGCGTTGGCATGGGCGGCCATGAGGCTCGGATCGCATTCGAGCGCGCGACGGTAGCTTTGGGCCGCGCGTTCGTTATCGCCCAGGCGCGCGTAGCTGTTGCCGAGATTGTTGTGGGCCGAAGCGAACGTGGGCTCGAGTTCGGCGGCCCGTTCGAAGGCCGCGCGGCTCTCGTCCAGCGTCCCGCGCAGCTGGTAGAGGACGCCGAGATCGTGCCAGGTCCGCGCGGAGTTCGCGTCCGCGGCGAGCGCCCGTTGCGCGGCGGCGATCGCGCGCTCGATCTGCTCAGCGTCCGCCGGAGAGCTCATCCATGCTATGAGACCGCAGCAAGCTTAGAGGGCGCTTGCGGCCCGTTGAATTCGCAGGCGAACGGCTTTGGTGCGCGCTCGGCAGCGCTGGGCGGTGTGCTCGAGCGAATCCTCGTCCGAGCTCCGATCGCGGACGTACTCGGGATCGTTGATCGCGGCCTTGGCCGTGCGGGCGGCCAGTGCGAACAGCCGCGCTGCGTCCTTGAGGTCGCCGTGGTGCTGGGCCTCGACGCCGGCCCGTTCGAAGTCGCTGACGGCCTCCTCGAGGTGGGAGGCCAGCACGTAGAGCTCGGCGCGCCGGGCGATGGCGCCCCAGTCGCTGTTGCCGATCAGCAGCAGCGCCATGCGCAGCGCTTCGAGCGGACTCGGCTGCCGCCAGCTCGCGGGCAGGATGTCGCGCAGCACGCGGTACGTGATCCCGACCTCGCCTTCGGGCGTGGAGCGGATCAAGCCGGCGCGCTTGAGCTTCGAGAGCGAGGTGTGGACGCTGGCCGGCGGCAGCCCAAGCAGCACCGCCAACAGTTGCGGGCCCACGAAGACGTCGAACGCGACGATCGATTGCAGCAGGGTGCGGTCGCGTACCCGTAGCCGGTCGCACTTTTCGAGCAGCAACGCGCGGGTAAGAGCCAGATCAGGACCGGGCGCCATTGGGGTCGTTCCCAGGTTTTCGCCGGGGTTTCCTTTGTCCGGGCGCAACCGGAGGGGGCGCCGGGCCAATCGAAGTGGGTAGCATGAACGAAGTCAGTGAGCGCGTCCGCAGCTGGTTCGCGGACGGCAAGCGAGTGGTTCTGGCGACGCTGGTCGATACCGATGGCCCCTCCCCGCGGGATGAAGGCGCTATGTTCGCCGTTTCCAGCGATCACGATTTGGCCGGTGCGATCAGCGGCGGCTGCGTCGAGTCGACGCTGGTCGACGTCGCCGACGCGATCTTCGACGGCGGCCCCGCGCGGCGCAATTCGTTCGGCCCCGACGACGACCTCGACGGGGGACCGACCTGCGGCGGCACGCTGCACGTCATCACCCGCGAGCTCGACCGCGCAACGTTCGAAGCGTTCGTCGGCGCGCAGGAACGCGGCGAACCGTTCGCGCTCGCGCTCGGAATCGATCCGCCCTACACGATGCGCGTGTTGCACGACGACGATGCGATCAATCGCTGCGACGAGCGCACGTTCGTGTTGCGCTACGGTCCGCCGCCGCGCATGTACGTGATCGGCGCGGTCGACGTCGCGCGTCCGCTGCTGACCTACGCCAAGACGCTGGGCTTTGCCGTCACGATCGTCGACCCGCGCGCGCCGTTCGCGGTGCCCTCGCGCTTCCCCGGTGCCGAAGTGCTCGTCGCGTGGCCGGATGAAGTGCTCGAGAAAGCGCCGATCGACGAGCGCACCGCGATCGTTTCGCTGGCGCACGATCCGAAGTTCGACGTACCGGGAATCGCGGCGGCACTGCGCAGCCGCGCCGGCTACATCGGCGCGATGGGCAGCCGCGGCACGACCGCGCGGCGCGCGGCAGCGCTGCGCGAACGCGGTTTCACCGACGCCGACCTCGATCGTTTACACGCCCCGATCGGCCTCGATCTCGGGGCGCGCAGCCCGGAGGAAATCGCGCTGGCCGTCGTGGCCGAGATCGTCAAGGAACGGCACGGCGGTGCCGGTTCGTCGCTGCGTTACGGCACCGGGCCGATCCGCTCGAAGGCGATGGTTCCGGCCTGACGATCTGCGTGCTCGCGGCCGGTGCGTCGCGGCGGATGGGACGGCAGAAGTTGCTCGAGCGCATCGACGGACGCTCGCTGATCGGGCGGGTCGTCGACGCGGCGGCCGCGTGGCCGACGGTCGTCGTCGCGTCGGATGCGGTGGCCGCGGAACTGGCGGCATCGGGAGCGGCCGGGCGCATACGCATCATCCCCAACAACGAGCCCGAACGCGGGATGAACCGTTCGCTGGCGCTCGCCGACGCTGCGCTACCGCCCGATGAGCCGATCGCCGTGGTGCTGGGCGACTTGCCGGACTGCGACGCGGCGGCGATCGCCCGCGTCGTCGCCGCCTACGACGACGGCGTCGACGTGGTCGTTCCGCAAGCCGGCGAGCGGCTCGGGCACCCGGTCATCTTCGGCCCGGCCGCACGCCGTGCGATCGCGACGCTGGGCGACGGCGACGGCTTGCACCGCGTTCGCGATCAAGCAGGGTTGCGGCGCCGCATCGTCGCGGTCGGCGACGCGCGAGCGTTCGAGGACATCGACACCGAGGCCGAGCTGGCCGCACGCAGGGCCGGGGCAAACGACTAGCTGATCGGCCAAAGGCCGGCGGCAGGGACGCCCGAACCCCCGGACGCATCGAACGCGATTCCAACGCGCCGTTGCGGGCGCGCGTCACGGTTCTGGGCCGGCTCGTCGGTGACGTGCTGCGCACGTTCGCGCGCCCGCGCACGTTCGAGTACGTCGAAGCGTTGCGCGCGCTGACGCGCCGCAGCCGCAGCGAGCCGGGCAGCGTCGGCGACGGCGAGATCGACGCGATCGTCGACGCGTTGAGTTTGGACGACGCGGTCGACGTGATCCGCGCCTTCGCGCTGTATTTCCAGATGGTGAACCTGGCCGAAGAACTGCACCGCGAGCGGCGCCGGCGCGAACGTGCGATCGCCGGTGAAGCTCCGCTCCGCGGCTCGATCGAGACGCTGCCGGCCGCGGCCGCCGCGAACCTCGACCGGCTCGAGATCCGTCTCGTGTACACCGCGCATCCGACCGAGGTGCGGCGGCGCACGACGAGCGAGAAGCTGGCCGCGATCGCCGCGCTGCTGCGCGAGAGCGACGAACGCGTGCTCACGGCTGAAGAGACGGCCGCGATCGAGAGCGAGCTGCACGCCCAGATCGTGCTCCTGTGGCAGAGCAAGGAGCTCTACGCCACGCCGCCGACCGTGGGCGACGAAGTGCGCAACCTGCTGGCGCGCTTTCGCGAATCGATCTTCGACGAAGCGACGCTGTTGTTCGAGCGGCTGGAAGCGCAGCTCGACGCGCCGGTTCCGAATTTCCTGACGTTCGGCAGCTGGATCGGTTCGGATCGCGACGGCAACTCGAACGTCGCGCCCGACGCGATCCTGGGCGCGCACGAACGCGCACGCGCCTTCATGCTCGAGCGCACGATCCACATGGTGGAAGACTTGCAGGCGCGGCTCTCGCAAGACGCCGTGCGCGGCGCGGTCGCACCGGAGCTGATCGCGTCGGTCGAACGCGACGGCGAAGCGCTCGTCGACGTACGCTACACCATTGGTCCGCGGCAAGAAGCCGAGCCGTACCGGCGCAAACTGGCCTTCATTCACCGCCGGCTGACGCTGGCGCGCGACGATGCGCCGGGCGGCTACGCTAACGCCGCGGAGCTGGACACCGACCTGGCGCTGATCGACGACAGCGTGAGCGCGAGCAGCGGCCGCGACGTCGTGCGGCCGCTGCGGCGCTTGCGCCGTGCGGTGGCGATGTTCGGCTTTCATTTGTGCGCGCTCGAATGGCGCCAGCAGAGCGGCAAAGTCGTGCGCACGCTCGACGAAATCGTCGCGGCGGTCGAACCCGATCTGCCGCCGCTCTCGCAGCGCGACCGGGCGGCGCGCGCGGCGTGGTTCGAGCGCGAGCTGACCACGGTGCGCCCGCTGCTGCCGCGCGCCCCGGCGTTTTCCGCCGAGGCGACCGACATCATCGTCTCGCTGGCTTCGGTAGCGGCACTGCGCGCGCGGCGCGGGCCGCAGACCGTGGCGTCGCTGATCCTGGCGAACGCCGAGGATCCCTTCGAGATGCTCGCGCTCTTGGTGCTGGCGCGCGCGTGCGGCGCGCTCGACGCGGGGCCGCTGCAAATCGTCCCGCTGCTCGAGAGCGCGACCTCGATCGCCGCCGGTCCGGCGATTGCCGAAGCGCTGCTCGCGAGCCCCGGTTTTCGCGCGCACGTCGGCGGCTGCGGCGACGTCTGGGAAGTGATGCTGGGCTACTCGGATTCGGCCAAGGTCGCGGGCATCGTCGCCAGCTCGTGGTCGATCTACCGCGCCCAGCTCGCGATCCGTGAGGTCGCCTCACGCTACGGCACCACGTTGCGGTTCTTTCACGGGCGCGGCGGCTCGCCCGGGCGCGGCGTCGCCGACGCGCGCGACGCGATCGCGGCCCAGCCGCCGCAAGTGCGCAACGGACGCTTCAAGGTCACCGAACAAGGCGAGGTGATCAGCGACCGCTACGGCTTGCCCTCGCTGGCCCGGCGCAACCTCGAATTGGCCGTGACCTCGGTGCTCGGCGGCCTCCCTTTGACTGAGCCTGCCCTGAGCGGAGTCGAGGGGCCAAGTGATTTCCCGAGCGAATGGTTCGCCGTGCTCGACCGCATGGTCGTCACCTCGCAGCGCGCCTACGTGGAGCTGATCGAAAGCCCGGGCTTTCTCGATTTCTTCGCCGCGTGCACGCCGGTCGACGAGATCGGCGAGATGCAGATCAGCTCGCGGCCGGCGCGACGCGGCGAACGGCGCTCGATCGAGGATCTGCGCGCGATCCCGTGGTCGTTCGGCTGGGCGCAAACGCGGGCGCTGTTGCCGGGGTGGTACGGCTTCGGCAGTGCGGTCGCGGCCGAACGTGAAGGACGGACGCTGCTGCGCGCGATGGCGGCCGGCTTTCCGTTTTTCGGCACCATGCTGCGCAATATCGAACGCGCGCTCGCGATCGCCGATCTTGCGATCTTCGAGCGTTACGCGCGCGTCCTGGTGGACGACGAAGCGAGCCGCTCGCGATTCGTGACCCGCATTCGCGAAGAGCATGGCGCCTCGACGGCGATGCTGCTCGAGATTCTCGGCCACGAGCGGCTGTTGGAGGACGATCCGACGCTCGAACGCAGCATCGCCCTGCGTAATCCCTATGTTGATCCGTTGTCACTGATGCAGGTACGTCTGCTCCGGGCCTATCGCGCCGGGGGCAAGAGCGACGCGGCGCTCGCCAACGCTATTCGCCTCTCGATCAACGGCGTCGCGGCCGGTTTGCGTGTAACCGGTTAAGCCTTCGCCAAGGGATGGTTCACCCCGGAGGGCACCGGCTGCAAGTGGGGTAGGACACTATCGTGGACCCTCTCGTGGACCCTCTCGTGCAACCCAGTCGCCGCCGGGGCGACGCGCATTCCGTCGCCGAAATGCTGGCCGGCGCCCCGGAAGGCGCGATCGTCAAGACCTTCACCCTTGCCGGAAACCGCGCCAGCGCGGTCTACAGCTGCGGTTGCGTCGCGGTCGACCCGTCCGTTTCGACCGCGCAGCTCCAACTGCTCGAGTGTCCGACGCACGCCGCGCTCCAAGCGAAGCTGCGGCGCCGTCAGACCGACCGCTCCTAAGCGTCCCTCGACTCCGCGCTGCATGCGCTCCGCTCGGGATGACGGCTCGTTAAGCGACGGCGAAGACTTGGCTTCGGGTCAGGGCTTGCTCGAGGTCGGCGATGAGGTCCGCGACGTCTTCGATGCCGACCGAGATGCGCAGCAGATCGTCGGTGACGCCGAGCGAGGTCTTCAGCTCGACCGGCATCGAGCCGTGCGTCATCGTCGTCGGGATGCAGATCAGCGATTCGACGCCGCCCAGCGATGCGGCCAGCTGGAAGATCCGCGTGCTGCGCGCGATCGCAAGCGCGCGATCGGCGCCGCCGCGCGCGCGGAACGAAAGCACGCCGCCCGGACCGTGCATCTGGCGCTGCACGAGCTCGTACTGCGGATGGGTTTTCAGGCCCGGATAATAGACGTCGGAGACGTCGTCACGCCCGACGAGCCACTCGGCAACGGCCTGCGCGTTCTTGACGTGCTCGCGCATCCGCACCGCCAGCGTCTTCGCGCCGCGCATCGTGAGGAAGGCGTCCTGCGGTCCCGGGATCGCGCCGACCGCGTTCTGGTGGAACGCCATCTGCGCGTGGATGTCGGCGTTGTCGGTGATGACGATCCCGCCGACCACGTCGCTGTGACCGTTGATGTATTTCGTCGTCGAGTGCCACGTGATGTCGGCACCCAGCTCGATCGGCCGCTGCAGGTACGGCGAGCAGAACGTGTTGTCGACCGCGACGAGTTGGCCGGGCTGACGGATCGCACAGATCGCGGCGATATCGATCACGGTCAAGAGCGGATTCGTCGGCGTCTCGACCCAGAACAGCTTCGTCGCCGGCGTGACCGCGGCGCGCACCGCCGCAAGGTCTTCCATGTCGACGAACGTGGTCGTGATGCCGTATTTCGGCACGATCGCGGTCAGCAGACGGTGGACGCCGCCGTAGATGTCCTTGGTGGCGATGATGTGATCGCCTGCCGAGAGCAATGAGGTAACCGCGTGCGCGGCCGCCATGCCCGAACCGAACGAGGTGCCGTAACGGGCACTCTCCAGATCGGCGAGCTGACGTTCGAGGGCCAGTCGCGTCGGATTTCCCGAGCGCGCGTAATCGAAGCCCTTGTGCACGCCCACGGCTTGTTGCGTGAACGTCGCGGTCTGATAAACGGGGACAATGGTTGACCCGGTCGCGCTATCCGGATCTTGTCCGATTCGGATCGCTCGAGTAGCGAATCCCATATAGGGAGAAGCTACGTCGCTCTCACGGCCGTTGGGCCGTGAAGTCGACTGCGAGTGAACCGACGGTTCGGTCGGCATGAGTGCACTCCACAGAAGGTAAGCGTTATTGATATGCCAGCGTCCATCATGGACGAGGGCGAACGGACGCTCTACGGTTTTTGTCGGGCAGGGACCTCCTTTTCGCTCGTAAAAGCCGCTAGCGAAGCGCATCATCGGAGGTTTCGCATGGCTATCAAACCCCCGATCGACCTAACGTCGATCATCTCGCGAGCGGTGTCCGGCCTACGCCTGGGCGAGCGAGTCGGGAACCTGCCGAACGTCGAGTCCAAGCGCACGCGGGAACTGGCCGGCCGCGTGCGCGGTGCGAAGCCCGTCGTCAGCTTGTGCCCGTACTGCGCGGTCGGCTGCAGCACGCTGGCCTACGTCAGCGATGCGGGAAAGCTGCTCGACGTCGAGGGCAATCCGGAGAGTCCCGTCAACGAGGGCCATCTCTGCCCCAAGGGCTCGGCGATCTTCGGGCTGACCGTCAACGACCAGCGGTGGACGACGCCCAAGTACCGTGCGCCCTACAGCAGCGAATGGGTCGATTGCAGCATGGATTGGGCGCTCGACCGGATCGCGGAGAAGTTCAAGGCGGCGCGCGACGCAACGTTCGTGCGCACCGGCCCCGACGGCAAACGCCGCAACCATACGCTCGGCATCGCCTCGCTCGGCGGCGCGACGTTCGGACTCGAAGAGAACTACCTGCTGCAGAAGCTGTTCAAATCGGCCGGCGTCGTTGCGATCGAGAACCAGGCCCGAGTTTGACATAGCTCGACGGTGCCCGGTCTGGGTGCCTCATTCGGTCGCGGCGGTGCCACGACGTTCGTGCAAGACCTGGTCAATGCCGACTGCATCTTGATCGAGGGTTCGAATTTCGCCGAATGCCATCCGGTGGCGTTCCGCTTCGTCATGGCCGCCAAAGAGCGCGGCGCGAAGATCATCCACGTCGACCCGCGCTACACGCGCACGTCGGCGGTATCGGATCTGTACGCGCCGATCCGCAGCGGCACCGACATCGTGTTCCTCGGCGCGCTGATCAATTGGGTGCTGAGCAACGAGCGCTATTTCAAAGAGTACGTCACGGCCTTCACCAACGCGACCTACTTGGTGCGCGAGGACTTCCAGGACACCGAAGACCTCGACGGCCTCTTCTCGGGCTGGAACTCGGAGCCCGGCACGTACGACACGTCGACCTGGACGTTCGAGATGGAAGAGGTGCCGCGTTTCGACGGAAACGGCACGGTGAAGGTTCCCAAGCGCGACGTAACGCTGCAACATCCGCGCTGCGTGCTCAACCTGCTGCGCCGGCATTTCGCGCGCTACACGCCGCAGATGGTCGAAGACGTGTGCGGGATGCCGGCCGCGACGATGGAGCAGATCGCGAACCTGCTGGCCGACAACAGCGGCCGCGAGCGAACGACCGCCTTTGCCTACGCGGTCGGCTGGACGCAGCACACGGTCGGCGTGCAGTACATCCGCACGGCCGGCATCTTGCAATCGCTGCTCGGCAACATGGGCCGTCCGGGCGGCGGCATCATGGCCCTGCGCGGGCACGCCAACATTCAAGGCGCGACCGACATCCCGACGCTCTACGATTTGCTGCCCGGCTATCTGCCGATGCCCTCGATCTTGCGTCAAGAACAAACGTTCGCGGAATATCTCAAGAACGCCGCCAAGCCCGGCTGGTGGTCGAACGCGCCCAAGTACATCACCTCGCTCTTGAAAGCGTACTACGGCGACGCGGCGACTCCCGAGAACGATTTCTGCTACGAATACTTGCCGCAGATTTCGGGCGACCATTCCGTGCTGCCGACGCAGATCTCGATGAAGGACGGGAACGTCAAAGGCTACTTCGTCATCGGCATGAACCCGGCATCGTCCGGACAGAACGCCGAACTCGCGCGAGCCGCCTGCGAGCGCTTGGAGTGGATGGTCGTCGTCGACTCGTACGAAACGGAAACCGCGTCGTTCTGGCGTCGCGAGGGCGCCGATCCGGCGAAGATCGGAACCGAGATGTTCTTCTTGCCGTGTGCGACCGTGCTCGAGAAAGACGGCACGATGGTCAACACCAACCGCATGCTGCAGTATCACGACAAGGCCGTTCAGCCCGCCGGCGAGAGCAAATCCGATCTGTACTTGATCTATCATCTCGGCATGCGGCTCAAGACGTTGTACGCGAACTCCACCGACGTCAAGGACCGTCCGATCCAGGACCTCACCTGGGAGTATCCGCACGAGGACGACGAAGAGCGCAAGCGTGGCGAACCCTCGGCCGTCAAGGTGCTGCAAGAGATCAACGGTTACAAGGTCGAGGCCGGCAAACCGGGCTACGAGTGCGAACAAGTCGCGGCGTTCGCCGATCTCAAGGACGACGGTTCGACGGCCTGCGGCGCCTGGATTTACTCCGGCGTGTTTCCCGACAAGACGACCAATCGCGCGCGCAACCGAACCAAGGACGACTGGACCTCGCTCGGTTGGGGCTTCGCGTGGCCGGCGAACCGGCGCATGCTCTACAATCGCGCCTCAGCTGATCCCGACGGCAAGCCGTGGAGCGAGCGCAAGAAGTACATGTACTGGGACGAGGAGGCCAAGAAGTGGGCCGGCCCGGACATCCCGGATTTTCCGCTCGCCAAGGCGCCCCAAACGCCGGCCAAACCGGGCGCGACGGGAATCGACGCGCACGCGGGCAGCGATCCGTTCATCATGCAGCCCGACGGCCGCATCCAGCTCTTCGCTGCCGGCACGCTCAAAGACGGCCCGCTGCCGGCACACTACGAACCGCTGGACTCGGTCGTGCATAACCTCGTGTATGCACAGCAGAGCAATCCGGCACTGCGGGAATGGGATCGCGACGACAATCGCTACAACGGAGCCGAGAGCCCCGACTTCCCCTACGTGCTGACCACGTATCGTCTGACCGAACACTCGGGCATAATGACGCGTTACGTTCCGTGGCTGGCCGAATTGCAACCGGCGCTGTTCGTCGAGATCGATCCGGAACTGGCGGTACTCAAAGGGATCAAGAACGGTGGCTGGGCGACGATCACGACTCGTGTCGGCGAGATCGAAGCGCGCGCGCTGGTCAGCGGCCGCATGCGTCCGCTACGTTTGGGCAAAGGCCGGCGCGTGCACCAAATCGGCATCCCCTACAACTACGGCACGCTGGGCTTCACCCGCGGCGACGTCGTCGGCGACCTCGTTCCGATTGCGATGGATCCCAACGTTTCGATCCACGAAGCGAAGACGATCACGTGCACGATCCGGCCGGGCCGGCGCAACAGCTACGGGCGGACGGCCGTCGACCAGCCCGTTCCCGCAGCGCAGCACACGACCGCCGGCCAATCGGTCGCGCACGGTGTCGACCATGGCTAACGGCTTCTTCACCGACACCACGCTGTGCATCGGCTGCAAAGCGTGCGAGGTTGCGTGCAAGCAGTGGAACCAGTTGCCGGCCGACGGGTACGCATTCTCCGGCAACTCGTACGACAACACCCTCGAGCTCGGCGGCACGACCTGGCGGCACGTCGCGTTCATCGAGCAAGCTGCGCCGCTCGACGCACCGGCAACCGACACGAAGTGGCTCATGATGAGCGACGTATGCAAACACTGCACGAACGCCGGCTGCATGGAAGCGTGCCCGACCGGCGCGATCGTGCGCAACGAGTTCGACGACGTCTTCATCCAGCCCGACATCTGCAACGGCTGCGGCTACTGCGTGCCGTCGTGCCCGTTCGGCGTGGTCGACTTGATCGCGCCGGCCGACTACGACGCGCCGCGCGGCTTCGTCTCCGACGGACGCACCAACGACGATGCGACGCAGCACCACGGCGGGGTGGCGGGTAAGTGCACGCTGTGCTACGACCGTCAGAAGATCGGCCTCGTGCCGGCCTGCGCGAAAGCTTGCCCGACCGAATCGATCCAGTTCGGCGACGTCGCCGAATTGCGCGCGCGCGCCAAGCAGCGCGTCGCGGATCTGCAAGAGCGCGGCGTGTCGTCGTACCTCTACGGCGTCGACGAGCCGACCTCGGTCGGTGACCTCAACGCGTTCTTCTTACTGACCGACCGGCCGGAGAAATACAACCTGCCGGAACGGCCGGTGCTGCCGTCGACGCGCCAACCCGCGGGGTACGCGTCGGCGTTCGTCGCCGCGGCGATGCTCGTGCTGGCGGGTTGGGCCGTCTTCCGGGATCGCGCGTGAGCACCGCGCAACTGCCGCCCCAGCCCGGCGAGTCGGATCGCGGCGCCGCACGCGGCGGCGACGACTTGCCCGCGCATGCGACCTATTACGAACGGCCGCTGCTCAAAAAACCGCACTGGGAAGCGGAAGTCGTGGTGTACCTGTTCCTGGGCGGCATCATGGGCGGTTCGGCCATGCTGGCCATGATCGCCGACGAGGAGCGCGACGCCGGCCTCGCGCGCAGCGCGCGCTACGCGTCGCTCGTGCTGGCCGCCGCCTGTCCGCTCGTGCTCATCACCCACTTGGGCCGCCCCGAGCGCTTCCTCAACATGCTGCGCATCGCGAAATTCAAATCGGTGATGTCGATGGGGGTGTGGGGTCTGGTCGTCTTCGGCGGCGTCTCGACCTTGGCCGTTGCGGGCCAGCTGGCGCGCGACGGCGTGTTGCCGCGCCGGTTCGCGTTGCTCGCGTCCGGCCCGATCGACGTCGTGCAGGGTCTGATCGGCGGCTTCATCGCGGGCTACACCGGCGTGTTGCTGAGCGCGACCGCGATCCCGCTGTGGGCGCTGGGCAAACGCCACATCCCGGCGTTCTCGGTGTGCTCGGGATTCGCCGGCGCGTGCGCGCTTCACGCGGCGGTGGCGGCGTTGGGCGGCGGCAGCGATCGCACGCGTCACCGCCTCGAGCGTTTGGAGCGCATCGCAGCGACGGCCGAACTGGTCCTGCTGGAATCGTTCCGGCGCCATGCCGGACCGGCCGGCGCGCCGATGTTCGGCGGCCGGCGCGGCGCGAAGCTGCGGACGTACACGCAGGTCGCGGGCATCATCGCGCCGGCGCTGCTCGGCCTCGTGCCGTTCGGCGGCCGCACGAAGACGCTGCTGGCCTCCGCGCTGACGCTGGCCGGCGGCTACGTGTTGCGCGAAACGTTGATCGAGGCCGGCAAGGCGTCGGCGGACGATCCGCGCGCCGCCTCGCGTCAACCCGAATGATCGCCGGCGAAGGCCGTCCGGGTGCCACGGTCGAGACGCAGATCGTCCGCTATGCGGGCGGTGAGACGGCACGGAGCTTCGACCGTCTGGCCACCGAAGAGCCACTCGAGATCCGGCTGCGCGCCGGCTCGCAGACACGCACGGTGGCGGTGACGATGCGCACGCCGGGTGCGGATTTCGAGCTGGCGGCGGGCTTTCTGTTCAACGAAGGCGTGATCGACGGCATCGACGCCGTGTCGGCCATCACGTACTGCGTCGACCGCGACGTTGCCGAAGAACAGCGTTACAACATCGTGAACGTCGACCTGTACGCCGCCGAGTTGCCGCCGCTCGATGCGCTCGAACGCCACTTCGCGATCACCAGCGCCTGCGGCGTGTGCGGCAAAGCCAACATCGACGCGCTGCGCGCGCGCGGCCTCGCTGCGGTGCGTTCGTCGCTGCAGGTCGACGCCGCGACCGTTGCGGCGTTGCCCGAGCGGCTCGGGTCCTCGCAGCGCGTGTTCGCATCGACCGGCGGGCTGCACGCGGCCGCGCTGTTCGACGCGCGCGGCGAGCTGATCGCGATCCGCGAAGACGTCGGCCGTCACAACGCGCTCGACAAGCTGATCGGCTGGGCGCTGATGGAGCGGAAGTTGCCGCTGGACGCGCACCTGCTGCTCGTCAGCGGCCGCGCCAGCTACGAGCTGGTGCAGAAGGCGGTCGCGGCCGGAATTGCGGTCGTGTGCGCGGTGTCGGCGCCGAGCAGTCTGGCCGTCGATCTGGCGCGCGAATTCGGGGTGACGTTGGCCGGTTTCGTGCGCGGCGGCCGCTTCAACGTCTACGCCGGCGCCGAACGGATCGCGTTCCCGCAGTAGGGTTTCATACCCGTTGAGGCAGGCGCAGCGGAGATGCCGTTCGTTCTCTATTTTCGGGCGTCGATCAAGTCCGAACGCGACTCCGCTTCACGCATCTGACATACCAGCGCCTTAACGGCCTCGGGGTCATACGCGATCAGCGAGATGAGAACGCGACCAGCCCCATCCGGCACCCGATGGCGCTGCTCCAGAGCCGCTTACAAACCCGCCACCATGATGCCACACCATTACGGGAAGCGGCGAGCCGGCGCCGGCAGCCCCAGGCCGATAGATATTTAGGTAGAGGCAGTCTTCCGAGCCGTGCGCACGACCGTACTCCGTCTTCGTTTGAAGACTTGCTGATCCGAACGTCGTTGTGTCGCGCTCGTCGGTCCACGCGGCGTGCTCGATCGGCGCGCGGAACCGCAGATCGCCAACCGGAGGCGCAGCGTAGGGAATACCGAGAGCCTCCAGATGCGTGTCCAACTGCGAACACCGTATTTTGCCTTGATCTGTTTGGATCACGGGATGAGAACCAGCGGCAATCCCAGGCATTTGCGACCTCGTCTCCAACCCAAATTATCTGAATTTCCCCGTTTATAGTGAGCATAACCGTGTGAAGGTGCTGCAAAGCATCCGCTCACAAATCGAGCGCTATTGGGCCGCCTCAAATACGTCCGGCGGCACGCCGACGTTCATGCGGTAATTGGACAGCTGGATGACGCCGTCGATGGCGTAGCCGGGAAAGCTCGCCGCGATCTGGATGGTCGAGGGCACGCGGTAGATGCCAATCGTGGTCCTCTGCCACTTGAAGCGCAAGCTCCCGCCGTTAGTATAGCTCCAGACCGCGTTCGTGATCACGGCCGCATCGTCGTCGAGGGTGAGGACGAGGCTCTTGACGCGCGATCCCGCGTGCTTCGGGTCCAGTCCGAAGGTCGAGGAGCGGCCGTCGTTCGTGAGGGGCGTGATCGCGTAGTTCGCGGTCGCGTCGGCGAAGGTCGGCGTCGTCATGTCCAGCGCGCGTAAGCTGTTCAGTACCGGCGGAACGTGATCGAAGACGATCTTCGCCTTCGGCTTGACGTAGTAGGCCGTGCCGGTGAATTTTTTGGCAATCGGGAGTGGGTGCACGCGTGCGACCAGGGTCGCCCGCGCAATGTACGACTGCAGTGTCGGGTTGGGATCGAGCGCCGCCCGCAGCAAGTTCAGGGATGCGGCTTGCACCCCGGCAACGGCGATAAAGAAAGCCGCCAGCGTCGCGATCACGCCGGCCGCAGGTATTCCGCTCGCGACTTGGTGCGCTCGGTATCGGCGGGGCGGCGGCGTTGGTCGACGCCCGTCGATTGCCGCCCGCACTACGTCGGTCGTCATTGCAGGCGAATCCGCTGCTTCTCGGGGATCGCGATCACCGCTGGCGCGGTTCCAGGAGTTGGTATGCTGGGAAGGGCAAAGCGGCGCGGCCGGCCGGTCTGGTTACCGGTTGCGGGCATTCTTGTAGAATTTCATAGGCTCGGGAAGTTCTTGATGCGGAAGGCCAACGCGATGAGCGCGATTCCCGCGAGAATCGCGTAGATGCCGATCGTGTACACCAGCGCCAGCAATCCGAG
>JBEKXE010000107.1:0-15760 GCA_049512335.1 Candidatus Lustribacter sp.
CCAAACCGTCGATCAAGTGCGCGACCTCTCGTCCAACCCGCAGCTGCACCAGAACCTCCTCGATACCACGCGGGGGCTCGCGCAAACGGCGACCACGATCGGCCAGATCACGCAAGATTTGCGCAACGTGACCGGCGATTCGCAGACGCAGGCACAGCTGCGCGACACGGTCGCGAACACCGACGCCGCGACGCAGAAGCTCAACTCGCTGCTGCGCAGCCTCGGCGGCACCAGCAACGTCTACGGCGTCGACGCGGGAGCGACGCCGGCGCCGGGCGCCGGCAGCGTTCGGGGCGGCGGTGTGCCCGGTGGGACGATCGCGGGGGTGCCGAACGCCGCGGCGAGCCCGACCGCGGGTCCGTTGCCGGAGAACTTCAAGAGCCGGATCGGTGCGGTAGCGCGCGACCTGCTGGCCATTCAACTGCGCCTCGGCGAACTCGACGCCTACCGCCCGAACGACCTCACCCAGCCGCTGCTGCGGACCGCTCAGCAAGGACCGCAGACCGACGTCAACGCCTTGCTGCTGCCCAGCGGTAAGACGTCGTTGTTCGTCGGCGCCAACGACATCGGAACGCCGCAGAACAGCTGGAACGTGGCCGTCAAAGAGAACGTCGCCCCGCACCTGTACATCGGCGGCGGCGTGCTCTATTCCAACCTCGGCGGAATGGTCCAATACAATCCGGGCCCGCTCGGATTCGAAGCACGGCTCTACGACCCGCAGTTCCCGACGCTCGATGCGTACGCCAATTTGAATCTGGCGCGCGGCGTACAGCTCTTCGGCGGCGAACGTGATCTCACGCACAGCGGCCGGCGCACCGTGTTCGGGCTTCAGCTGCAGTTTTGATTCCGCTCGGCGACAACCGGCGCTTGCCGGAGCTGCCCGTCGTCGTCTACCTGGTCATCGCGCTCAACGTCTACGTCTTCATACAAGAAATCCGCGCGCCGGACATCGACGCGTTCATCGACCTCTTCGCGACGATCCCCTACGACATCACCCACGGGATCGTGCTGCCCGCGCCGAGCCCGCCGGTGCCGGGGCTCACGATCCTGACGGCGATGTTCCTGCATGCGAGCATCCTGCACATCGGCTTCAACATGCTCTTTCTGTTCGTGTTCGGCCCGGTGATCGAGTACGTGTGCGGGCACCTCCGGTTCGCCGCGCTCTACCTGCTCTGCGGCGTCGTCGGCGGCCTCGCCCAGCTCGCGCTCGCGCCCGACAGTCACGTGCCGGAATTGGGCGCCTCGGGCGCGATCGCGGGGGTCCTCGGCGCCTACATCGTGAGCTTCCCGACCGCGCGCATCAACACGATCGTCCCGATCGGCTGCTTTCCGCTGTTCTTGCGGCTGCCGGCCGTGATCGTCATCGGCGTCTGGGCCGCGATCCAGTTCGCCAACGGTTTCGGGGCGGTCTCCGACCGTTTGGCAACGACCGACGGCACCGCCTACTTCGTCCACATCGGCGGCTTCAGCTGCGGCGTGCTCGCAATCGGCCTCTTTCGCCGCCGCGCTGCGGGAACGTCCGGGCCCCGCTGGTATACCTGAGAATGCGGATCGGCATCATCGGCGCGGGGGCGCTGGGAACGCTCTTCGGCTACCGGCTCGCACGCGACAACGACGTCACGATGCTCGAGCGGCGGCTCGACGTGGTGGCCGCGATCCGCGAAAACGGTCTGGGCAACGCCGAATCCGCCGAGCGCCGGAACGTCGCGATCTCGTCGTCCGCGCGCGACGTGCTGGCCTCGCAAATCCTGTTCATCTTCGTGCGGGCGACCGATACGATGCGCGCACTGCGCGGTTTTCTGAACGAGCTCGATCCGTCGTGCGTGATCGTTTCGCTGCAGAACGGCATCCAGAGCGAGGACGCCGTCAAGGCCGCACTGGGCGGGAACGTGGCCCTCGTGATCGGCGCCACGACGGAATCGGCGCGCACGCTCGGGCCGGGCGTAGCCGTCCCCGCCCGCAACGGGACGACGATCGTCGGGCCCGGCGGCGCGTCGCCGGAGGTGTGCGCGCGCGTCGCGCGGCTTTTGTCCGATGCCGGGATGGCGGCATCGGTCGCCTACGACATTCGCCCGCATCTGTGGGGAAAGCTGATCGCCAACGCTGCGATCAATCCGGTCGCCGCGTTGCTCGATCGCCCCAACGGCATCGTCCTCGAGGATCCCAGCGCCGGCGAGTTGGCGCGCTCGCTGGCGCAGGAGGCGGCGGCCGTGGCCGGCGCGATGCGCATCGCGTTGCCGTTCAACGATCCGTGGAGCTACGTGCGCTCGATCGCGGAGCAGACGGCCGATTTGCACAACTCGATGCTGGCCGATTTGGCCGGGGGCGTGAAAACGGAGAACGACCACATCAACGGCGCAGTGGTCGCCGCCGGCCGCCGCGCCGCGGTGCCGACGCCCTATAACGAAACGATGTTTCGCCTGATCCGAGCGCGCGAAGCCGTGGCTGCGGGAGGCCGCGAAAAATAACCGGAAAATCGACAGGCCGCGAGCATGTATTTTCGCGAAAATACCCCAATACTTCGGTGTTTTCGTGTATCATTGCCGCGATACGGCTAAGCTAGCCGATTCGCCCAGCGAAAGGAATCCATGACGAAATCGGAACTGGTGAGAGTGCTCGCCGAAGACTTCGAACTGCCGCGGCGGCAGGTGAATGACTTGGTCGAGGGCCTCCTCGACAAAATCACCGAAGTCCTGAAATCCGGCGACAAAGTCGCTCTCACGCCCTTCGGACAGTTCAGAATCCGCGACCGTGCCGCGCGCATCGCGCGCAATCCGCAAACCGGCGAGCCGGTCAACGTCCCGGCCAAGCGGGTGCTGCGGTTCACCGCCGGCCGCACGCTGAAGGAAGCCGTCGGCGCGCCGAAGCGCGGTGGCGCGAAGAAATCCGCGGCCAAGAAGACCGCCAAGAAGTCCGTTGCCAAGAAGGCCCCGGCGGCGAAAAAAGCCGTCGCCAAGAAGGCCCCCGCCAAGAAAAAGGCAGCCAAGAAGCGCTAACGCGCCGGTCTAGGATCGATCGCTTCTATTTACGGGCGGCGTAGAAGCGATCGATGAACTCCAACGGTTCGGTCCGCCAACCGCGGCGTTCGGCGAAATCGCCGCCGAAGCAGAGATAGTTGTCGCGGCTCGCATCGTAAGCGCTCCAAGCCGGTGCACCCGGCCCGTTGGGGTCGCCGCTCGCCGCGAAATTGAGCCAGGCTGCCATCATCGCGTCCGAGACGCGCCGGTCACGCTCGCCGAACGTTCCGTTTCCGAAGACGTAGGTGATGTCGTCGGTGTGCACCGGCGGGTCGGACGTGTTGGCGCCCGCGTGGGTGAAGAGGTAGCGGTACGTTCGCGGCTGCCGCTTGCTGATTTCCTGGGCCAGACTGCGCGCGCCGTAGCTGAACTGCGCGTCACCGAACGCGTCGGCGACCGCCTGCACGACGCCCGCGTCGCTCTCGGCGCCGTAGAAGCGCCACGCGGCCTCGGCCATGTCGCCGTAGTTGTCGTTCACATACGCGCGCAGCTGCTCGGTCGTGGTCACCGGCACGTTCTTGGTGAACCAGCCGCCCTCGTTGCTCGCGCCGCCGACGATCGCGGGCACCTGCGCGAACGCGCCCGAGCGGAATGCGTCGACCTCGTCGCGGTCGATCGACCAGCCGTCGATGATCGGGCGGAGCGGGCGTGGAATCGTCAAGCCGCGCACGGCCGGGTTGATCTTGCCGTTGAGCGGGAGCAGATCCGCCGCGGGCGTCGCCCGCATCGCGGCGAGGTCGTTACCGGCCACGAGGCCGGCGGTTTCCGCGTCCTTGAGCGGCGAGAGCGGACGGAACGATCCTGGGCTCTGCAAGATCACCCGGTCGAAGCTGCCGCGCGCGAGCGGTGAGATCAGCAGCGACGCGACGACCGCGCCGCCGGCCGATTCGCCGAACGGCGTGATGCGTTTGGGGTCGCCGCCGAAGGCCGCGATGTTCGCGCGCACCCACTGCAGAGCCGCGATCGCGTCCATGAAGCCGTAGTTGCCCGAAGCGTGGTGCGGGGACTCGGCCGTCAGCGCCGGATGCGCGAGAAAGCCGAAGACCCCCACGCGATAGTTCACCGCAACGAGCACCGCGCCGAGACGCGCGAAACGTTCGCCGTCGGTGCGCTCCTTGGCGGCCGAATCCGACACGAACCCGCCGCCGTCGAACCACACCAGCACCGGCGCCCCGCCGTCCGGCACGGTCGCCGGCGTCCAGATGCTCAGGTTCAGGCAATCTTCGGAGACGCCCGGCGCGCGCGAGCCACGGCTTGCCGGCTCGCCGAGCTGCATCGGATCGTTGCCGAAGCGCGAGCCGTCGTGGACGCCGCTCCAGGGCTCGGCGGGCTGCGGCGGGCGCCAGCGCAACGGGCCGACCGGCGGCGCGGCGTACGGGATGCCGCGATAGACCCGTACGTCGGTGCCGGTGCCCGAAACGTCGCCGGAAGCGGTGTGAACGATCGATGCTGCGCTCATCATGACCCGGGCGACTTCGCCCTTGGCCCGTCAGACGCTGCAAGAAACGTCACCCGGCTGCTCGCATCAACGCCGCATGAGCTTACTCAAGCGCGTGCGCAGCCCCGAAGTCCCCGAACCGCCGCCGGGGTCGTTCTCCCAGTGTCTGGTCGCCGGCGAGCTGATCTTCGTCTCGGGACAGATCGCGCGCGACGCCGACGGCCGCATCGAAGGCGACGGTTCGATGCTTTCGCAGGCCACGATCGCGCTGGGCAAGATCAAGGCGTTGCTCGAAGCGGCCGGCGCGTCGATGGACGACGTGGCGCGACTGAACGTCTACGTGACCGACATCACGAAACGCGTCGAGATCGGCGAGGCGCGACGGAAGTTCTTCGACGGCGATTTCCCGGCGTCGACGCTGGTCCAAGTGGCGGCCCTGGTCGAACCCGGCCTACTGGTCGAGATCGAAGCCACCGCGATTCACCGCCGAGGCTAGTCTTTCGGGACGAGTGGGGAGCCGGCGGCGTCGATCAGCACGAACGCGATCTTGCACGGGCGGTCGCTGCGATTGACCCAGGCGTGGTTCGTGCCTTGTTGCACGAGGATGTCGCCGGCTTTCAAGTGCACCTCGTCCTCGTCGAGCAGCATGTCGATCTCGCCCTCGAGCACGATGGCATAGTCGACGCTATCGGTCGCGTGCATGTGGGGGTGGCGCGGTGCGCGGCGCTCTGCGGACGGCGGCGCGATGCCCATCTCGACCAGCACCGAGGCGTTTTCTTCGGCCGGCGCCTCGTTGTGCGGCGGAAACTCGACCACGCGCAGGATGCTGTGGTTGGGCGGCGGTCCGGTGCCGATCTGCACCGCGCCGCGGTCGCGGTTCGAATAGGTGACCGGCATCGAATCGGTCGTCCACAACAGTGTCCCGCGGATTCCGCTCGAACGCGTTTTCGCGTTCGTCGCGATGCCGTCGGACAAAATGACCGCCTTGCCGCCGGCGTCGTGCGTGGTGACGACGCGGCGAATTCCTCCGTCCGCCACCTCAGGTACCGGCCCGTTCGCGTTCGACGAATTGGCGCAAGGCTTGGCGCAGCGCCGGGTCCGTCCCCATGTAAGCGCGCGGATCGCTGCCCTCGTGCACGGCGCGGTGCGTCTCCTCGGCCGGCGGGGGCGGCGCCGCACGCTCGATCAAGTAGCGCCCGTTCTGAAAGTGGATGTTGAAGCGCATCTGGGTCAGCGGCACCAGGTCGGGCGAATACTCCAGGGTCCAGATACGATCGACCTTGTCGCGAAACATCAGATACCTCAGCGCGCCGAAGCGCAACTCGCGCTCGTGCAGACAGTGCAGACCCAACACCTCGCCGTCGAGGTAGCGGTAACCGTCCTGGGCCATTGTCCGGTCGCGGCGTTCCTCCTCGCTGACCGTGCCGGCGACGAGCCGGGCAGCGTAGTCGGCCCGCTCGGCGTCGATCGCCTCGCACTGTTTGGCCAGTTCTTCGAGCCGCGGATCGGCCTCGAGCTCGCTGCGGCCCTCGTCCGTCTTGTAGTACTTGCGCACCTCGAGCTCGTGCACGACCAGCGCGGTCTCGATTTTGTCCATGTGCCGCTGCAGGTCGCGCGAGGTGGTGCGGACCTTCACCATCGCTTCGCGCTTGGCGTTGGCCGCCTCCAGCGCTTGTTTGTAGAACTTCTCCGCGGCGCCCATCGACATGATGTTGTCGAAGAAGAGCGTCGGCGGCCGGACGATGCCGCTGGCCGTGCGCTGTTTGGGCACGATGCGCGCGTACTTGGAACGCGTCGAGTGGGCGTGCCGCTCGAGCGCGGCGAGCACGGCGTCGGCGGCCCGCTTGTTGGCCTCGAGCCGCAAGCGCACGAACTCGTGCTCCTCACGCATCTTGCGCAGGGCGCCGGCGATCGCCTGAATGAGGAGCGACTTCGCGACGGCATGGTACTGCTTGCGAACCTCGTTGTCCGCGGTGAAATCGGGAACGACGTACGGAAGCTCGTCGCGTGAAATGAGGCCCACTCGTCTAACCTTCTCAACGGAACGGAGCGCGGAGTCCTTTCGCCGTACTCGACCCGAAGCGCTCCCTCCCAAGGTGTATCGGCGACCGAAGCGCCGATAGTAAGGCAAGATGTCCGTCGACGGGGACCGGGACGACGCCGCCGTCATACTCGAAATTGCGGCCGAGATCCATCGCTACATCCAGGCCTTCCCCAACAGCTACGCCTCCCGGGCGCTGGCGGGCTTGGTCAATCGCGAGGTGGCCGGGGAAGCGATCGACGACGACGAGCGGGAACTCGTCTTGATGACCCTGGTTCGCGAGGCCAAGACCCAAGCTCGGCAGCGGCGCTTCGGCCGCGAGTGACCGCCCCGTTCAGCGCCCCGGGCGCGCGCGACCGGATCGTGTGCGTCGGTAACGCCGGGCTCGACCGCACCTTCGCGCTCGCCGGCCCCGCCCGGCCGGCGACCTCGAATCCGGCCCAGCTGCGTACCGGCTTCGGCGGCGTGGCCCGCAACGTGGCCGAGAACCTGGCGCGGCTCGGCGTCGCCGTGGCGCTGGTGACGCAGGTCGGTGACGACGCCGGCGGGCGGGCGCTGCGCGCCGGGTGCGCCGCGCTCGGGATCGACGTCCACGGCGTCCTGCTTTCACCGCAGCATCCGACGTCCGAGTACGTGGCGATCGTCGACGCGCAGGGCGAGCTCGTGATCGGCGTCGCGGCGACCGCCGCCATCGACGCCCTGCCGATCGCGATGCTGGGCGCGGCCTTCGACGACGACGCGCGGACTGCGTGGACGTTCGCCGATTGCACGCTGCCGCCGGGCGTTATCGGCGCCCTCTTGGAAGACCGGCGTGCCGGCGGGCCGCCGCTCGCGATCGACGCCGTATCGACGGTGCGCGTCGCGCGCCTGCCCGCCGATTTGCACGGCCTCGATCTGCTGTTTCTGAATGCCGACGAAGCGCAAGCGCTGCTCGGCAGCGAAACGCTCGACGCCGCCGCGGCCGGCCGCCGGCTTCGGGAACGCGGTGCGGGTGCGGTCGTCCTGACCCGCGGCGCGCACGGGATCGTCGTCACCGACGCGGACGGAACGGTCGAGGTCGCGGTGCCGGCGGCGAGCCCGGTCGACGTGACCGGCGCCGGTGATGCGCTCGTCGCCGGCACGCTGTTCGGACTGTTGGGCGGCGAGCCGTTGCGGGAGGCCGTACGCACCGGTTCGCTGGCGGCGAAGCTCACGCTCGAATCGACGTCGGCCTGTGCCGCCGGCTTGACGCGGGCGGCGCTGGCGGCCCTGCGCGCGGCCGTATGAGCGGCCCGCTCGAGCTCGCGCCGCGCGTCGCCCGCGCGCTGGCGCACGGCGGCGCGGTCGTCGCGCTCGAAACGACGATCGTCACGCATGGTATGCCGTTTCCGCAAAACGTGGAAACCGCACTCGAGGTCGAAGCGTTGGTGCGCGCGGGCGGCGCCGAGCCCGCGACGATCGCCGTCGTCGACGGCCGCATTCGGGTCGGCCTCGAACCGGAAGCGATCCGCGCTTTGGCCGGCATGGCGGACGTGCGCAAGGTCAGCCGCGCCGATCTGCCGTTCACCGTCGCGACCGGAGCGGCCGGTGCGACGACCGTCGCGGCGACGATGATCGCAGCGGCGCTCGCCGGCATCGGCGTGTTCGCAACCGGCGGCATCGGCGGGGTGCATCGCGGAGCCGAGACCACGCTGGACGTATCGGCCGATCTCGACGAGCTGGCGCGCACGTCGGTGGCGGTCGTTTGCGCGGGCGCCAAAGCGTTGCTGGATCTGCCCAAGACCCTCGAGGTGCTGGAGACGCGCGGCGTGCCGGTGATCTGTTACCGCAGCGACCTCTTTCCGGCGTTTTGGAGCCGCAGCAGCGGCCTGCGCGCGCCGTTGCGGCTCGATTCGGCGGTGGCGATCGCCGGCGCGATTCGCGCGCAGCGCGCACTCGGGTACGCGAGCGGCACGCTGATCGCCAATCCGGTCGACGCCGCCGACGAGATTCCGGCCGGCGAGATCGCTGCGCACATCGAGGCCGCGGTCGCGGCGGCGCGGGCCACCGGTATCACGGGCAAGGACGTCACGCCGTTTCTCCTCGACCGGCTGCTGGACCTGACGGGCGGTCGCAGTCTCGCGACCAACATCGCACTGATCAAGAGCAACGCGCGCCTCGCCGCGGACATCGCGGTCGCGCTCACAGCCTAGAGGGCGGCGGGAGGCGGGAGGCTTCGGGCACTTCCAACGAAACCCGGCTCACAATGGACGCGCCTGACAATCACTCGGCATGGGCCGCGCTCGCGGCGCACTACGCGACGGTCCGCAACACGCACCTGCGCGACCTCTTCGCGCAAGACTCGGGACGGGGCGTACGTCTCAACGCCGAAGGTGCCGGCGTCTTCCTCGACTACTCGAAGAACCGCGTCACCGACGAGACGCTGAAGCTGTTGCTGAACCTGGCCGAGGCATCGAAGTTGCGTGCCCGCATCGATGCGATGTTCGCCGGCGAGAAGATCAACGTCTCGGAGAACCGCGCCGTGCTGCACGTGGCGCTGCGGGCGCCGCTCGGCACCTCGATCGTCGTCGACGGGAAGAACGTCGTGCCCGAGGTGCACGAGACGCTCGACAAGATGTCGGCGTTCGCCGACCGCGTGCGTTCCGGGGCTTGGCAGGGCCACACCGGCAAGCGGATTCGCAACGTCATCAACGTCGGCATCGGCGGCTCCGACCTTGGCCCGGTGATGGCCTACGAAGCGCTGCGGGCCTACAGCGATCGCGGGATGACGTTCCGGTTCGTCTCCAACGTCGACGGCACGGATTTCGCCGAAGCGGTCATCGACCTGGATGCGGCGGAGACGCTGTTCATCATCTCGTCCAAAACGTTCACCACGCTGGAAACGATGACCAACGCGCACACCGCCCGTCAATGGCTGCTCGCCAAGCTGCGCAGCGATGAGACCGCCGTCGCCCGGCACTTCGTCGCGGTGTCGACCAACGCGGCCGAAGTCGAGAAGTTCGGGATCGACACGGCCAACATGTTCGGTTTTTGGGACTGGGTCGGCGGCCGGTATTCGATGGATTCCGCCATCGGGCTCTCGACGATGCTCGCGGTCGGGCCGGCGAATTTCAAAGCGATGCTGCTCGGATTCCACGAAATGGACGAGCACTTCCGCACGACCTCGTTCGCTCAGAACCTGCCGGTGCTGATGGGCTTGATCGGGATCTGGTACAACGATTTCTTCGGCGCGCAGACGGTGGCGGTGCTGCCCTACGAACAGTACCTCAAGCGCTTTCCGGCGTACCTGCAGCAGCTGACGATGGAGAGCAACGGGAAACACGTGCAGCTCAACGGCGCGCCGGTCGAGCACGACACCGGGCCGGTCTACTGGGGCGAGCCGGGCACCAACGGCCAGCACTCGTTCTACCAGCTGATCCACCAGGGCACGCGGCTGATCCCGTGCGACTTCATCGCCTTCGTCGAGTCGCTCAACCCGCTCGGCGCGCATCACGACATCCTCATCGCCAACGTCATCGCACAAGGCGAAGCCCTGGCCTTCGGAAAGACGCCGGCGGAAGTCAAAGCCGAAGGGACGCCCGACTGGCTCGTGCCGCATCGCGTGTTCGAAGGCAACCGCCCGTCGAACACGTTGATGCTGGACAAGCTGACGCCGGCGGCGCTGGGCAAGCTCGTCGCGCTCTACGAACACTGCGTGTTCGTTCAGGGCGCGATCTGGAACATCGATTCGTTCGATCAATGGGGCGTCGAGCTGGGCAAGGCCCTCGCGCAACGCATCATCCCGGAGCTCGCCGCCACGCAGGGCGAGATGGGGAAGCCGCTCGCCCACGACAGTTCGACCAACGCGCTCATCCGGCGCTACCGTACGGAGAAGAAGGAGACCTAATGCAACTCGGGATGATCGGCCTCGGCCGTATGGGCGCCAACATGGTGCGCCGGCTGATGCGCGGCGGACACACCTGCGTCGTGTACGACCGCAGCGCCGATGCCGTGGCGGGGCTGGGCAAGGAAGGCGCGACCGGGTCGACGGCGCTGAAAGATTTCGTCGCGAAGCTCGATAAGCCGCGTTCGATCTGGCTGATGGTCCCGGCGGCGGTCACCGACGCCAGCATTGCGGATCTGCTGCCGCTGCTGGACAAAGGCGACTGCATCATCGACGGCGGCAACTCGTACTACATCGACGACATCCGGCGCGCCGGCGAGCTCAAGGGCAAGGGTATCGACTACGTCGACGTCGGCACCTCCGGCGGCGTGTGGGGACTCGAGCGCGGCTACTGCATGATGATCGGCGGTCCGGACGCGACGGTGAAACGCCTCGACCCGATCTTCAACACGCTCGCGCCGGGCATCGGCGACGTGCCGCGCACGCCCGGCCGGCCGGAGAACAAAGGCACGGCCGAACGCGGCTACCTGCACTGCGGACCAAACGGCGCCGGACACTTCGTGAAGATGGTGCACAACGGCATCGAGTACGGCATGATGGCCGCGTACGCCGAGGGTCTCGGCGTGCTGAAGTCGGCTAACATCGGCAAGCAGAAGCACGCCGAGGACGCCGAGACGACGCCGCTGCGCGATCCCGAGCACTACCAGTACGAGCTCGACCTGGGCGAAATCACCGAGGTCTGGCGGCGCGGCAGCGTCGTCGCGTCGTGGCTGCTCGACCTTACCGCGCAGGCCTTCGCCACGGACGAGCAGCTCTCGAAGTTCGCGGGCCGCGTCTCCGATTCGGGCGAGGGACGCTGGACGATCAAGGCCGCGATCGACGAAGCCGTGCCGGCTCCGGTGCTCACGGCCGCGCTCTACGCGCGCTTCAGTTCGCGCGGCGAGGCCGATTTCCAGAACAAGGTGCTCTCGGCGATGCGCTTCGGCTTCGGCGGCCACCTCGAGACGCCGAAAAGCTGATGCGTCACCGCGTTTTCGCCTCGCTCGCGGCGGCCGCGCTGCTGGCGAGCTTGTCCCCGGTCGCGCACGCCGCGCCCGAACCGTATGAGATCTACGCCGTGTTGCCGACGACCGGCGTCGCAGCGTTTCTCGGAAAGGCGGAAGCCGTCGCGCTGCAGGTGTTCTCGGACGATTTCAACCGCACCGGCGGCATAAAGGGCCAGCCGTTGCACGTCACCGTGCTCGACGATCAAACGAACCCGCAGACCGCGGTCCAGTTGATGAATCAGGCGCTCGAAAAGCACCCGGCGATCGTCATCGACGGCGGGCCGGCCGCAACGTGCCGCGCGACCGCGGCGCTGATCGCGAACGGACCGCTGCAGTATTGTCTCACGCCGTCGATCCACCCAACGGCCGGCAGCTATCAGTTTTCCGCCCTGTACTCCTCCGACGACATCCTCGGCGTGTCGATGAACTATCTGCGCGCGCGCGGCTTCAAGAAGATCGCCGTACTCAACGGCACCGACGCCACCGGTCAAGACGCGGACACGATCTTGCAAGCGCTCATCAAGCAGCCGGAATACGCGAATGCCGGCATGTCGTTCGTCGCCTACGAGCATTTCGGTCTCACCGACATCAGCGTCGACGCGCAGCTCTCGCGGATCAAAGCCGCGGGCGCACAGGCCTTCATCGCGTTTACGACCGGCACGGCAACCGGAACCGTTCTGCACGGGATGCAGAACATTGGGCTCGACATTCCGGTCGTGAGCTCACCGGGCAACATGTCCTACGCGCAGATGGAATCGTACAAGTCGTACATGCCCAAGGAACTGCTCTTCGCGGGACCGCCGGCGCTGGTGCCCGATCAGCTGACCGATCGCGGCGTGCGCGACGCGGTAACACGCTTCACCGCGGCGTTCAAGGCCGCCAACGGTCAACGGCCCGATCTGCTGGCTGCCGTGGCGTGGGACCCGATCAGCTTGATGGCGGGGATACTCGCCAAGCGCGGACCGGGCGCGACCCCCGAGCAGCTGCGTGCCGACATCGCCGGAACGAAAGACTGGGCCGGAACCCTCGGGCGCTACAACTTCGTTGCGACGCCGCAGCGCGGCATCTCGGCGAACTGGGTCATCATGGAACGCTGGGATCCGGACAAAGACGCCTGGGTCGCGGTCAGCAAACCGGGCGGCGGGATCGGCAAGTAAAAGCGGCGGCGCTCACGCGTCCGCGAGCGCGTCGTCGAACTCGTCTTTGTCGCGCGGATGCGCGGCGTCGAACGCCTTCTTGAGATGGGCGATCGACTGATCGATGTAGATTTGGGTCGTCGCGATGTTGGCATGGCCGAGCAGGCGCTGCAGCGACGAGAGGTCGCCGCCGCCTTCGATGAAGTGGGTGGCGAAGGAATGGCGCATGGCGTGGGTCGTCGCGCGGTCGACGCCGCTCTTGGCCGCGTAGTCTTTGACGATTTGCCACACTTGGCGCAGGCCGAGCCGCGCGTTGCGGTTGCTGAGGAAGAAGGCCCGGTCGTTCGACGCCGGCCGTTCGCTGTAGTACTTTTGCATCGCAACGACCGACGCTTCCGTGAGCGGGACCATGCGGCGTTTGTTGCCCTTGCCGGTGACCATCGCCACGCGGCTACCGAAGTCGACGTCGTCGAGGTTCAAGCCGGCCAGCTCGGCCCGGCGAATGCCGCTGCCGTAGAGCAGCTCGATGATCGCGTGGTCGCGCGCCGCCAGGCTCTTGCCGCCCGGGCGCTCGACGCGCGCTTTGATCATCGACGCGACTTCCGGCAGGCGCAACACCTTCGGTTTGCGCTGCTCGGCTTTGGGTAATTCGACGTCGAGCGCGGGCTGATCGGTGCGCAGCCCTTCGCGCCGCAAGAACGTGTAGAAGGTTCGCAGCGTGCTGAGGTTGCGGCGCACCGCGACGACCTTGTAGCGGCGCACGGTCATGAGGAAGAGGACGTATTTGCGGATGTCGCTCGCCGTCGCGTCGCGCAGCTTCGGAAAGACCCGGCCCTCGCCGTCGCCGGTGAGGTAGCGGCCGAAGTGTTCGAGGTCGCGCGCGTAGGCTTCCATCGTGCGGCTCGAGCGGTTCTTGCGCAGCAAGTCGGCGACGAAATCCGAGATCAGCGGATCGTCCGGCAGATAGAACTGCTCGCCCGAAGTCGCGCGGGCCGCGTTGCTCATATCAGCATTGTACACTATTTCATGCTATTGTGAAAGGAACTTGGTATGGAACTCATACTAATGCCGCCGACATGAAGCTCGTACTCAACGGGACTACGATCGTCGATCCGCATGACGGCGCGCTGACGCGCCACGCGTCGGTCATGATCGACGGCGGCAAGATCGTGCAGATCGTCACCGGTGCCGACGCTGCAAAGGACGGCGCGGCGGAAGTCATCGACGCACGCGGCAAGTTCGTCGTGCCCGGGTTCCTCGACTTGCACGCCCACCCGCTGAGCTCGAGCGATCCGCCGGGCAACCTCACGCTGATGCTCGCCAACGGCGTGACGGGCTTTCGCGAGATGGCGAGCACGCCGGCCGCACTCGCCGCCCGGCAGAGCGGCACGCTACTTTCGGATGTCATGCCCGAGTTGCTCGAAATGGCCGGCGAGATCCTGACGCCGGCCAATGCCCCCACGTCCGAAGCCGTCGTCGCCGAAATTGCGAAGCAGCATGCCGCCGGTGCGGATTTCATCAAGGTCATCGACGTGCGGCCCGATGTGTTTTTCGCGGCGCTGGCCGAGAGTACGCGGCTCGGCTTGCGTTTTATCGGACACTTGCCCCCCAGCGTCGACGTGCGCGAGGCAGCGTCGGCCGGCATGCGCTCGATCGAGCATCTTGGGCCGCGCGACAGCATCTTGCTGGGTTGTTCGACCGACGAGCCGGCGTTACGCGCCCACATGGCACAGAATCCGCCCAAGCCACCTCCGATCAGCGGTCCGATTCCGGAGAGCGTCGTGCGGCGCGTGCTCGCGAACCCGACGATCGTCACGCCGCCGCCCGAGTTCGAGCGCTACGCACGCGTCGTCGATACGTTCAGCGCCGAGCGCTGCCAAGATCTGGCTGCGCATTTCGTCGCAACCGGCATGTGGTTGTGCCCGACGCTGATCCGCATTCGCACGATGGAACTCGGCGACGATCCGGCCTATCGCGACGATCCCAACTTGCGCTACGTGCCGCCGCAGACGCGCCAGATGTGGGAAGACGTCTCGCAGCAATTCGCCAGCCAGATTCCGGCACCGGCGCGCGCGACGCTCAAGGCGCTCTTTGCGCGTCAGCTGCAACTGGTGAAGCCGCTCAAGGGTGCCGGCGTCAAGATGCTGGCCGGCTCGGACCTGGGCGGCGGCTTCATCGTCGGCGGTTTCGGGCTGCATGCGGAATTCGATCTGCTCGAAGCGGCCGGATTGTCGCCGCTCGATGTGCTGCAGATGACGACGTCGAACGGCGCCGAGTTCTTGGGCCGGGAATCCCGCATGGGCAGCGTCGCCGCGGGCAAGGACGCGAACCTCGTGCTGCTGGACGCGAACCCGCTCGAGAGCGTGCAGAACCTGCACCGCATCGCGGGGGTCGTGCGTGCCGGCACGTACTATCCGCGCGCGGCGCTCGAAGAACTGAAGAAGAAGACCGAAGCGCGGATGGCCGCGTGGGCGCCTACCGGAACGGCTGTAGGACCGCCATGCTGCTGAGGCCGATCGCCGCGGCCAACACGCGGCCGGGGTCGGCGCCGGCGTCGCCGCGCCACGCGACGTGGTGGTCGGGGCGCACGAGCACGGCGTCCGCGCCGTAGAGCGCGCGGGCCTCCGCGTCGTCGAAGCGCACGACCGCGAGCGGTAGGCGCAACGTTTCCGCAGCGCGTTCCCACGGCTCGGCGTTCGCCGGCGCGAGCAGCAGCAGCGTGAAGTCACGGCCGAACCGGTCGAGCAGCGAGCCCGTACCGATGCGCCGGTGCGGCGCGCGCGCGCCCGGGTAGCCCGACGGCACGTAACGGCCGGACTCGTCGGGTGGCGGGGGGCCCGGTTCCTGCGCCACGATCGCGCTCGTGTAGCGCACGCCGAGTTGCACGCCGGGAATGTTGAACTCGCTGGCGACGTGCACGGCCAGCGCGCGCCCGAGCTCGGCGCGGGCCGCATCACCCGCCGCTCCGGGCTCTTCGGCCAGCGACGTGACGGGGATGCGCCCGATGCTGTCGGCCATGCTGCCCGCGAACGTCGTATTGCGCAGCGCGATCGGCCGGCGTTCGGCCTCGTAGGTGTCGAGCAACGTTTCCGGCGCGACGTTCCCGATCACCGCGGCGAGCTTCCAGCCGAGGTTCACCGCGTCGTCGATGCTCGTGTTGTAGCCCATTCCGCCGGTCGGGGTGAAGAGATGCGCGGCATCGCCGGCGATCAGCAGCCGG
>JBEKXE010000108.1:0-15691 GCA_049512335.1 Candidatus Lustribacter sp.
TATCTCGGGATGACAGGGCGAGCCACGACTTCGCTTTTTCACCCCTGTCATTCCGAGGGGCGCGAACGCAGTTGAGCGCCCGTCGAGGAACGCGCCACGATCGTTGCGCGACAGCCGGGGCAACTCCTCGACCGGCGGATTTGGAGAGGCTTAGCGGGCGGCGCATCGTAAGATGTGCTGTCCGTCAAAGAGGAGGCGGTTCGTTGAAGCGATCGCAAGCACTCGGCCTCACCTCGACCGCACTGGCCGCCGCGATGCTGCGACCCTCGCCCGCTGCGGCGCAGAACGCGAGCGTGCGGGTCGGTTGCGGGATCGGCGACAACTTCGGCGAGCCGCTCTTCGCCAACGACGGCGGCTTCTTCGCGCGTCACGGAATCGACGCCGATATCCTCACGCTCGGCAGCGGCGGAGCGCTCACCGCGGCACTCGCCGGCGGCGCGCTCGACGTCACGATCAGCAACATCGCCTCGATCGCGCAGGCGCACTTTCGCGGGTTGCCGATCTCCGTGATCGCGGGCAGTTCGATCTACTCGGCCGACGCGCCGCCGACGACTGTCGTGCTGGTTCTCAATGACTCGCCCGTACGCGCGGCCAAAGACCTGATCGGAAAGACGCTCGCGATGACGACGTTGCACGATACCGAACAAGCCGCGGTGATGGCTTGGTTCGACAAGAACGGCGTGAACCCGTCGCTCGTCAACTACGTCGAGGCTCGTCTGCCCGATCAATTGCCGGCATTGAAGGCGCATCGCGTCGATGCGACATTGACATCCGATCCGTGGTCGACGGCCGCGCTGCAAGACGGCGCGCGCGTCCTCTGCAAACCGTACGACGTGTTGGCGCGACGGTTGCAAACCACGGCCTGGGTGGCGCGCAACGACTGGCTCGACAACAACAAGGCCGTCGCGCAGCGGATGGTCGCCGCGATCCACGACACCGCCGTATGGGCTAACCACAACCGTCCCGCGACCGCCGTCATCCTGCAGAAGTATTCGAAGATGTCGGACGACACGATGGCGAAACTGCACCGGATGGAGTACGCCGAGCACCTTGACCCGGCGCTGATCCAGCCGATCATCGACGCCAGCGCGCGCTACGGATTTCTACCGCAGCGCTTCCCCGCGTCCAGCCTCTTCGCCGCCTTCCTCCAATCCTAGGGTGACCTCATGATCGATCGATCGCAGACGCGCGTCGGCTACGCCGATCTGCGCGAGTATCTCCACCTGCTCGAAGAGCGCGGACTGCTGCACCGCGTGACGGCCGAGGTCGACCCGCACGACGAACTCGGCACGATCACCGCGCGCTCGCTCGAGCGGCACGGTCCGGCGTTGTGGTTCGACAACGTCAAGGGCTATCGCGGCCAGCCGCTTGTGACGAACATCATCTCGACCGTGCCGCAACTCGCCGTGGCCTTCGGCACCGCCGCCGACGAGGAAACGATCCACGAGCGCGTCGTCGCGGGCATGACCGGGCGCATCGCCTCGGTGACGGTGCCCACCGGTCCATGCAAAGAGGTCATCGTCGGACAAGCGGACGTCGACATCGACGCCATTCCCACGCCGCATTGGCATGAGTTCGACGGCGGACGCTATCTCGGGACGACGGCCGGCATCGTGACCCGCGATCCGCTCACCGGGTACCTCAACATGGGCTCGTACCGCGTGATGATCAAGGATGCGAAGACGCTCTCGCTCTCCGGCGGTCTGCGCGGCCGCAACTCGTCGACCGGCTCGGGCGGCGGCGACCACGTGCTCGACAACGAGAACGCCGGGCGTTCGACGCCGGTGGCGATCGTGTTGGGCATGGATCCGCTGCTGACGCTCGCATCGGGCAGCCCGGCGGCGCCCGGCGCGGACGGCGTCGAGGGCTCGATGGAGTACGAGGTCGCCGGCGGTTGGCGCGGCGCGCCGACGGAGCTGGTGAAATGCGAGACGAGCGATCTGCTCGTGCCGGCGCAGGCCGAAATGATCGTCGAAGGGATCATCCATCCGGGCGAGCGCACGGTCGAAGGCCCGCACGGCGAGTCGACCGGATTCTACGGTGAGAACAAGGACGCGTTCGTCGTCCACATCACCGCGATCACGCACCGGCGCGATCCGGTGCACTACGGACTGATCTGTCAGCGCGTCGAGGACTATCCGCGGCAGCTGTTGCGCTCGGGCTCGATCCAGGCGCGGCTGATCCAGAAGACCGGTCTAACCAACATCAAGGACGTCTACTTCCCCGAAGTCGGACGGATGGGGATGTTGATCGTTTCGGCCACGATCCGCGACAAAGAAGATCCGCGCCGCATCATGGACGGGATCTGGTACGAGAGCGGGGAGCGCTGGCGCTGGATCATCGTCGTCGACGACGACTGCAACGTGCGCGATTGGGATGAGGTGATGTGGCGCGTCGTCTCGACGGTCGAGCCCGACAAGCATGTCGTCAAGGGCAAGGTCCACGGACCGGGCCGCAAGCGCACCGACGAGGTCGACTTCGTTCCGCCCAGCTGCGGCCTCGGGATCGACGCGACGTTCCACTTCAAGGACGTCGAGTTTCCGCGCATCAACAAAGTGCGTGCGCCGCTGATGGAACGTGCCGTCTTGCGCTGGAGCGAGCTGGGTCTCGAGTAACCTCGGCGGGCCGCCGACCGCCGAACTACGGCTACTGTTCGGTCAAATAGCCGTAGTGGAAGCGCGATTGCAAATAGGCGACGGCGGCGACGCCGGACGGCACGAGCGTGACCCCGCGCAGCAGCGAGTGTTGCAGCGTGCGCACGATTTCGTTCGCCGGCTGTTTGGTCAAACCACCGGCGGCGATCTGTTCGGCGTGTTGGACGAGCGCCGTATTGCAGGCAAAGAACATCACGCCCCGCCGTTGCAACGCGGCGATCGACGCGTCTTGGTAGAAGCCGTGGACGTCATTGGGATCGGCAAGGGTCGACGCGCTGTGTGCCGCGGCAAAGATATTCGCCGTTATCGGGGCGCCGTTCGGGTCGTGTACGGAGTACAGCTCTCCGAGCCGGTATGTGGTCCAAGCGGAGTCGCCGTAGAGCAGCAAATTGGAATCGCTGTGCGTAACGAACGCCGTTGCGATCCGGCTCGGGGCAATGCCGAAGCCGAACTGCAAACCGTTCAGGGCGTTCTTCACCCCGCCGAGGATTGTCGGACGGAGCGACCCGGAGTCCCAGACGTGACGGACGTCGGCATCGCGCGAGACACGCCGGGCGAATGCGGCAAGATCGAATTCTCCGGCCTGCTCGACGAGCTCGATCCCCGCCGCCTCGCCGGGTTGCGCGACGCCGGCGGCGGCCAACCCCAGCGAAGCGCCGATGAACGCCGACCGCCCTATCATCGGCGGCCGCTACTGACGCGTCCGGCTTGTAATCGAACCGCTCGAGGTCGTCACCGTAACCGAGACGGACGACGAATTTTGATTGCTGTCGGTAAAGGTCACCGAAGCGGTGCCGGCGGCAACAGCGCTGATCGTAAACGAGGTTCCGCTTGCCGGCGATACGGTTGCGACCCCCGTATTGCTCGAAGCCGCTGCGAACGAACCCGAATACGCGTTCTCGCTGACCGCAACGGTCCCCGTTTGGCCGGTCGCCGTGAAGTTGAGGGCGGCCGGCGACGCGACCACCAGCGGTGTCGCGGTCGGCGAAGCGGTCGGAGAAGCTGACGGCGCGGGCGATGCCCCCGTTACCGTCACGATGAACTGTGATGAGCCGCCGTTCTGGTCGCTTACCGTAATCGTCGTGGTGCCGTTCTCGAACGTCTCGATGGTGAAGGTTGCACCACCCGAGTCCGACGCGACGGTCCGTTCCGACTCCGCCGCGCGAGTATCCGACGAACTTTGAATGGTCATCGGAGTGACGGTCGCGACGGCCGTGTTCGAAGATGTTGCCGTGAACGTGCCGTTATACCCGGGTTCCGACACACTGAACTGGGCAGTGGTTGCTCCGCTGATTGCAAGCGACGTGGCATTCCCCGGCAATTGAAGGACCGGCGCCGCAACACGCGTCGTCGTGATGCCGCCGGCACACGCTACGATTCCGAAAGCGAGCGCGAGGATGCCGACGGCAGGAAACCAACGTGACATTCATAACCCCTATTCCAGGTCAGGTTCCATATGCGCGTTTGCGCAAAGGGTGTGGGCATCCTCGTCCGGTTCGTGTCTTCAAATAAGACCGTATCAGATTTATATACAATCTTTAGAAAAGGAACGCTGCGAATTGCGACGCATTTCTGCGCCCATGAGGCTCACGATGTCGCTCAGGCGTAACGCTGCCTTTCTCGCAGCAGTCTTCGCCGCGTTCACGGCCGCCGGGTGCAGCGGTGGTAAAGGCGGATCGGCACTCCCTCAGGCTGCACCGGTCCCGACCAGTGCGGCACAAACGTCAGGCTCTACGGCGAACGTGAGCATGAATATGGTCATTCCTGCTCCTACCGTGGGAACAACGGCCAGCCGCCGGCCGGCCTTCGTCTCGCCGAGCACCAACGGCGTTACCGTGACGGTCTACGCGCACAGCGATACGGGGCATACGACGCCGCTCGCGACGAGCGTCACGAACGTTTCCAGCGGCAGCAACGCGTGCACGGGCACGGGTTCGCGCACTTGCACCGTGGCGGTCGTCGCGCCGGTTGGTTCCGACGACTTCGTGTTCGTCCTCTATGACACGGCGCCGGTAAACGGCGCGATTCCCGGCTCGGCGCACATTCTCGGCAACGCCGGCGTTACGCAAACCGTCGTGGCGGGAACCGCAAACGTGATCGCAGCCGGCATCGGCGGCCTGATCGTCGGTCTCAGTGGCCAAGCGTCGCTGCTCAAGTTCGCCGCGGATGGGCAAACGCACGATATCGGCCTGACGATCGCGCCGACTGACTTCGGCAACAACGCGATCGTCGCCGGCTCCTCCAACGCGCCCTTTGCGAACCCGATCACGGTCACCGTCGCCGAGGCCGGCGGTTCGGGACACGTTTTGCTGGAACTCGACGGTGGCACGCCGGCGGCGCAAGTGACCGTCTCGAAAGCGACCGACACGGTGCAGGCCGTCTACGACGGCCTCGGCTCGGCGGGTTACCAGGCGACCGTCACGCTGACGGCGTCGGCCGTCAGCGGTCAAGGCGGCGCGACCGAAAGCGCCGTCATCGAGCCGATTCTGTTCGTCTCAAATCCGACCGTGTTCTACGGCACGGCGCCGGCCACGGTGAAAACGTATCCCGCCGGGGAGCACCTCTTGGCCATCAGCGAGCCCACGGCGGCCGGCGGCACGACGTATACGGTGACGCCGACCGGCTGCACGGGCATCCTCAAGGTGGGGACCATCATCGGAACGGGCACGAGTGCGACCGTGCTGGTCCTCGGGGGAACGACGATCTCCACCAGCGGCTGCAGCCTCGCGATCAGCGACGGCACGCTCACGCTGAACGCGGCCGTCACGAACACGCTCCGTACCGACAGCGCAAGCCACACGATCACCGAATACACGACATCGGCGAGCGAGCCGTTCGGTATCGCCACCGGCGCCGACGGCAATCTCTGGTTCGCTGAGGACAACGGAAGTACGCCGGCGGTCAGCACGATTTCATCGAGCGGAACCAACTATACAAAGCACCTCTTGTTGCCGGTCCAGTCGGGCACGAATAACGGCTGGGAGTCCCCGTTCGGCGTTGCCATCGGGGGAGACGGCAATATCTGGGTCGGCGACGACAATTCTCACCCGGACGGCAACATGGGAAAGGTGACTCCGGCTGGGGTGCTCACCACGTATGAAGCGAGCCATGAGTTCACGAATTTCGACACGCCCGGTCTGGACGGAAATGAATGGTTCAGCGAATGCGCCAGCAACTACATCGCCAGCGTTTCAACGATGGGTCCGCCTGTCAACATTAGTGTTTCCGGCGCCACCGACATTCAGGGCATGACGCTCGGACCGGATGGAAACGTTTGGTTTACCGATCTCGGCACGAAAAAAGTCGGGACGGTCGTGGCCGGCGTCGCATCATTGGTCTCCCCATCGCTGACGAATCAGCCTTCGACCGCCTCAGATATCACGTCCGGCTCGGACGGTAACCTGTGGGTCGCGGAGCTGCCCGGGGGGTCGCCCGCGCTCATCGCGCAAGTCTCGACGGCGGGGACGATCCTGAACCAGTTCGGTGGTGCCGCACTCGGCAGCCCGAACTTCATCACGGCGGGCCCCGACGGTGCGCTCTGGTTCACCGATACGAGCAATAACGCGATCGGTAAGATTACGACCAGCGGAACGATCAGCGAGTTCTCGATTCCGAGCAGCGGCTCATCGCCGAACGGCATCATCGTCGGTCCGGACGGCAACCTGTGGTTCACGGAAGGCTCCACGGGCAAGATCGGCGTGCTGAAGCTCTAGCCGAAACGGTCCTTTAGTTGCGGCCGGTTTCCATGCGGTAGTCGGCGATCCAAGCGCTGGTGGTGAACACGCGGCCGTCGCGCACGACGGCGGCGAGCCGGCCGCGTTTGACGGCCTTGATCAGCGCGGTATAGCTCGTTCCCGCGAGCTCGCGCAACGGCTCGAGCGGTGCGTCGCCGGCGGCGGCCAGTAGCCGCAAGCAGCCCTGGAGCAACATGTCGTCGATCAGCGCGCGCAACGTCTTGAGCTCGCCGTTTTCCGCCGCGACGAGCGCCTTGCGATATGCCGGCACGCGATCGCGTGGAATGGCGAGTGGAATCGCGTCGACGCGCCGGAGTAGCAGCGACACCGCGAGCCGGCCCGTGCGCCCGTTCGCACCGGCGAACGGACGGATGCGTGCGAAGCGTCCGAGGAACGCGGCCAGCCACGCGCCCAGCTCGTTCGGCTCCGGCCGGCGGCGGTAGCGGTCCACCAGAACGGCGGTTTCCTTGGCGATCATCCACGGCGGCAACGAGACGATCCCGGCGTCCGGGTGGTCGACGGCCAGCCGCCAGACCCCGGGCGCGAGCGCCGGCTGTCCGGCCGTCGCCAGCGCGTGCAGCCGACGCACGTCCTCGACCGTGATCAGCGGCCGCGGGTCGGAGCCCAGCAGCGGACGCTGGCCGGCGATCCACGAGCCGGCGGCCGCGAGGTCGCGCGCGGCCAGGTACTGCTCGAGCCGCTGGTCGCCGGTGGCGATGCCGCGGTCGACCAGCGCGTCGATTTGATCGCGGTCGAGCAGCGTCGAGGCGAGGGCCAGCGACCCGTCGAGCTCGTCGCGGCGCAGCCGGGCGGCTTCCCGGGCGATCGCGGCCCGGGGCGCGAGGTGCCGCACCGCGTCGAGTGCGATCGTAATGTCCACTTCAGCCAAAATATAACAGGTTGTGGACAATTATGGTACGTTTGCTGCGCCCGGCGCCGAAGGTCATCACATGACGTCCCCATACCTCGAAGCGCTTGCGCGGCGCGTCCTCGTTTTCGACGGGGCGCTCGGGACCGAGTTCATGGCGCGCGAGCTCGACGAGGGGGCCTTCGGCGGTGCGGCCTATCATGGCTGCCACGAGGCCCTGGTCCTCAACAGCCCCCACCTCGTCACGGCCATGCACGAGCAGTATCTCGAGGCCGGCTGCGACGTGCTCGAGACCGATTCGTTCACCGCCTCGCGCCTCAAGCTCGACGAGTACGGCCTGGGCGCCGAAACCGCCGCCATCAATTACGGCGCCGCCCGGCTGGCGCGCGAGGCCGCCGACCGGTTCTCCACGCCGGACCGGCCGCGCTTCGTGGCCGGCGCGCTCGGCCCGACCGGGATGCTGATCTCGTCGTCCGACCCGTCGCTCTCGAAGATCACCTTCGACGAGCTGGCGGAACTCTATCGCGAGCAGGCCGTCTCGCTGATCGACGGCGGCGTCGATCTGCTGTTGATCGAGACCAGCCAAGATCTGCTGGAGATGAAGGCGGCGATCGCCGGCATCACGCGCGCGTTCGCGGCCGGCGCGCGGCGCGTTCCCATCCAAGCGCAGGCCACGCTCGACGTGACCGGGCGCATGCTGCTCGGCACCGACATCGCCGCCGTCACCGCGACGCTCGACGCGCTGCCGATCGACGTGATCGGTTTGAATTGCTCGACGGGCCCCGCGCACATGCGCGACGCGGTGCGGTATCTCGTCGACAATTCGCGCTGTTTCGTCAGCGTGATTCCCAACGCCGGACTGCCGTTGATGGGCCGGCACGGCGAGACGATCTATCCCGAGCAGCCCCAGGAGATGGCGCAAGCGCTGGGTGCGTTCATCCGCGACTTCGGCGTGAACGCGATCGGCGGTTGCTGCGGAACCACGCCCGAGCACATCGCCGCGTTTCGCAGTACCGTCGACGAACTCGAGCGCGACGGCGTGCGCGGCCGCGTTCCCACGCCGAAGCCGCTGCAGTTCGCGGCCTCGGCGATGACCGCGGTCGCGCTGGTCCAGGACGGCAGCCCGCTGCTGATCGGCGAGCGCATCAACGCGCAGGGCTCGCGCAAGATCAAGCGGCTGCTGCTCGAGGAAAACTACGACGAGATCATGCTCGTCGCACGCGAACAGGTCGAGGTCGGCGCGCATTTGCTCGACGTCTGCGCCGCGCTGACCGAACGCACGGACGAAGACCTCCAGATGGCGACGATCGTCAAGAAGCTCGCGCAGTCGACCGAAGCGCCGGTCGTCATCGATTCGACCGAGCCGCGCGTCATCGAGGCGGCGCTCAAGATCTACGCCGGCCGCGCCGTCGTGAACTCGATCAACCTCGAGAACGGGCGCGGCAAGCTCGACGCGGTGATGCCGCTGGTGAAAGAGGCCGGCGCCGCGGTCGTGGCGCTGACCATCGATGAGATCGGGATGGCCAAAACCGCGGAGCGCAAGCTCGAGATCGCGCGGCGCATTCACGACATCGTCACGACCGAATACGATCTGCCGCCCGGCGCGCTGATCATCGATGCGCTGGTCTTCACGCTGGCGACCGGCGATGCGGAATTCCTCAACGCGGCCGTCGACACGATCGAGGGCATCCGGCTGATCAAACGGGAGCTGCCGGGCGTGCTGACGTCGCTGGGCGTCTCCAACGTATCCTTCGGCCTCAAACCGGCCGCGCGCGCCGCGATCAATTCGGTGATGCTGCACCACTGCGTCGAGGCCGGTCTCGACATGGCCATCGTCCACGCCAAGGACATCACGCCCTACGCGGAGTTGGGCGCGCACGAACGCGAACTGTGCGACGACCTCGTGCTCAACCGCCGGCCGGACGCCTTGCAGCGGGTGATCGAGCACTGGGAAGCCCTCGGCGGCACCGCCGTCGCTGCGACCAAGCAGGACGACGACGCCGGCGAGCCGGTCGAAGTGCGCATCCACAACGCGATCCTGCGCCGCCGCAAGGACGGCATCGAGGCCAAGATCGACGAGGTGCTGACGCGCCGCGATCCGGTCGACGTGCTCAACAACGTGCTGCTGCCGGCGATGAAAGACGTCGGCGACAAGTTCGGGGCGGGCGAATTGATCCTGCCGTTCGTGCTGCAGTCGGCCGAGGTGATGAAGAAGGCCGTCGCGCATCTCGAACAGTTTCTCGAGCGCACCGAAGGCGTGACCAAGGGCAAAGTCGTGCTCGCGACCGTATTCGGCGACGTTCACGACATCGGCAAGAACCTGGTCAACACGATCCTGAGCAATAACGGCTACACGGTCTACGATTTGGGCAAACAGGTGCCGATGAACGTGATCCTCGAGAAGGCCGTCGAGGTCGGCGCCGACGCGATCGGTCTGTCGGCGCTGCTCGTGTCGACGTCCAAACAGATGCCGATCTGCGTGAAGGAGCAGGACGCGCTCGGCATGGCCTTCCCGATCGTGGTCGGCGGAGCGGCGATCAACCGTGATTTCGGGCGGCGGATCGCGTTCGTCGAAGACGAGCGCATGTTCGAGCCGGGCGTGTACTACGCCAAGGACGCATTCGAGGGGCTCGACATCGTCGACCGCCTGACCTCATCGGCCGAGACGCGCGAAGCGTTCCGTCTCGACATGCTGGCCGAAGCGCGCGCCGCGCGCGAGCGGCAACGCGCCGCGCCGGCGCCGGTTACGAGCGACGGGCTCACCGCTCGCACCTCGCTCACCTACGGCGAAGCACCGCGTCCGCCGTTCCTCGGCGCGCGCGTCGTCGACGACGTCGACGTACGCACGCTGTGGCCGTGCTTCGATCTCAAGAGCCTCTACCGTCTCTCGTGGGGCGGTGCGAACGCCAAGGGCGAAGCGTGGGAACAGCTCGTGCGCGACGAATTCTCGCCGCGGCTGGCGGCCTATCAGCGCCGGGCCGAAAGCGGCGGCGTGCTGGCGCCGAAGGCCGTCTACGGATTCTTTCCGGCCGCGGGTCTCGGCGACGACGTCATCGTGTACGATCCGGCCGATCCGCGGCGCGAACTGGCGCGGTTGCCGTTCACCCGTCAGGCGGGCGGCGAACATCTGTGTCTCGCGGATTACCTGCTTGCACCAAGCGCCGATGGTGCGGCGAGCGACGTGATCGCGCTGCAGGTCGTAACGATGGGCCGCTCCGTGTCCGGGGCGATCGACGCCGCGCAAGCGGCCGGCGACTACAGCGAATCCTACTTTCTGCACGGGTTCGCGGTGCAAGCCGCCGAGGCGCTGGCCGAAGCGATGCACGCGCGCGTGCGCCGCGAGCTCGGGCTCGACGACGCGCGCGGCAAACGCTATAGCTGGGGCTACGGCGCCTGCCCCGACCTCGCCCAACACGAGATCGTGTGGCGCTTGCTCGACGTGGAACGCGCGATCGGCGCCGAGCTGACGTCGGCGTTCCAGATCGTCCCCGAGCAGTCGACCGCCGCGATCATCTTGCACCACCCCCAAGCCGGCTACTTCAACGCGGCCGCCGTTCGCGAACTGACACCCGCCTAACCCGCCCGGATGTGGAACCGCAACGTCCCCCTGTCATTCCGAGGGCGGCGAACGAAGTTGAGCGCCCGTCGAGGAACACTGTCATTCCGAGGGGCGGCGAACGAAGTTGAGCGCCCGTCGAGGAACGCGCCACGGGCGCTGTCTTTCGCCACTGCTCGCGCCTGCGCGCTCGCACTCGATCGCGAACGCCGTGACGCATCCCTCGACAACGCTCGGGATGACATGGCGGGCCGGGGGATGACATGGCGGGCCGGGGGATGTATTCAAGCGAGATGAGACGGCGAACGATGCTCGGTGGACTCGGGGCGGCGCTGGCGGTTTCCGCCGAGCGCGCGCGAGCGGCTGATCTTACCACGCTGCGGGTCGGCAACGTGCCGATCGACTCGAGTTCGGAGATCTTTGCCGCGCAGTCGGAGGGATTTCTCGCCAAGGCCGGCATCGCGGTCGACATCCAATCGTTCACCAACGGCAACGCCATTGCCGCTGCGGTCGTCTCCGGGTCGCTGGACGTCGGCGGCATCAACGTGCTCTCGCTCGCATCGGCACACCAGAAGGGCTTGCCGCTGAAGATCGCGGCGTCCGGCTCGACCTACACGACGAAGAACCCGACGACCGAGATGCTGGTGCCGCTCGCGTCCCCGCTCCAAGTTCCTCGCGACCTCAACGGGAAGACGGTCGCGGTCAACGTGCTCGAAGGGATCGCGCACGTCTCGGCGCAGGCGTGGATCGACAAGAACGGCGGCGATTCGAAGCAGGTCAAATTCATCGAGCTGCCGTTTGCGGCGATGCCCGCGGCGTTGACCGCCAACCGCGTCGATGCGGCCGTCGTGGCCGAACCGCAGCTCACGCAGGCCAAAGCCGATACGCGCGTGTTCGGGAAATCGTACGACGGTATCGCCGAGCTGTGGATGATCGATGCGTGGACCGTCAACGAAGCGTGGCTGGGGGCCAATCCCGATCTGGCCCGCCGATTCAGTGAAGCGATGCGGCAAGCGGCGGTCTGGGCCAACCGCAATCACGACAAGACGGCCGAACTCGTCAGCGCCGCGACGAAGATCGACATCTCGATCGTGCGCGCGATGCGGCGCGCGACGTTTCTCGAGCACGTCAACCTGGGCGTCGTGCAGCCGGTGATCGACGTCGGCGCGCAGTACGGCGCCCTGACGAGCCGCTTCCCGGCCGCCGACTTGTTCTACTCCGGCGCCCTGCATTAGAGCCTGCCCTGAGCCGGGTCGAAGGGCCATCGGGCGCAAGGGGCGTGCGGTCGGGCGCGCGTACCTTGCCCCGTTCGCCTTTCTGGGAGTGATTCTATGCAGCTGACCGCCGTGTTGCGCGCTTGCTTCGCGAGCGTGCTCGTCGTACTTCTCGCCGGTACGAGCGCCCACGCCGCGGCCGTCGGCACGCTCCGGATCGGCATCGACTTGCCGGTCAGCGGCGCGGACGCCGCGATCGGGGTGCCGACCGAGAACGGCGCGGTGCTTGCGATCGAGCAGGCAGCAAAGCGCGGCTTCGCCGGCGGCGCCTACAAGCTCGAGCCGAGCGTGCTCGACGACGCGGTGCAAGGCGTGCACGATCCGGCGGCCGGCGCCCAAAACGTCAAGACGTTCATCGCCGACAGCTCGGTGCTGGCGATGGTCGGCCCGTTCAACTCCAACGTCGCCAAGGCCGAGATCCCGCTGACCAACGATGCCGGGCTCGCGCAGATCTCACCGTCGAACACCAACGACGGCTTGACGCTCGGCGACGACGCGAAGAAGCTGCGCATGGCGCACCCCGATACGAACGCGTACTTCCGCGTGTGCACGAACGACACGCACCAAGGCGGCGCGCTGGCCCAATTCGCCAAGACGCTCAAGTTCAAGAAAGTCTTCATCGTCGACGACAACGAGACGTACGGCAAAGGCCTGGCCGACAGCTTCGAAGCGGCGTTCAAGCGCGGCGGCGGCACGGTGCTCGGTCACGAGCACATCACCGCCAACCAAGTCGACTTCAAGGCGCTGCTGACCAAGGTGCACGCGTTATCGCCCGATGCCGTGTTCTTCGGCGGCAATACCTCGACCGGCGGCGGTCTCTTGCGCCGCCAGATGGCCGACGTCGGGATGAGCAACACGCCGATGATGGGCGGCGACGGCATCAGCGACACCGCCGAATTCGTCAAAGAAGCCGGACCGATGGCGCAAAACGTCTATTACAGCATCGCCGCTCCGGACACGTCGAAGCTGCCCTCGGCCCAAGCGTTCATCGCCGCCTACAAGGCGCGCTTCAAGACCGACGTCGGGCCGTATAGCGCGAGTGCCTACGCGGCCGCGCAGATCATCATCGCGGCGATCGAACAAGCGCTCAAAGAGAGCGGCGGAAAGATGCCCAACCGCGCGGTCGTGCTCAAGAACATTGCCGCCATGCGCGATTTCCCGACGCCGATCGGCAAGGTGACGTTCGACGCGGCGGGCGACATGACGGCGCCGACGCTGACGCTGATGCGGTTGGCGGCCGGCGGCAAAGTCCAAACGGTCACGGTCCTCACCCTCAAATAGTCTTGGACCTCTTCCTCCAGCAGCTCGTCAACGGTCTCTCGCTGGGCGGCATCTACGCCCTGATCGCGCTCGGCTACACGATGATCTACGGCATCATCGAGCTGATCAATTTCGCGCACGGCGACGTCTACACGCTGGGTACGTTTTTCTCGCTCGCGATTTTGGGGCTGTTGGGGGTGACCGGCGTCGTCACCGGGCCGATGCTGATCGTGGTCGTCGTGGTCACGATGCTCGGCGCGATGATCCTGTGCGGCCTCACCGGCGTCATCATCGAGCGGCTGGCCTACCGCCGGCTGCGCAACGCACCGCGTCTGGCGCCGCTGATCACCGCGATCGGGATGTCGTTCATCCTCGAGAACCTGATGCAGTACTGGCGCGGCCCGTCGCCGATTCCGTTTCCACAGGTCATCCCGAACCCCGCCCTCCAGCTCGGCGGCGTCTCGATCGCCGCCAAGCAAATCCTCGTCGTCGTGCTGGCGATCGTCCTGATGATCGTGCTGCGCGCGTTCGTCTACCGCACGAAATTGGGCAAGGCGATGCGCGCGACCGCGCAGGACCGCGAGGCGGCGCAACTGATGGGCATCGACATCAACACGACCATCGCGCTGACGTTCTTGATCGGTTCGGCGTTGGCCGGCGCGGCCGGCTTCGTGTCCGGCGTCTACTACGGCTCGACCTGGTTCTTCAACGGTTTCGGCGCCGGGCTCAAAGCCTTCACGGCGGCGGTGCTGGGCGGCATCGGCAACCTCACCGGGGCGATGCTGGGCGGGTTCTTGATCGGCCTGATCGAGGCGATGACGACGCAACTGATCTCCGATCAGTGGAGCAACGTCGTCGTGTTTTCGGTGCTGGTGCTGGTCTTGATCTTTCGGCCCTCGGGCCTGTTGGGCGAATCGCTGCCCGCCAAGGTCTGATGCGCCGCTTCCAGCCGTACGCGTACTTCGGCGCGGCGATCGTGCTGCCGCTGCTCGTTTCGAACGGCGGGTTCGTCAATTTCCTGGCCGACGCCGGAGCGTTCGTGCTGCTCGCGCTGGGCCTCAACGTCGTGGTCGGTTTTGCCGGCTTGCTCGATCTCGGTTACGCGGCGTTCTTCGCCATCGGTTCGTACACGTTCGCGATGCTGGCCAGTCCGCAGTTCGGCATCCACATCCCGTTCTGGGTGATGCTGTTCCTGGCGTCGGGCGTCGCCGCCGTGTTCGGCATCCTGTTGGGCGCGCCGACGCTGCGGCTGCGCGGCGACTACCTCGCGATCGTGACGCTCGGCTTCGGCGAGATCGTGCCGCAGACGTTCCTCAACCTCTCGCAATGGACCGGCGGCCCCAACGGCATCGGTTCGCTCGATCAGCCGCAGATCTTCGGGTTCCGTTTCGGCTTTGCGGCGCTGCCGTACTACTACTTGATCCTGGCCCTGATCGCGGTCGCCGTCCTGGCTGCGAACAACCTGCGGGCGAGCCGGCTCGGCCGCGCGTGGATGGCGATTCGCGAGGACGAGCTCGCCGCCGCCCACGCCGGCATCAATACGACCACGACCAAGCTCGCGGCATTCGCGATCGGCGCATCCTTCAGCGGGCTGGCCGGCTGCGCGTACGCTTCGAAGCTGCAGTTGGTGTCGCCCGACCAGTTCGGCTTCAACGTCAGCGTCGCCGTGCTCTCGATGCTCGTGCTCGGCGGGATGGGGAACATCCCCGGCGTGATCGTCGGGAGCCTCGTGATCTCATCGCTCGACCGCTTCATCTTGCCGCAGCTGACGAATTTCGCGCAGGGCGCCGGCGTCTCGATCGACTTGACCAACTCGCGCTTCTTGATCTACGGCGTCATCCTGGTGCTGACGATGCTCTTCCGGCCGGCAGGTCTGCTGCCGAGCCGCCAGCGCCGCTCGGAACTGCGCGCGACCGGAGACGCGGCGCTGGCCGAGCAGACGCTCTACACCGAGGCGGCGCCCTGATGCCACAGGTGCTGTTGCAGCTCGAGAACGTCACCCAGCGCTTCGGCGGTCTGGTTGCGGTCGACCGGCTCGACTTCGCGATCGATGCCGGCTCGATCGTCGCGATGATCGGCCCGAACGGCGCCGGCAAGTCGACGGTGTTCAACCTGATCACCGGCATCTACGCGCCGAGCTCCGGCCGCATCGTCTTCGACGGCCGTCCGATCTCGGGGTTGCGCACCAGCGCGATCGCCGCCGGCGGCATCGCGCGCACGTTTCAGAACATTCGCTTGTTCGCATTCATGTCGGCGCTCGACAACGTGATGACCGGCGAGCACGCGCGCATGCGCGCCAACGTGCTCGACTCGCTGCTGCACACGCCCGCACAGCGGGCGGAAGA
>JBEKXE010000109.1:0-15680 GCA_049512335.1 Candidatus Lustribacter sp.
TCGGCGGCCGAAGCGCCGCCGACGTAGATCGAGTCCGACGCTTCGGCCCAGTAGCCCTCGAACTGGAACGCGACGTACACGGCGAGATGCTCGCGTCCGGTCAACAATCGTTCCGAGGCCGGGCGGAACGGCAGCTGCTCGTGCTCGCCCGGCGGCGGCATCTTCTCAAAACCGGCGTGCAGTAAGATGTCGACGTCGAGCGCTCCGGCTTTGCGCGCCACGTAGTCGGCGTACGCCGCGAGTTCGTTCTCCGACATGCCGCCCGCGGCAAACGCGGTCACCTCGCGAATCACGGCCTCGGCCTTCTCCGCCGCCAGGCGCAGGAGCTCGCGCTCCGCCGCGCTCTTGTGCCGCCGCAAATCCTCGAGCAAGCCGTCCACTTCGGTCACGCCCTGCGGAAAGAGCTCCATGATCTGCGGTTCGAGCGCCGGCGGCATCAACGCGCGGCCGCTGAAACCGATGCGCTTCCCGCGCAAACCCGCGCGTTCGATCGTCGCGGCGACTTGCGCCGGAAACTCGTTGCTCAAGAAGTCGCTCGGCTCCGCCGGCGACCAGATGTGCGTCAGGATGAAGGCCAGATCGCGTTTGGAGACCTTGAGCACTGCTTCGATCGCGTCCGGGGTCACCAACGCCAGGCCCGGCATGCGCGGGTCGAACGGATGAAAGTTCGTCAGATACGCGATGTTGCCGTCGTGCTCCATGTTGCTGTACACCCAGAGCGCATCGAGTCCGCGACCGCGCATCGCGTCACGTACGCGGGTCAACCGTTGCTCGACTTGGCTCTCCGGCAGCAGCGACTTGTCCCAGCGCGTCAACCCGTGAATCAAAATCGGCAGGCGCAGCAGGCTCACGTCTTCTCATACACCTTTCGGTCGAGCGTGCACAGCCGTTCGTATCCGGTCTCGGTAACGATGATCATCTCGCCCATCGCCAAGTATCCGACGTCGGGGAAATATTGGTTGGGGTGCACGACCAGCGCCATGCCCGCTTCCAGCGGCCGTTTGTTCGCGGCCGACAGTTCCTGACGGCCAATGCCGAACCCGTGGCCGCGCGCGCGCATGTACGGCGGCACGCAATATTCGCCGAAGCCGTGTTTCGCGATGACCGCGTTTTGCGCGTCGACGACCTCGGAGATCGGCGTGCCCGCTTTGCACGCGGCCAAGCCCGCCTCCTGAGCTTCCGCCAGGATGCCGATCTTCTCCAGTACCGCCGGCCGGGCCGGACCCATACTGATCGTGCGGCAGAGCTGCGCCGAATAGTTGCGGTTGAGCCGGGCCGGCGTGATCTCGAAGATCAGCAGGTCGCCGTCTTCGATCGGCTTGTCGGTGACGAAGTTGATCGCGTTGTTGTGCTTGCGCGCCGAGAACAGTCCGAAGTTGTCGACCGCGCCGTTCTTGCGCATCGCGTACTCCATCTCGGCCTGCAACTCGAACTCCGGCATCCCCGGCGTGGCCTTCTCGAGCGCATACAGGAACGACATGTCGGCGAGTGCCGACGCTTCGCGGATCAGGGCCTGTTCGACCGGCGTCTTGCGGCGCGCCGCCCGTTCGAGGGTCGCCGTGCCGTCGCGGAGCTCGCAACCGGCGACCGCGCGCACGCGCTTGGCGAAATCGGCGCTGTTCCATTCGAGCGCGGTGACGGCGCTGTTCTTCGCGCGCAACAGTGTGCCGCACAACGTGGCCATATCGGCTTCGAAGCGCACGTCGGCGAGCGGCGAGGTGCGCCGCGCCCGGTCCAGGTCCCATTCTTCGCCGACGTAGAGCACCGGTTCGCCGGCGATCGGCAGCGCGAGGACCGCGCCGCGGCCGATCAAGTCGTAGTTCGCCGCGTAGTGGATGTCGAAGTTGCGCATCGGCGAAGAATAGATCAGCAGCAGATCCACGCCGTCCGTGCTCATCGACGCGCGGATCGCTGCGTGCCGCAAATCCAACTCCGCCCGATCGACACGCGTTGACGCGGCATTGAGCGCCGGAATCGCTACAGAAGTCATGTCATCGACGGGCATTGGCAGGGGGAGGAAATCTCCCTGCGAACGGCGTCAGCTCCGCGAGCGCTGCGCTGAAGTTCAACGTGCGTGCCGCGGCCGCAAGGGCGTCGACCGGGACGCCGCCGGGCAGATGTGCGGCGACGGCGCGCAGCTTGTGCTCGACGTCGCTCCAGCTGAGGGCATGCTCGGGATCGCCGGCCGGCTCGACGACCGTTTCCGTGCGACTGCCGCCCGCCGAGGTGACCCGCACGGTACCCGCCCATTTCTGCGGATACAAGCGCGTCAGTTCGCCGGAAGCGAGCACGTCGATGCAATCGATCAGCCGCGTCATGGCCGGATCGTCGAGCCGCAGCCGGATGCGGTCGATGTCGAACAGGTCGCCGGGATGGTACGCGGCCAGCGCGATCTGGTAGCGCACGCCGCGCGATTCGGATTTGGTCCGCGCGTGCCGCGCACGATCGATCATGGCGCGGTACTGTTCCGGCACGAACACCTCGATGCGCTCGATGCGCGCCGGATCGACGCCGTCGTGGATGACATGCTGGAACGCCTCGATCGCCGAGAGACTCTGACGGCCGGTGCAGAACGGCTTCGCCGAGGTTCGTTCGAGCGCCGGACGATCGAACGCGCGGCGCGCGTTCGCCACGTGCGTATCCTCCACGCCTAGGCAGGCCGAGAAGATGTTCGCATCGCCGTGGAGCCCCTCGGCCGCCGCGAGCGCCGACGCCAACCCCGCTTGCGCCGCGGCGGCGAGTGTCAGCCAGCGCGAGATCGGGTCGGTCGCGATGCGACCCGCATAGGGCGTCGTCATCGAAGCGGCGATCGCGAGCGCGGTCAACGTACGTTCTTCGGAGAGTTGTAGCGCCGTCGAGACCGCCGCCGCGACGCTCATCGCCGCACCGAAGTACGTCGGCCAGCGCGAACCGTACACCGCGTTCGCTCCGTCGAGCGCGAGGCCCAGCGCGGTCATCACGTCGTACCCCGCGACGACCGCCGCAGCGAGGGTGTCCGAAGAAGCGCCGCCGATCGCGCCGGCGACGAGCGCGGCCGGGATGACGACGGAACCCGGCGTGGTGCACGAGATCAGGTCGATGTCGTCCAACTCGGTCGACCGGGCCGCAACGGTCAACGCGCCGAGCAGGTACGCCGGGGTCTCGGTTGCCGTTCCCGTCGCGGTCGCGTGCATGCGGCGCAAGACGGCCAGCGTCGCCTGCGCTTCCGCCGTCTGCAGCCCGGCGGCGATCGAGCCGGTTAGATCGAAAAGCCGGCGCGCAAGCGTGTCGCGAGTGCCCGGCGAGAGCGGTGTTGCGCGCGTGCCGGCGACGCGCGCGGCAAGCTCGTGGACGAAATCGTCAACGTACGCCACTGACGCTTGCCGTGCGGTTGCGCAAGCGCGCGGTTTCCGTTGCATCGAGCACCAGTTCCAAGCCGGCCTCGTCGGACGATCCGGGCTGGATGGCGACGCCGTACTCTTCGAGCGCGGCAGCGCGTGAGACGAAGCCGTCGGCGACGTCGCGCAACACGCGCTGGGGGTCGCGTTCGAGGGGATCGCCCCAGCCGCCGCCGCCGCCGGAACGAATCAGCACCTGAGATTGCGGTGCGACCTCGTAGCTGTACGACTCGACGTTGCTCCACTCGGGTGAGCCGGCCGGCTTCGCGAGCCGTTCGCTCGGCGCGCCGTTGCGGCCGCCCCACAAGCCCCAGGCGGGATTGAACTGCCGTCCCGACTGGCGCAAGTTCCACGCGCCCGGCGCGAGGTTACGGATCCGTAGTTGATGGCCGAGTCCGCCGCGAAACTTGCCCGCGCCGCCCGAGTCCACGCGCAAGCCGCGTTCTTCGATCACGATCGGAAATTTTCGCTCGAGCACTTCGATCGGCGAATTGCGAACGTCACCTTGGCACACGGTCACCGAGGCGGACGGACCGTCCTCGAACGGGCGGCCGCCCCAACCGCCGCCCTCGATGCTCTGCGCGACGAAACGTTTCCCGCTCTTGGGATCGCTGCCGAAGAAGGTCAGCTGATCGCCCAGATAGCCTTTGTGCGCGGCCGGGATCCGGTCCGGCAACGCGCCGGCCAACGCGGCGAGAATCGAGTCGATGACCGTCGGCAGCGGTAAACTCCAGCCGCCCATCGCGGCCGGATACGTGGCCATCATGAACGTGCCTTCGGGCAGGATCACGTCGAGCGCGCGGAACGAGCCCTCGTTCACCGGATCCAGCGGCACGGTCAGCGCTTTGTAGGCGATGTACGGTGCGGCCAGCGTACGTGAGTTGAAGATGCCCTTTCGCTGGCGCGAGCACTTCGAGAGGTCGATGGTCATCTGGTCGCCGGCGATGTCGATCTCGACGACGACTTCGATCGGCCCTTCGGTCGCGGCCACGCTGTCGCGATACGAGCTGGCGTACGAATAGTGACCGTCGGCGAACCCGCGCACGACGTTTCGGCAGCGCGTCTCGGTCTCGCCGAAGATCCGGCTGACCGACTCGAGCACGACGTCCTCGCCGTACTTCGTGAACACTTCCGCCAGCCGGTTGACGCCGAGCCGGCACGAGGCGACTTGCGAGCGCAGATCGCCCATCGACGATTCCGGAAAGCGGATGTTGTCGCGGATCAATCCGAGCAGTTCTTCGTTCGGTTCGCCCGCGGCGTAGAGCTTGAGCTGGTTGAGCTGCAAGCCTTCGAGCCACGGATCGGTGGCCGCGTTCGATACGCCCGAACCGGTGCTGTGGCCGCCGACGTCGGTCCAGTGCGCGCGCGTGATCGCGAAACCGCGCAGCACGCCCTCGTAGATGAACGGCTGGTACACGCAGACGTTGTTGAGGTGTTGGCCGCAGACCGCCGAGTGATTGGTGACGATCACGTCGCCGGGCGCGAAACTCTTGATGCGCTTGAGCCCGTCGCGCACGACGACGCCGAGATCCGCCAGAAAGTGCGAGACGCCGCCGGCGTTCTGGCCGATCAGGTTACCTTCGGCATCCAGAATCGCGCAGCAGTAATCCCCGACTTCATAGATCATGACGTTGTACGACGTCCGCCGCAGCACGTGCGACATCTCGTTCGGGATCGACGGCAGCGTGCTGCGCAGCACTTCGAGGGTGAACGGATCGACGTCAGGCATGACTATACTCCTATGTCGATGATGATTTCGCCGGTTTCCAGAATCACGGCCCGGTCGCCGGCCAGCAAGAGCACCGTCGATGCACTGTCTTCCAAAATCGCCGGACCCTCGATCGTCGTAGCGGGCGCGAGTTCGGCCCGCCGGTAGATCGGGATGCTCACCGGCGTCCGCGGGTCGTCGATGTAGACCGGCCGGGTCGTCGCTTTTCCGGTGGCCGGCGCCGAGTCGTTCTTGACGCCGAATTTCTTGCGCCGGCCGTGGACGCTGACGCGGACGTTGACGACCTCCGCTTCCTCGGACGGTGAGCTCTGCCCGTAGGTGCGCTGGTGCAGTTCGTTGTAGCGCGCGCGGATCGCGTTGCGATCCTCGGTGTCGAGATCGGCTTTCGGAACGGGGACGTTGAGCGAATACTCCTGGCCGACGTAGCGCAAGTCGAAGCTGAGGCGCACCTCTTGCTGCGCCGGCGCGACGCCTTCTTCTTCCAGCGCACGTAAGCCGGCCGCCCGAAACTCGTCGAAGACGGCGCGAATCTTGCCGAAGTCGAGGGTCTTCAGCGGAAACGTTTGGGTGCTCACGTAGTCGTGCCGGATATCCGTCATCAGCATCCCGAGCGCGGAACCGTGCGCCGGCAAGACCGGCACGATCACCTTGGGGATGCCGAGCTCGCGCGCGATCAGCGGGCCGTGCAGCCCGCCGTTGCCGCCGGAGACCAGCATGACGAAATCGCGCGGGTCGAAGCCGCGTTCGATCGAGATGCCGCGCACGGCCAGCGTCATGTGCGCGACCGCGATCCGGATGATACCGAGCGCCACCTCGACGGCGTCGCGGCCGAGCGCGCCGCACAGCTTGCGCTCCATCGCAGCGCGCGAGGCACCGGCGTCGAGTTGCATCTCGCCGTCGAGAAACGCGGTCGGATTGATGCGGCCGAGCACGACGTTCGCGTCGGTGACCGTCGGGTCTTCGCCGCCGGTGCCGTAACATGCCGGACCGGGTGAAGCTCCGGCGCTGCGCGGGCCGACCTTCAGCGCGCCGACCTCGTCGATCCAAGCGATGCTGCCGCCGCCGGCGCCGACCTCGATGATGTCGACGACCGGCAGCATCACCGGATACCCGCTCGCATAGCCCCCGACGTAGTAGCCTTCGGCGATCGACGGTTCGCCGTCGCGAATCAGGCTCGCTTTGGCCGTCGTCCCGCCCATGTCGAAGCTGATGACTTGCGGGTACCCCAACCGCGCTCCGATTTGTGCCGCGGCATTGATGCCGCCGACCGGTCCCGACTCCATCAGCGCGACCGGCGCGCAGGCCGCACCGGCAACGGAGGTCACGCCGCCGTTGGACTGCATGATCAGGAGCGAGCCGTCGAAGCGTTTCGCGGCCAGCTCGCTCTCGAGACGCTTGAGGTAGCGCTCGACCTTCGGTCCGACGTAGCTGTTGACGACGGTCGTCGACGTCCGTTCGTATTCGCGGTATTGACGCAGGATCTCGTGTGAGAGCGAGACGTAGACGCCCGGCAGCGCGCTGCGCAACGCCGCGCCGAGCCGCTGTTCGTGCGCCGGACTCGCGTACGCGTGCAACAGGCAGACCGCGACCGATTCGGGTTTCATCCGCGCCACGCGCTCGCAGGCGCCGGTGATCGCCGCTTCGGTCAGCGGAACGATCGTGCTGCCGTCGGCCGCCATCCGCTCCTCGACCTCGAGGATCATGCCGCGGCGAACAAGCGGAACCGGCCGCTGAAAGAACACGTTGTACGCCTCGGGCCGGTTGCCGCGGCCGATCAGGTACACGTCGCGCGCGCCCTGCGTCGTCAACAGCACGGTGCGCGCACCGGTATGCTCCACCAGCGTGTTGATCGCAACGGTCGCCCCGTGGATGAACGTCTCGCAGCGCTCCAAGTCGACGCGGCTCTTCTCCAAACAGCGCGCGATGCCGACCGTCAGATCGTCGGGAGTCGTCGAGCTCTTGGCGTGCCGCAGTTCACCGGAATCATCGTCGATCGCTACGAGATCGGTGAACGTCCCACCGATGTCGAGCGCAACGTGAAGGCTCAAGCAAGAACCCGGCGCTTCGCTTCGGTCACCGCCGCGGAACGCCCGCACACGAAGAACTCGCCGTCGCGCTCCACCGCGACGTGCACGCCCAGAACGTCGCCGGTTGCATCCGCCTGGTGCGAGCGTGAGGTGAACGGCGCCTCCTCGCGGTCGAGCCCGATGCCGTGAATCCAGAGGAAGCGCCGGTCGGAGACGGGAGCACCGCTCAGCGACTCGTCGAGGGCCTCTTGCAGGTACGCGCGCGCGATCCGCTTACCGTCGGTCTGCGCCATGCGCGGCTCGCCGATCACGATCGACTCGGAGATTTCGGTCCAATACCCATGGTACTGAAGCGCCAGATAGACGTTGAACACGCCGCCGGCTTCGAACAGCCGCGGCTCGAGCGGCGCAAAAGGGAACGGGTTGCGATTCGAACCGTCAGGTCGCCGCAGCGCGAGAACGTCGGTGTCCATGCAGCCTTCGCTGCGCGCAGCGTAATCGGCGAAGGCCGCTGCTTCGAGCTCGCTCATGCCGGGGCGCAGGAACGCGCTCAGCGACGCGAGGACCGATTCCGCTTTCTCCGCCGCGACCGTCATCAGCGTTCGTTCCGCCGCGCTTTTCGTCCGCCGGAGCAACGGCATGAAATCGCCCGCGTCGGAAACGGCGCCGGGGCGAAAGACCGACTTCATCGCGAGGGCGACCGCAGCCGGCGCCTCGCGAACGCCGTCGAACGCGACCTTCGCGTTCTTCAAATCCCTCAGTTCCGCAACCCGTCCGAGGCTCGTGGCGAGATCTTCCTCGCATTCGTGCACCTCGTCGGCCCACGAATAGAGTTTGATGTAATTGATGTCGCGGGCCGCGACCTTCGGAATCAGGTCGACCGCGGTCGCGGTCACGATCGCGAGCGCCGGATGACGCGGCTCGTACGACTGAAAATTCGTCAGGTAGCCGACGCCGCCGCAATGCAGCTGGTCGCTGTACGCGACGAGCGCATCCCAGCCGTTTTGTTCCATCAGCGAACGGACGGCCCGCAGGCGCCGTTCGACCTCCGACGGCGGAACGAGCGCCTTGTCCCAAACGGTCAGACCGTGCTTGAGGATCGCAACCCGAACGAAGCTCACGCCGCGGCCTCCTTTTCGAAGATGCCGGGCCGCAGCGAGCACAGGCGCTCGACGCCGCTCTCGGTGACGATGATCATCTCGCCGAGCGCTAGGTACCCGGCATCCGGGAAATATTGGTTGGGGTGTATGATGAACGACATGCCGGCTTCGATGGCTTTCGTGTTCTTGCGCGAGAGATCGATCCGGCCGGCCCCGAAACCATGTCCGCGAGCGCGCATGTACGGCGCGCGGCAGTAGTCGGCAAAACCGTAGCGCGAAATCACGTCGTCCTGGGCCTTGGTGAGGTCGCACACGAGCGCGCCGGGTTTGACCAACGCCATCGCGGCCTCGAGCGCTTCTTCTTGGATGGCGTAGCAGTCTTTCAACTTCTTGCCGGCCGGGCCGACGGTGATGGTCCGGCACAACTGCGCGGAGTAGTTGCGGCCCAGGCGCGCCGGCGTGATTTCGAAGATCAGCGTGTCGCCGGCTTCGATCGGTTTCGAGGTGGGCAGCCCGATGACGCGATTGTGCTTTCCGGCGGAGAGCAGCCCGAAGTTGTCGACCGCGCCCTTCGCGCGCATCGCGTATTCCATCTCCGCGGCGAGGACGTACTCGGGCATTCCCGCTTCGAGCGAGTCGAAGCCGCGCAAGAAACCGGCATCGGCGATCGCCGCAGCTTGGCGGATGAGCTCTTGTTCGACCGGCGTCTTGATCAGCGATGCCGCAAGCAAGTGTGCCCCGCCGTTTTTGATCTCCCGTCCCGCCCAGGCGCTGAGCGCCGCGCTGAATTCGCCGCTCACCCATTCGAGGCCGGCGAACGTAGCGCCGTCGCGGCCCAAGAGCGAGCCGCAGACGGCGGCAAAATCACCGCACGGCCGCACGTCGCGGATCGCACAGACGCGCGTGGCACGCTCCAGATCTTGTTCCTCGACGTAGAGGATCGGATCGGCGTCGAGCGAGACCACGACCGCGGCAGCATCACCGAACAGGTCGTAGTTCGCCGCGTAGTGCACGTTGATGGCGCTCAAGGGCGTCGAAAAGACGACGACCAGGTCGACGCCGGCCTTCGCCATGCTGCTGCGCATCAGTTCGTGGCGCCGGCTCAGCTCCGCCGCGTCGATGACGATCTCTTTGACGCGCTCGTAGTGTATCGTCGCCGTAGTCATCGCGTCTTTTCTCTCATATTCGAGCAGTTCGGCGCGCTGGGCACGATTCTTGTCAGCTCGGGGAACCTCGCCGAACGAGTCGAACGGCCTGCTCGAGAAAGGTGGGAGCATGATCGGACGCAGCGCTTTCCTCGCGGGCACGGTTGCCGCAGGCGCGGGTTTCGCATTTCCGCCGCCGGCGCTCGCGCAAACTCCGCCGGCAACGCGCCGCATCGACGTGCACAACCACGTGATCCCGCCGCCCTTCCTCGCCGCCGGGCGCCCCGAGATCATCGCCGGCGCCGACGTCGATCCGGCGCCGCTCCTGACCTGGTCGCCCGATAAGGCGCTCGCGGAGATGGACCGCACCGGCGTGCAAACGGCGCTGCTCTCGATGTCGACGCCGGCAATTTCCGTGCTCGCGAGTCTCGGGCACAACCGCGACCGGATCCGCGCGACGACGCGCGCGTGCAACGAGTACACCGCGTCGTTGGCCGGCCGCTATCCCGGGCGGTTCGGAAGCTTCGCCGCCGTGCCGTTGCCCGACGTCGCCGGCTCGCTCGCCGAGGCCGAGTACGCCCTCGACACGCTCAAAGCCGACGGCATCGGCATCCTGACGAGCTACGGCGCCGCCTACCCCGGCGATCCCTCGTTCATGCCGTTCTACGCGGAGCTCAATCGCCGCAAAGCGATCGTGTTCGTGCATCCCACCTCGCCCGCGTGCTGCGCGAGCTCGCTGCCGGGTATTGCCGCCACGCTCGATGAGTTCATGTTCGAGATCACGCGCGCGATCACGAGCATGCTCTTCGGCGGGGTGTTCTCGAAAAATCCCGACATCACGTTCATCTTCACCCACGCGGGCGGAACGATCACGCCGATTTCGGGACGCATCGCGGCGTTCGCCGCGCGCCATCATGAATTCGATGCCGCCGTTCCGGGCGGCGCGATCCCCGCGCTCAAGAAGCTCTATTACGACATCGCGAATTCGACGAATCCCTCAGCCATGTCGGCGCTGATGAACCTCGTGCCGGCGAGCCAGATTCTCTTCGGCAGCGACACGCCGTACGTGCCGATCGCGGTCACCGCCGGCGGGTTCGACAGGATGACCGTTCCCGGCGACGTGCGCGCGGCGATCGACCGCGAAAACGCCCTGCGGCTGTTTCCCCGCCTGGCCTGATCGTCACCACACCTTGCGGGCGGCCGCTTCCTCAGGGGTATCCTTCACGGTGTTCCAGGCGTAGGCGAGCGGGTTGACGTGTCCGCATTCCGGGCACGTCCGCAGCCGCACGTCGCCGTTGTACTCGCGAATCGCGGCCAGATTGGCCTTGTAGTGTCCCTCGAGCCCGAACTGCGAGTTCTTGTAGTAGCGTTCGTGCAGCATCGTCAGGCAGATCTGACAGTATTGGGCCCAACTCTCGCCGGCGTTGCTCGACGCGTCCAACAGCCCCATGATCACGAGGAAGTACGCATCCCCGCCGGGCACCGGCGGCGGCAGCGTGAGATACATCTCGTCCGCGTCGTTGATGTGCCAATAGCCGAAACTGTTGGGCACGCGATGCGGGGTGCCGCCCACGGTCATGTTCAGCGTCAGCATCTCGTACTTCGTCGTCAGGATGCCCTTCGGCGTGAGCTCTTGCGATTCGGGCAGCTTGCCTTTGACCGGATCGAACACGGCGTTGTTCTCGAACAGCCTGCGCCGGACGCCGATCACCTGATCGTTGAGCTCCTTGAACGCGGTGAGCTTCTTGACCACGCGGTCTTCGAGCAGGTCCCAGTCGCCGAGCAACTTCTCGATCGGTTCGGCGACGGTCAGTTCAGCGTAATACACTCCGTGCTCCCCTTCGTTAACTCGCGACCTTGTGCAGTGCGACACCGCCCGGCAAGCTGACCGGGAAGAACGTCGATTTCGCCGCATCCCACTGCAAGATCACCGTGGCGTCGTCCCCGAGACCGTGTTGATCGCCGGTCCGAAAGTCGTAGATCCCGGCGATACCGGCAAAGCCGTGCAGGTTTTCGATATAATCGTGAACCTGCGCTGCCGTCGCCGAGGTTCCAAGGTGCCGATATGCGTCGACGGCGATCTGCGCCGGATCCCAGTAGAACTCATCGTTGGGGGTCGGCTCGGCGCCCACGCGTTTGAATGCCGCGTGATAGCTTGCGATCGCCGCCCGGACCCGCGGATCGGGGTCTGTCGCGGTGCCCCAAAAGCGCGGGCCGTTGAAGGTCAGCGCTTCCGGCGGCGTCTTTGCCCACGGCGCAAGCAAGCCGGATTCCATGTTCGCCGCCGAGGTTACGATCGGCAGCTTGTCCATGCCGGCGTCCATGATCCCGCGCAAGATGGTCTGAAACGGCGTCCCCGACGCCGAGACGTACAGAAACTGCGGATCGGCGGCCTTGAGGCGGGCGAGTTGCGCCGCAACGCTGATGTCGCCGTCGTTGAAGTGCTCGTAATCGACCGGGACGATCGCCTTGTTTTCCGGCAGGTGCAGCGTGTAATCGATCATCTTGTCGGAACGCTGCCCGGTGGCATCGGTCGAAACGAGGATGCCGACGCGCAGCCGGCCGGCAGTGCGCTCGTAGCGGAATTGGGCCGGCATCACGTGCACGAGCGAGGCCGACGACGAAAAGACGTAGCCGCGCGCTTCGGGCACGAGACCGGGCGAGAGACAATACTCGACGGTCGCGGTTCCGGCGATCGGGGCCAGCGCGTTGCACGTCGCCTGCACGATCGGGCCGAGCACGATCGCCGGGTGCCGGGCCAGAATTTGCGTGCCCACTTCGACCGCGATTTGCGGTTTGGTCTCGTCGTCGTGGATGTCGAAGTGCACCGGCCGGCCGTTGATCCCGCCGTCGGCATTGATCGCGCTCTCGACGGCCGCGATCGCGGCGGCGGCTTGTTGGCCTTGAAACGCCGACTGGCCGGTCTGTGAAATGATGACGTCGATCGTGAACGGCGTCTGCGGCGACGGCACGGCCGCGCCCGACGCGGCCATGGAGCCCAGCACGGCAGCGAGCGCGAGCGCTGCCGTGCGGCGACTGCGCGCAAGCGACACGCGTCGATTTTCCGGTTTGCAGGAGAGTTGTTCCTGCTGTTGCTTACACTGACCGCATGACGGCACGCTCGACCGACCTCCACGGACCGGCCACCGAAAAATGGGACGCCGCGTGGAGCAATCCGGTGTTCTCGTTCACCGAACGCGATGCGCGCTGGGCGAACGTCCGGCGCTTGATGCAGCGCGACGGCATCGACCTGATCGTGTGTTTGCCGGGTGGCCGGGCGCACGAGCGCGGCGCGGCCGACGCGCGCTACCTCACGCAACTCGGCGAGAACGGAGACGAGTCGGCGGTCGCGTTTCCGGTCGAAGGCGACATCACCGCCTGGCATTCGCGCCCCGGTGTGTGGCCGTCGTCGAACTGGTTCACCGACATCCGCTCGATGGCGCGCGGAACCGGCGGCGCAACGTTGATCGCTTGGATCCGCGAACATCCGCAGTATGCGCATTCACGGATCGCGATCTCCGGCCTCACGTCGAATCATTTGATCCACATTCGCTCGGCGGAAGGCGAGGTCAACTGGCAATCCGTCGAGATGCTCAAGGCGGCATTTCCGCACGCCGAGTTCGTCAGCGCCTCGACGGTACTCGGCGAGGCCCGCTGGGTGAAGAGCGACGAGGAGATCGCCTTTCTCGAAATCGCGACCGAAATCGCCGAGGTCACGCTGCAAGCGCAGCGCGACACGGCGCGGGCGGGCGTGCGCGAACGCGCGGTGTTCGCCGCGATGGTCCACGCCGCAGCGAACGCGAACGGCAGTTGGATGCCGATGTTCGGCTGGGTCAGCGGCCCGCAGGGCGCGCCGTACCATCGCATCGAGATGCCCACGCTGCGCACGCTCCAGCGCGGCGACATGCTGTGCATCGAAATCGAGGGGCGCTGGGCGGGCCACATCGCGCAAATCGACGCGACGAGCGTGATGTCGTACGCCGAGCCGTTCACGCAAACGTCGGTGAAGCTGCTCGAGGACGTCTTCGCGACGGTCTGCGAGCGCATGCGCCCCGGCGTCACCTTCGGCGAGCTGGCCGATTGCGCCGCATCGACCGCGATGAACGGGCGCCTGGCCTCCGGCCTCGGACTGCACGGGCGGGGCACCGGCGACGACGGGCCGCTGCTGACCGCGCGCCGCAAGCTTTCACCCGAAGTGCGCGCGATGACGCTCGAAGAGAACTGCTGCTTCGCGGTCAAGCCGAGCGTGTCGATCGACGACCGCGCCGAAGTCTTCCGTTGGGGCGACACCGTCGTCGTCACGAAGAACGGCGGCCGGCGTCTGGGCAAGCGGCCGTTCGAGCTCTACGTGCTCTAGCCGTGATGCGCAGGCTGCTCGTCACGTTCCTCACGGTTGCGCTTGCGTTCTGCGGCCTCGCCGGCGGCGCGCGAGCGCAGACCGCCACCACGATTCGCATCGCGACGACGCCGATCGACTTGGGCGCCGAAGCCCTCTACGCGGCCGACCTCGGCTTCTTCAAGCGCGCCGGGCTGGACGTGGAAGTCAATTTGCTCGCGAGCGGTAGCACCGTTGCGGCCGCGGTGTCGGGCGGATCGATCGACATCGGGCAATCGAACATCGTCGCGTTGGCGAGCGCGCACGCCGCCGGTCTGCCGTTCGTGATCGTCGCGCCCGCCGGCTATTACACCAGCGCCGCGCCGACGACGCAGCTCGTGACGGCGGCGAACTCCCCCATCACCGGTGCCAAGGATCTCGACGGAAAGATCATCGCGGTCACCGCCCTCAAAGACCTGAATTGGGTCAGCATCCAATCCTGGCTGCAGCGCGGCGGCGCCGATCTCGCGTCGATCAAGTACGTCGAAATCCAGCAGCCGGCGGCATGCAGCGTCGTGACCAGCGGCCGCGCGGCGGCGGCGATCGTCTCGGAGCCGTACCTCAGCTTCGCGTTGCGCGACGGCGGTTGCCGCGTGCTCGCGCCGACGCACGACGCGATCGCCAAGCAATTTCTGGTCGGCGCGTGGTTCAGCACCACCGCCTGGGCCGCCGGCCACCCAGATGCGATCCGGCGCTTTCGCGCGGTGATGGTCGAGACGGCGCGCTGGGCGGCCACCCATCACGCCGAATCGGCGCGCATCCTCGAACGCTACACCCACCTCGAAGCGCCGCCCGAGATGAAGCGCGTGCCGTTCGCCGAGCGCGCCGAAGCGGCGCAGATTCAACCGGTGCTGGACGCCGCGGCACGGTTCGGCGTGTTCCCGGCATTTCCGGCCTCGGAGCTACTGCTGCCCTAGCTTTTTGCGGGCGCGAAACGTGCGCACGTTTTCATTGCGAGCGCATCCCACCGAGCAGTAGTGCTTCGTACGGTTCTTCGATTCGTCGAGGAAGGCGTCGTCGCAATCGGAGGCGTTGCAGACGCCTAGGCGCGCCGCACCGTACTCGGAGACGAAGAACGCCAGACCGATCGCGGCGTTGGCCCCGATCCACGACACCGCGTCGCCGGCGGCCGGCACGAACGTCATGCTCTGCTCGCCGCCGGCGGGCAAATCGAGACGCGCCGGAAAGTCGGCCAAGAGACCGGCAATGTGTCGCCGCGCGCTCGCGTCGTCGCCCGCCGTGAACACCGCCCGCAGCCGGTCGCGCAACGCGAACAGCCTCGGCAGATCGTTCTTCGTGATGCGCCGCTCCTGACCGTAACGCTGCAAGACGGCCCGCGCCCGCTCGGGCGTGAGCCGTTCCGTACCGCTGTACCAGCCCTTCGTCCTGACCAGGTCGACGGCCAGGTACGCTCCCTTGCAGAAATACCCAAAATCCACTTGACTTATTGCAATCCTTGCCCTAGTATTGGGCTAATTCAGTTTAGCATATTACACGCGATCCCGCAACGAGGCCCCCAGCGCTATGCAAAACGATCCGCAAACCTTGCTCGAGCTTGCCCGGCAACGGCAGCGCGACATCGCGCGAGCGGTCGCGGACGAACGCAGCGGGACGCCCCCGGCGCCCGCGGTCGGCGACGTGGCGCGCAGCTGGATTCTGGCCGTACGCACGACCCGCGACTACGTGCGAGCCTTGGTCATCGGCTGTTAGGGACGACCTTAAGCGAGCGTCGTTTCGCGCACCGGCGCGTCGAGTTGCAGAATCCGACGCGCGTTGCCGTTGAGGACCTTCTCGCGGTCATCCGGGCTTAGGCCGACCGCTTCGAGCAGCGGCAGCGCGATCTTCGGATCCCAACACGGATAATCGCTGCCGTACATCACGCGATCGGCACCGAAAAACTCGATCGCGAATTTCATCCCGGCCGTGT
>JBEKXE010000110.1:0-15612 GCA_049512335.1 Candidatus Lustribacter sp.
CATCGTGGCTGTCCCTCGACAACGCTCGGGATGACAGGGGGAACTTGCTCGCTGTCGGCAGCGGCGTGGCGTGCGCAGCGAGCGCGAAGGCGCGAGGTGTGCATGCCCCCTGTATCTGTTGTGCGTTCCCCTGTTATCTGTTGTGCGCTTTGCGCTATCGTACGAGGCTGCCGTCTTCGACCGGGGCGGGGTCGGCGCGTTCTACGCTCGCTACGAGGTAAAGTGGGCGGCCTTTGATTTCTTCGTAGATTCGGCCGATGTATTCGCCGAGGATGCCGATGCCGATCAGTTGCACGCCGCCCAGGAAGAGAATCGCGAACATCGTCGAGGTGTAACCCGGGAGGTTGTAGCCGGTGAATACCTTGATGCAAATTTCGGCGATGGCCACGACGAACGCGATGATCGAGACGACGAAGCCGAAGTACGAGGCGAAGCGGAGCGGAACGTCGCTGAACGACGTGATGCCGTCGATCGCGAAGCGCAGCATCTTGGTAAACGGATATTTTGTGGTCCCGGAAAAGCGCGAATCGCGATCGTACTCGAGCGCGGTCTGCGGAAAGCCGACCCACGACACGAGCCCGCGAATGAAGCGGTGCCGTTCGCGAATTAGCTTCAGCGCGTCGACCACGCGGCGCGACATCAGCCGGAAGTCGCCGGCGTCGACCGGAATCGCCACCTTCGTGAGGCGCTGCGTCGTACGGTAGAAGAGCCGCGCGGTCCAAATCTTGAAGCGGCTCTCGCCCTTGCGATTGCGCCGCACCGCGTACACCACGTCGAAGCCCGCGAGCCAGCGCTCGACCATCGCCGGAATCAGCTCCGGCGGATCTTGCAAGTCGGCATCAATCAGCACGACCGCGTCGCCGCGCGAGAGATCGAGCCCGGCCGTCGCCGCCAGTTGATGCCCGAAGTTACGCGAAAGGCGCACCACGACGAGCCGCGGATCGGCCGCCGCGTGCATGCGCAGCAGTTCCAGCGTGCGGTCCGTGCTGCCGTCGTCGACCAGCACGATCTCGTACGCGTCGATGCCCGGGGCGCCGTCGGCCGCCGCGCGCAGCCGCCGCACGAGCTCCGCAACGTTCCCTTCCTCGTTGTACAGCGGCGCCACAACGCTCAAGGTGGCCATTCGCCACACCTTCTAGGTGTCGTCGCTCCAGGCTTCTACGGTGATCGTGTAGGTGGCGCCGGCTTGGCCGGTGACGATGTGCGGGGGTGGGAGGCGGCCTTTGGCGTCGCGCTCGATCGTCGAGTAGGTGCCGCGCGTCACGCGGAAGGCGAGGCGTCCGCCGTCTTCGAGCGGGAGCTGCAGGCGGTAGCGGCGCGTGTCGAGCTGATCCATCCGGATCTCGGCCGGACTGTATCCGCTGCGTTCCGTGGACAGGTAGATGTCGCTGCCGGCCGGCGTCGAGGGCGGGATCGCGACGACGATCGTGATCGTCACCAGCTTCGCTTCGGGCGCCGCCAAGGACGACGGCACGATGGCGAACGCCTCTTTGGGCAGTTCGCGCGCCGGGTGCGCGTCCGGATCGAGCTTGCCCGGAATCGCGCGCGCCGCGTCGTCGAGCGTTACCGCGATCGCGCGCCCGGGCACGACGCCGGCACACGAGCCTTGCGGTGAGATGCGCAGCACGCCGCCGCCCGAAATCGCCAGACCGCTCGTGGTGCAAGCCAGCGGCATGACGCGGAAGCTCAGCGCGGCGGCGAGCGCAGCGGCGACGATCATTGGAACACCGAGAAGTTCCAGCCGGGAACCCAGCGCGACCCGTTCCAACCGAAATCGTACGAGCGGCCGAAGCTGAAGCCGATGTTGGGGAACAGCCGCAACCGCAGGTCGGCGCGGACTTCGTTCGGCGGCCGGCCGGCGATGAAGTTCACCTGCGGAAAGTCGTCGGCTTTGCGGTAGGAGAGCCGCACCGAGGTGTACGGACCTTGCACGTACTGCACGTCGACGTTTGCGAGACGCGCCGTGCCGTACCCCGCATAGGCCGGATCCGCCGGCGTCGGCGGATAGAAGATCGCCTGCGCGTTGGGGAAGATGTCCGCCGACCAGCGCGCGTCGTAGCCGAAGAAGAGCGTCAGCGTGCGGCTCAAGCGGCGCGAGCCGGTGATGTCGGTCTCGAGGGCGTTGAACGTGTGCGGGTAGGAGTACGCGGTGCGCGAGCCGTCGACCGTGGCCGAGAGGGTCGTGCGCAGCGGCCCGTTCACCACCGGCGAGGCGACGAACACGTCGATCCCCTTCTGCCACACGGTCTGTATCTGCGCCGGGCTCGGCGCCGGCGCGTACACCCCGCCGTCCTGCGCGAGCAAACCGTAGTTCACGCTCGTGTGCCAGGTGAAGCCGCCGAAGAGCCGTTGATCGCGCGTGCGCAACGAGAGCAGCGCGCTCGACGCACCGGTGTTGGTGATGCCGTAGTTCAGCCGGCTCACCAGCGTTCCGATCGCTTGGGTGAAGCCGAGCGTGGCTTGATGGAAGCCGTCGTCGGTCGACGCGCCGAGCGAGACCGTGCCGTCCTCACCAAGCCGGCGGTATCCGTTGAGGCCGTCGTCGATCGCGGCGTGCACCGGCACGTCGAGCGCCCCGGCCAGAAAGCCGTCGTTGTTGTCGAGGATGTTCTGCTCGATGCCGAGCGAGAGACCGGTGCCGTCGATGTACCGCAGGTGCAGCGCGGTCAGCGCGTTGGGCGTCGAGAACAACCCGTACGGTTGATCGAACGCGGCCGACGACAACGCGGTCGCGGCGTAGCCGTTGCCGGCCGCGAACGTGTAGAGATACATCGGCACCGGCGGCGCCGCCGTCGACGTGGGAAACGCCGCCGGCCGGAAGCGCACGCTCGTGCGCGAGACGATCTCCGCCCGCCGCGCTCGGATGTACGCTTTGTTATCGGCGAGCTCGGGAAACACGAACGCAGCGCCGTCGTTCGGCGCCGGCTGCGGTTGCGCGAGCGTGGGGCCGGTCGCCGCAATCCCCGTGTCGGTGCGTAGGACGTCGATCTTGCGTTCCCGCAGATCGAAGGCCAGCGCGTCGGCCTGCAGCGTCGCCGTGCCGCGCGCGATGCGCGCGTCGCCGGCGATCACGGCGCGGTCGCCACGCAGGTCGACGTAGGCCGCGGCGCCGGTCACGACCGCGCCGTCGGCGAGGTGCATGGTGACGCCGTTGCGCACGACGATCGCCAGCGAATCGTTGTAGAAGAGCACGCTGCCGCCCGCGATCTCCGCGGACGGCTTCGCGGCCGCCGCCGCCGGCCAGAGCGCTGCGAGCGCCAGCACGCCGGCGAGCGCCCGCGTGCGCACTTACTGGTGCCCGGGCAGCGGGGTCGGCGGAATCGGCACTTGCGGGACGGCGATGCCGCCGGGTCCGCCGCCGAACGGGCTCGGGTTGAACGGCGTCGGGAGCGACTGCGGTCCCACGCCCTGTTGTGGACCGCGCTCGTCGGACCAGTGGTACACGGTCACGCGCGCCGCGAGCGCGTCGACCTCGCGCACGAAGAACTGGTGCGGCGGTTCGTCGAGGTTGTCTTCGCCGCGTTCGACCGAGTTCCACGTGCCGCGGGTCACGCGATACGCGAACTTCGTACCCGACGCGAAGTAGCGCAGCGCGCGATACTTGTACGCGTCGACGCGGTCGAGTTTGATCGCCGTCGGGTTCCAGTCGCTCGAGTCGGTCGAGATGTAGATGCTGTCGGTGAAGTTGGTCGTCGGCGGCACGGTCACTTCGAATACGACCGCGACCATCTTGCCGGTGACGTTCTGGCCGGCGATCTCCGGTGCGGGCGCCGGCGTCGAGCCGACCACGACGAACGCGCTCGCCGCCCCGAGACTCTCCGAGGATTGCAGGCGATGGGTCGTGATCGCCAGTTGAATGATCTTCTTCGAGGTCGCATCAAACGTCGCTTGCGCGAACATCTTGGCCTGCGGCCGCACCGTCGTCGGCTGACCGGTGAGCGCGTCGACGATGCGCGGCGCGTCGACCGCCGGGAACGCATCGCCGGTCGTGAAGTAGACGAAGTTGTTGCGGTAGTCGAGCAGCTGTCCCGTGAACGTGACGAGGTTCGGCGTCGGCGTCGGGGCCGGCGCGGACGTCGGCACGCCGATCGGCGCGGCAGGCTGTGCCGTTGCCGCGGTGGCGGCAATCGCAAGCATGAGGATGAACGCGGCAAGCAGTCGGATCATGGCGAGAACTGTATCTGGTATTGCGGTGCCCACGTCTCGTTCGCGAAGTTGAAATAATACCCGCGCGAAACGTCGACGAGGATGTTACGGCTGAGACGGACCCGGACGTCGGCGAGGAACTGGTCAGGAGCCTGTCCGCCCAGCCCCGGCACCGGCGCCGGGGTAACGTCGAAGTGCTGCATGGTCAGGTTGAGGGCGAAGTACGGGGTCGGCGTGTAGACGAATGACCCCGACAAACTGCGCGACGTTGCGAAGCCGTCGAAGGCGGCCAGGCCGGTGAAGGTTCCGTACGGGCCCACGAACGTGTTCGCGGCCGGGATATACGCCTTCAACTGATCCGCCCCCCAAAAGTCGCCGATGTTGAGTACGCCGTACGTCAGCAAAAACGCCGGCCGCTTCGTCGAGAGCGGCGTGTAGGCGACGGTCGCCGAGGTGTTCGTGGTGATCGTGTGGTGCGGCATCGTGTACCAGGTTTCGAGCTCGTCGGATTTCGCCGAGATCGTCACCAGCTTCGCGAGCCGGACCGAGTTCGTGTAGAGCGTCGCGCCGAGATAGGTGTTGAACATCGAGTTGTACTGAACGCCGCCCCAGGTCGAGGGGATGGTGTCGTTACCGGCGCCGAGCGTCGGCAGGCCGTACGAATCGTAGTTGTAGCCGTAACCGGCGCGGTACTGGAACTTGAGCGGAACGCCGAGGTAACGGAACAGCCGGAACTCGTCCTCGAAGCTGTTGACGTTCAACTCCATGTCGAACGGGTGCCCGGCCTGCCGGTACGCACCGTTGAACTGATCGAGCGCGCCGCCCAGCAAACTGTTGTTGTACTGGTCCGCGTTCAGGCCGACGGCGTAGCGCCCGATCTTCGAGTTGATCGTGAAGTTCGCATAATCGGCCGCGCTGTTCGGTTCGTTGAGCCCCTGCGACTGCGCGGAGAGCTGGTAGAACAAGCGCGTCTCGACATCCGGTGAGAGGCGCTTGTAGAGGATCGCGTTGTACTGGCGCTGGTTCTGCGTGAGCGGGTCGACGGAGAGCACCGCGTAGTCGAGGTTGTGCACGAAGTGCTGATCGAAGGCCGTATAGAACCCGCGGTACTGGTCGTAGCGGATGTGGCCGGCCGAGATCGCGTCCGCGGCGCCGTGGAACGGGATGCCGATGTCGAACACCGCACCCGAGAACGCGTTCTGGTAGAAGTTCGGATTCGATGAGTAGTTGACGACGTAGCCCGGCGTCGGCACGTAAGCGCCCAGCACGTTGATGCGCGAACCGATCGGAAACTCGACGTTGTTCTTCAGAAAAATCGTCGCGCCGTCGGCGATGATGTACGGCCGCTGGCCGGTGAGATCGGGAAAGTAGAACGCGTCGCCGGGCTGCTGGCGCCCGGGGTGCGAGTCGCTGAAGTCGAGGCCGTAGTACGTCCACCGGTCGGGCGTCGGACCCTCGGTGATGAAGTAGTCGCGGTCGATGTCCGGATAGCCGGCGAACGCGGCACCGGCCTGGTGGATCTGCGGTCCGTCGACGTGCACGTTGCCCGCGATCAGGAACCGGTTGAGCTTGAGATCCATCGAGAAGGTGTCGCCGCTCACAACGGTTCCGTCGCTCAACTGCGCCCGCACGTGACCGTCGGCGGTGAGGACGTAGCGGTCGCTGTAAAAGTCGACCACGTTTGCCTTCAGCTCGATGCTCTTCGTCGAATCGGCGGCGGCGACTTCAGGGGTAAGCAGCGCCGCGCAAACCACGACGAGGAACAAAAGAAAAAATCGCATTAGGACTGTCCTGCGCGTTCACGCAAAGGGGAGGGACGGTCCTGCGAGGGCAGAACCGAGGTTCCGGCAATGCCGCGCGTGCTCGCTTTCGTCATGGACTCTGCCGGCGTCGGCGCACTTCCCGATGCGGCGAGTTTCGGCGATGCGCCGAAAGCGAACACGATCGGCAACGTGGCCGAACGCGTCGGCGGCCTGCGCTTGCCGAATTTCGAGCGGCTGGGGTTGGGTCGCACCACGACGATACGTGGGGTTGCTGCGGTCGATCGTCCGGCCGCCGCGGTGGGACGTTTGCGCGAGAAGTCACGAGGCAAAGACACAATCACGGGCCATTGGGAGATGGCTGGGATCGTGACGGAAACGCCGTTTCCGACCTATCCCGACGGCTTTCCGTCCGAGGTCGTGGACGCGTTTACGGCGATCGTCGGCAAGCCGCCGCTCGGCAACATCCCGGCGTCGGGCACCGAGATCATCGCCGAGTTGGGCGAGGAGCACCAGCGGACGGGCCGGCCGATTCTGTACACGTCGGCCGATTCGGTGTTCCAGGTCGCCGCGCACGAGGACACGGTGCCGCTGGCGACGTTGTACGACTGGTGCGAGAAGGCGCGCGCGATGCTGGTCCCGCCGCACGAAGTGAATCGCGTGATCGCGCGCCCGTTTACCGGCCCGCCCGGCGGGTACACCCGGACCGCCAACCGGCGTGACTATGCCGTTGATCCACCGCCTTCGATTCTCGATCGCATCGCCGCGAGCGGCGTTCCCATTCACGCCGTCGGCAAGATCTGCGATATCTATTGCGGCCACGGGATCCTCGACTCGGTCCGCGTCGCCGACAATACCGAGGGCGTCCAGCAGGCCCTGGAAATCGCCGACGCCCTCGATCACGGGCTCGTCTTCGTGAACCTCAACGATTTCGATTCGAAGTACGGCCACCGGCGGGACGTCCGGGGCTACGCCGACGCGTTGGAGCGGCTGGACGGAATGATCCCGGCGATCCTAGAGCGCATACGCCCGGGAGATGGACTGTTGTTCACCGCGGATCATGGCTGCGACCCGACCGCTCCGGGGACCGATCACACCCGCGAGTACGTCCCGTTCCTGGAGTACGGCACGGCGGCCGGCACGGACATCGGCGTGGTCGAAGGCATGAGCCGGGTCGGCGAGCGGATGGCCGCCATTCTGAGCGCGGTCCGCACGTGAGCGCGCTCGAGACCCGGTTCGGCGGTCCCGCAGGGACCTCGACCCTTCTGATCGAGCTTGCCCGCCGCGTCCCGGGCTGGTACCACCCCGCCAAACGCGCCACCGACGTCCTGGTCGCCGGCGTGGGCCTCCTGGTGACCCTGCCGCTCACGCTGGCCGCCATGGCCGGCATCGTGCTGGTCACCGGCGAGGGACCGCTCTACCGCCAGGAGCGGATCGGCGCCGGCGGCCGGCGCTTCAAGATGTACAAGCTGCGGAGCATGGTCCGCGATGCCCACGAGCGCCGCCACGAGGTCCGCCACCTCAACGAGGCCGACGGCCCCGTGTTCAAGCTCCGGCGCGATCCGCGGCTCCACCCGCTGGGCGCCTTCCTGCGCCGGACCAGCATCGACGAGCTGCCGAACTTCGTGAACGTCCTGCTGGGCGACATGGCGATCGTCGGGCCCCGCCCGCCGCTGCCGGAGGAAGTCGCCCACTACGACGAGCGCGCCATGCGGCGGCTGACGGTCAAGCCCGGCGTGACCTGCCTGTGGCAGATTTCGGGCCGCTGCGAGCTGTCGTTCGAGCAGTGGATGGCGCTGGATAACGCGTACATCGACTCGTGGACCCCGCTCGGCGATCTAGGGATCATCGCTCAAACCATCCCGGCCGTCATCCGTGGAGTCGGTGCCCATTAGCGTTCCCCGCGCGTAGCGAGGCCCGATGCAACCGCGGCTGACCGTCGTCGGCGCGCAACGTTCGTCGGAACGGGTCGCGCGCTCGACCATGATCGTCATGGCCGCGACCTTGGCGTCGATGATCCTCGGCTTCGGCCGCGAGGTGCTCAACGCGCGCTACTTCGGCGCGTCGGGCGACATGGACGCGTTTCTCGCCGCGGCGGTCGTGCCGACGATTCTGTTCGGCGTGTTCAACGGCGCGCTGGTGAGCGCGCTGGTGCCGATCTTCTCCGAATATTCCGTCAGCGATCGCGAAGAGGAGGCCTGGCAACTCGCGAGCACGCTGATCATCGTGCTCGCGGTGCTGCTGGTGGTGGGGGCCGCGCTCGGAGCGTGGCTGGCGCCGGTGTACGTGCCGTGGATCGCCCGCTTCCAGGGCCATCGTTTGGACGAGGCGATCGTCATGACGCGCTGGCTCATGCCGTGCATCATCGCGACGAGCCTGAGCGGCATCCTCGCGGCGATCCTCAACGCGTATCACCGCTTCGCGGCGACGGCGCTGCAAGGCGTGTTCGCGAACCTGCTGACGATCGCGTTCGTCGTCATCGGATTCCACCGCCTCGGCATCGGCGCGCTGGTGCTCGGCACGCTCGCCGGCGCGTTCGCGCAGCTGCTCGTGCAAGTGCCGGCGTTCTTCGCGCTGCGCCGCTTCCGCATCGTCGTCGACTGGGGACATCCCGGCTTGCGGCGCTTGCTGATGGTGCTGGGCCCGATCGCGGTCGGCTCGGCGGCCGGACAAGTCGCGCTGTTCTTCGATCGCTATTTCGCGTCGGGCTTGAGCGTCGGTTCGATCGCCGGGATGAACTACGCGGTCAAGCTGGTCGGCTTCCCGCAGCAAGTGTTCGTGGCGGCGATCGCAACCGTGATCTTCCCCGTCTTCGCCGGTCAGTTCGCGAGCAAGAACCGTCCGGCGATGCGGCGCAGCATCGCAACCGGCCTGAAGATCGTGCTGTTCCTGACGATCCCCTCGGTGCTCGGCTTGTGCATGCTGGCCGGACCGATCGTGCAAACGCTGTTCGAGCGCGGCGCGTTCACGCCGGCCGACACCGTGCTGTGCACGTCGTTACTGCCGTTCGCGGCGGTCGGTTTGGTCGCGGTCGCCGGCAACATCATCCTCACGCGCTATTTGTTCGCCTGCAACGCCGTCCGCGCGACGATCGTGATCTCGGTGGCGACGGTCGTAGTGAACGTGCTCCTCTCGCTCTACTGGCTGCCGAGCCTCGGCGCGCGCGGCCTGCTGCTGGCGAACGCGGTCAGCCAGACGCTGCAGACGGCCGCGCTGGGGACCGTCGTGTGGCGCCTGCTCGGCGGGTTCGACCTGCGCGGCATTCTGGTTTCTGCGTTCAAGGTGCTCAGCTGCAGTGCCGCGATGGGCGTCGCGCTCGCCGTCGTGCAGATCTACCGCGTGCCGCCCGAGCCGACGTTCGTCGCGCGCTCGACCAACCTGATCGAGCATCTGATCTTCGGCGGCTTCCTCTTCCTCGCGCTGGCCCGCATCGTGGACAGCGAGGAGCTCGATCTCGCCATCGACATCCTGTTTCGCCGCAAAGCCCGCGAACTGGTCCCCCTCCCGTGAGCCTTGGGAACGCACGCCTCGCGCCTTCGCGCTCGGCTTCTCGAGCGAACGTTTCCCCAATGTCATCCCGAGCTCGAGGGATGCGCGATGACCGTTGTACCGCAGGAGGCCGGCAACGCCACACCGGCAGCGTTCAGCGGTTACCGCAGGGCGCGGCTCGTTGGGCCAAGATAGTGGCGCACCCCTCGACAACGCTCGGGGTGACAGCGAAAGTGCGCGTGCGTAGCGAGCGCACCTCGCTGCGGCTCGGCACAGGCTCCGGCGCGAGCTGTGCCGCTCGTTTTCCCCCCGGCTCAGAAGTAGTTGTAGCTGACGGAGAACGTCCGCTTGGTTTCCACGCCGTCGATCGAGCGCGCGATCACTTCGAGGTCCCAATGGCCGAGCGCCGCGGGCGGCAAGAACGGCACCTTGTAGTTGATGTGGAACCGGCCGGGCGCAACCTGCGTGAAAGGAACGTTCCAGTACTTCACGCGGCCCTCGACGTAGGTGACGTTTTCCGACGTCTCGACCATTGCTCGCAGGCTCGTGCCGGGGTGCAGCTGCGGCGAGCTGGTGAACTCGACGCCGTGAATTTCGGGAAAGCCGTGCTCGGGCGGCCGGCCGGCGGCGACCGCGGCTTTGGTCTCATCGGTGGCCTTCGGACTGACTACGTATTGCGACTGAGCAGCCGCCAGGCCGGTCAGCAGCGCGGCGATCAGTACGGTCAGCGGGAAACGCAACACGGGTCCAATCTTCGTCCTACTCCGTTATGATCCGCTGGCAGCCCGGCTACGTGTACCCGCCCGTGTGGGAGCCGCCACACTATGCGCTCGGCCCGCTGCACCTCGTGTTCTATGTGGCGATCGCCGCCGCCGTGGGCTTTCTGGCGTACCGGCGCCCCTCGCTCGGCATCGGCGCCCTGATCGTGTGCGCGCCGTTCGCGGAAGCCCGCTATTTCCACGATACGTCGATCACGGTATCGAAGGCGGCGCTGCTCGGTTTCGTCATCGCGTTGATCGTGCGCCGGGCGTCGCTGCAAGTGCTGGGCGAGAAGCCCGTGCGCGCCTTGCTGCTGGCCTTCGCCGCGATCCTCACCGCGATCGTCATCTCGGCCCTGCACGCCCTGCACCTCGACGCGGTGGCCCGCGAGTTCGTGAAATGGCTCGGCTACGCGGTGGCGTTCGCGGCCGTGGCCGTCGGTTTCGCCGCCGATCCGGACGACCGGCCGATTTGGCAGGCGCTGATCGGGATCGGACTCTTCGAGGTCGCTGCCGGCGGCTTCCAACTGCTGTTCGGAGCGGCGTCGGGCGTGATCATCGGTGGCCACAACATCCCGCGCATCTCGGGGACGCTCGAGGGCCCCAACCAGTTCGCCGCGTGGCTGAACCTGTTGTTGCCGGTACTCTTTGCGCGCATGCTCGTCGACCGCAATCCGTGGCTGGTCGGCACCGTGACGCTGTGCACGGTCGCCGAGGTCGCGACCCTGTCGCGTTCGGGGATCGTCGCGGCCGTGGCCGCCGGCGTGGTCGTGCTGATCGTGACGCGCCCGACGCGCCGCGTCGGTTTGAGTTTTGCCGCCGGCGCGGCCGTGGTCGCTGCGAGCTTGGTGGCCGTCGGTCTTGCCGTCGGCATCGAAGCGCGGTTCTTCAGCGTCGCCGAGGTCCCGCAGCCCGACCACTTGGGCACGCGCGCGATCCTGTGGTCGGCGGCGCTCGATCTGTGGCGTTCGTCACCGTGGGTGGGCGTCGGCGCGGGCAACTTCGAATTCGATCTGGGCATGGTGGGTCATCCGGAAGTTCAAACGCACGCCAACAGCCTCTACTTGCAAGCCCTCAGCGAGATGGGCTTGGTCGGTCTCGCCGCGACGTTGTATCTGCTGTGGACGATCTTCGCGACCTTCGCGCGCTCGTTCTCGCGCCGGCCGCTTTTGATCGGCGTGTTCGCCGCCAACATCGCGCTGGCGCTGCACCAGATCTTCGACTACTTGTGGTTCTTCCCGAAAATCGGCGTGTTCTGGGCGATCCTGTTGGCGATCGGGGTGATCGAAGTGCTGGCCGCGCGCGATGACGTCGGCCCGGTACCGGAGGCCGTGTGAAACGCATCGCGGTCATCGGCACGGGCTACGTCGGTCTCGTCACCGGCACGTGCTTCGCCGAACTCGGCGACACGGTCATCTGTCTCGACAACAACCGGCAGAAGATCGAAACGCTGCGCGGCGGGCAGGCGCCGTTCTACGAGCCGCAGCTGCTCGAGATGATCGTGCGCAACCAGCATGCCGGGCGGCTCTTTTTTTCGACCGACGTCGCCGCCGGGATCCGTGACTCCGAAGTCCTCTTCATCGCGGTCGACACGCCGATGGCCGACGACGGCGCGGTCGATCTGTCGGCGGTGCGCGCGGTTGCCGCGGCGATCGGCCAGGCCCTCAACGGGCCCAAGACCGTGATCTCCAAATCGACCGTGCCGGTCGAGACGGGCGACCTGATCGCGTCGATCATCGCCGAGAATTCGTCCGAACACCACCGCATCGACGTCGTCAGCAACCCGGAGTTCTTGCGTGAAGGCTCGGCGGTCGCCGACTTCATGCAGCCCGACCGGATCGTGATCGGCACGAACAGCGCCCAGGCCGAGGCGCTCATGCGCGAGCTCTACCGCTCGCTCGACGCCCCGATTCTGGTCACCGACGTGCGCACGAGCGAGATGATCAAGTACGCCGCGAACGCGTTTTTGGCCACGAAGATCTCGTTCATGAACGAGATCGCCAACATCTGCGACCTCGTCGACGTCGACGTGAAGGCGGTCGGCCGCGGGATTGGGCTCGATCACCGCATCGGAACGCAGTTCATGAGTCCCGGCATCGGCTTCGGCGGCTCGTGCTTCCCCAAGGACGTGCGCGCGCTCGAGATGATCGCCGCCGGGCGGCAGTACGAAGCCTTACTGTTGCGCGCGGTCGAGACCGTCAACCGCCGGCAGATCGACCGGACGCTCGCGAAAATCGTCGCGGCGGTCGGTGGCGATGCGCGCGGAAAGACGGTCGGCGTGTTGGGCTTGGCGTTCAAGCCCAACACCGACGACGTCCGCGAAGCGCCGGCGGTGCACATCATCGAGCGGTTGCTGGCGGCCGGGGCGGCGATTCGCGCGCACGATCCGGTGGCCGGCCCCGCGGTGCGCGCGAAATTGGGCGAGCGGATCGTCTATTGCGAGCAGATGTACGAAGCGCTGCACGAAGCGGATGCGCTGCTGCTGGCGACGGAGTGGAACGAGTACAAGAACATCGACTTCGTGATGGTGCGCAAGCTGATGCGCGGCGACAAGGTCGTCGACGGCCGCAATCTGTTCGACCCCGACGCGGTCGTGGCGGCCGGACTCGACTACATCGGCATGGGCCGCCGCAAAACACGCCGCGCAGCCCGCGCCGTCCCCCTGTCATCCTGAGCTTGTCGAAGGACCGCCACGAAGCTGCAATTATTGAGGCCTTTCGCTAAGCTCCTGATCGTCGCGCTCCCGCTCGCGGTCGGCGCGCTCGTCCTGCGCGAGTCGGTGGACATCCCGTTCTGGGACGAGTGGGACTGGACCGACCTGGTCTACGCGATGCAGCACGGCACGCTGCACTTCTCGCAGCTGTGGGCGCAGCACAACGAACATCGCATCCTGATCCCGAACCTCATCATGCTCGGTCTCGCGCGCCTCGGCGGCTGGCACCCGATCCGCGAGCAGTTCGTTTCGCTCGCCGTGCTGGTGTGCTCACAGATCATCATCGTGATCCTGATGCGCCGTTCCGCTCACGGCACCGCCGGCTGGCTCGCCGCCGCCGCCGGTTCGCTCATGCTGTACGAACTAGGCCAGGCGGAGAATTTTCTGTGGGGCTTCCAAATGGCATGGTTCATCTGCGACGCCGCCGCGATCGTCGTTGCCTGGCTACTCGCCCGCCCCAACCGCCGCTGGTGGCACGTTCTGCTCGCAATCATCGCCGCCACGCTCGCGACCTATTCATCCGCGCAAGGCATCCTAGCCTGGGCCGTCGGTGCCGTCGCGATTGTTTTGACGGGGGGAGGAATACGACACTTCGCGCCTTCGCGCTCACTGCGCACGCCGGCGCCTGATGTAATAGGAGAAGGGGGGATAAGCACTGCTCCCGCCTTCGCGGTCGCTGCGCACGCCAACCCCGTTGTTGCGCAACACACGTCCCCCCCTGTCATCCTGAGCGGAGCGAAGCGCAGTCGAAGGACAGCCGCAACACTCGCCCTCTGGCTACTCCTCGCGATCGTAGAATACGCGATCTACCAGCACGGCCTCATAAAAGTTGCCGTAGGCCACTCGAACATCGCGACGGATTCGCTCGGCATCGTACTCTATGCGCTAACGTATCTCGGCGCACCAGCCCTCGGCGGCCGTGGAATGATCCTCAGCGCCGTCGCCGGCCTTGCGCTGATCGTCGCCTTGGCCTGGGCATTCTGCGCCGACATGCAATCCGCTCAGCGCATTCGCCGACTCATCCGCAACGCGCCATGGTACGCGCTATCCGTATTCCCGCTGCTCTGCGCCGCGGGCACTGCCGTCGGCCGCGGCGCATTCGGCCTAGACCAAGCCCTCGAGCAACGCTACGTGACGGTGAGCGTTCTCGGCTGGGTTGCGCTCATCGGCCTCATCGCCGGAACGATCGCCCACTTACCCCGCCCGCACACCGCGCGCCTCCGCGCATCACTGCTCGCGCTCGCAGCCGTCTTCGTATTCGTCATCGCGTCGGACGACGACAAAGGCCTAAAGCAAATGCACCAATTCTCCGCCACGCTCCACGCCGGCCTCACCGACCCAACAAAGCTCTACCCCGACCCCCGACGCCTAAAGCAGCTCATGGCCGAACGCCGCTCCTTATAGCGCAAACGAGCGCAAACGTCCCCCCTGTCATCCCGAGCGTTGTCGAGGGATGCGCCGCAATCGTTCCACCGCAGGAGCAGGCAATGCCCCACCGCGAGCGTTCAGCGGTTACCGCAGGGCACGAGCGCGTTGGGCGAAGATAGTGGCGCACCCCTCGACAACGCTCGGGGTGACAGCGGGGGGCGGCCTGCGGAGCGACAGCGACGGCGGGAGCAGTGTCGTATCTCTCCTAACCCCATCGTATCGTGTATTCGTGCATTTTGGTCACCGGTGGTGCAGGCTTCGTCGGGTCGAACCTCGCGTTGCGCATGCGCCGGCGCTATCCCGATGCGCGCATCGTAGCGGCCGATAACCTCACGCGCCGCGGCTCCGAGCTGAATCTCCCCCGCCTCGCCGCGCACGACATCGACTTCGTGCACGCCGACGTGCGCAATGCCGACGACCTCGCCTTCCCGGACGCGGCGTTCGACCTGATCCTCGAATGCTCGGCCGAGCCGTCGGTGCTCGCCGGCTACCACGCGGGCCCCACCTACCTGATCGACAACAACCTCAACGGCACCGTCAACTGCCTCGAGGTCGCGCGCCGCACGAAGGCCGACATCGTCTTCCTGTCCACCAGCCGCGTGTACCCGATCGCGGCGCTCGAATCGCTCGCCGTTCGCGAAGACACTACTCGGTTCACGCTCGCGGACGGCCAAAAGCTCGCAGGCGCGAGCGCGGCCGGGATCGCCGAGGACTTTCCGCTGGCCGGCGCGCGCTCGCTGTACGGCGCGACCAAGCTGTGCTCCGAGTTGATCATCGAGGAGTACGCCGACATGTACGGGCTGCGGTACGTCATCGACCGCTGCGGCGTGATCACCGGCCCCTGGCAGATGGGGAAGGTCGACCAGGGCGTGTTCGCGCTGTGGATGGGCAAGCACTATTTCGGCCGCCCGCTGCAGTACATCGGGTACGGCGGCAGCGGCAAGCAAGTGCGCGATTTCGTCTCGATCGACGATCTCGGCGACCTGCTACAGGCCCAGCTCGACCGCTTCGATGCGCTGCCGCACCGGCTCTACAATGTCGGGGGCGGCCTCGCGTCAAGCCTGTCGCTGCTCGAGACGACGGCCCTGTGTGAAGAAATCACGGGCAACCGCGTCGAAATCACTAGCATTGCCGAAAATCGTCCGCTCGACGTCAAGATCTACATCACCGACAACGCTCGCGTCCAGCACGATACGGGCTGGGCGCCGGCCAAGTCACCGCGCGAGGCGCTCTCGGACATCTTCACCTGGATTCATGATAACGAAGCCCTCGTCGCGCCCCTTTGGAGCTAGCCGTAAGCCCTGATATGTTGCCGGTG
>JBEKXE010000111.1:0-15522 GCA_049512335.1 Candidatus Lustribacter sp.
GCTTGGCCCGCATGTACATGTACGGCTTGCCGTCGCGCAGGATCACGCCGTCGTGCACGTTGTCGATCTCGGCCAGCGAACCGTCGGGCGAGAGCGTCGCGTTGTCGTAATCGAGCGACCACGATTTCCCGTCGATCCGCTTGTCGTTCGCGCTGCCGCCGGCGAGTTGCGTTTGCGCCGTCGTGGTCTGCGAGGGGATGTCGCTGCCGGCATGGATCGTTTGCCAAGCGATCCAGGCCAGCAGCAGCACTGCGACCAGCGCGCCGGCGACGCGCAGCTGTTTCACGCCGTTCGCCGCCGCCACGGGATCAAGGCGAGGACGACGAAGGCCAACGCGGCGAGTCCGACCGGTTGCGGCCCGACGTGCAGGTAGAACGTGTCGACCGGCGCGCCGATGTCGCCGACGATCGTGGTTTGCGTCATGAGATCGCTGCGCGCGCGCCACGTTCCGTCGGGAGCGACGATCCCGCTGATGCCCGTCGACGCGGCACGCACGATCCAGCGCCCCGTTTCCACCGCGCGCAAGGTCGTTGCTTGCGCGTGCTGCGCCGGCCCGTCGCTGGTGCCGAACCACGCGTCGTCGGTTGAGACCGTGAAGAACGTCGCGCCGGCACGCGCGGCTTCGATCGCGATGTCGCCGAAGACCGACTCCCAGCAAATCAGCACGCCGGCGTGCGTGAGCGGATCGATCTGCGGGCCGTGACCTTGAGTGAAGTTGCCGATCTCGTTCACGGCCGGGATCGCGCGCAGCCAATCCGGCGCGGGCAAGAACTCGGCGAACGGCACGAGCTGACGCTTTTCAACCGTCGCTTCGACGTTGCCGTTGCGGTCGAAGATCACCGATGCGTTGTAGAGGCGCCCCAGCGCGTCGCTGACGATCGTGCCGACGAAGATCGGCGTGCGAATGCGTCGCGCCAGCGCGCCGAACGCCGCGCGCGCGGCGGTGTCGCGCGTCATGTCGGTGAGGATTACCGTTTCGGGCCACACCACGAACGCCGGATGTTGCGCGGCGACCGCGAGCGTCATCGCCGCGTAGCGCTGCGCCGCCAAGAGGCGGGCCGCATCGGTGGCCTTGATCTGTTGCGGGATATCACCTTGGATCGCTGCGATGCGCGTCGCCGGCGGTGCCGGCGTGCGCGCCGGCCACGCCCACCAGGCGGCGCCGGTCAGCGCGAGCGCGGCGACGACGGCGCCGGCCGCAAACGGACGCAACCGCGGAGCGGTCGCGGCCGCGCCGAGATACGCAGCGACGGCGGCCACGACGAACGTGAGGCCGTACCCGCCCACGAACGCGGCGAGCGGGCGCAGCGGGCTGTCGATCAGCGGCAGCCCAAGTTGTCCGAACGGAACGCCGACGATCCCCGACGAGCGCATCCACTCGGCGGCCGTGAACGCGGCCGCGGTCACCAGCGGCGCGAGCGCCGGAGAACAGCGGCGCGCGGCCAGCGACGCAACCAGCGCCGCAAACGCGAAGGCCAATGCTTCGCCGAGCGCCGGACCGAGGTCGATCACGAAACCGAGCGGACCGACCAGTGCGGCCGCGGTTTCGCCGAACCACGAAAACGAGAGCGTGAAGAAGACGAGCCCGCTCAGGTAGCCGTTCAGGGCGGCACTCCACAGCGGCAGCCCAGCCCAGATTCGGAACATGAGCGCCAAGGCAAACGGAATGATCCACCAAGCGCCCGTACGTGGGAAGGCGAGGTGCAGCGCGAACGCGCAAAACGCCGAAGCAACGGCGGCGAGCGCCGTAGGAGATGAAAACGAAATGCGACGGGCGGGCTTTGCGGTACTTACGATGTCGATGGCGGCTGCTGCCTGCGGGAGAATCGTCACGGTTCCCAAGTCGGCGACGGCGGGGCTGGTGCCCTCGGGTGACATGCTCATTCGCTACCGCGTCCTCGGAACCTTAGATTTCACCAACCTGCGCTATCTCGTCGTGTTCAACACCAACGGCAACGGCGTGACGCCGTACGCCAATAGCTTGAACACGGCGTTCGTGAACTTTTCGTTCATCCTCGTGTTCGGCGGAACGCAGGTCGGAGGCGCTTCCTTCGGTCTGCTGCAGGTCATTCCGATCGCTTCGGGCGGCTTCCAAACCGTTGCGCTCCAGGTGAACCCGCAACTCGGCACGCTCAACCCGAACAGCTCGGGAACCGGGAACGAGTTCACGTTCACCTTCAACCGTACGCTGCTCACGCCGCTGACGACGACCAGTCCCTCACCGTCGCTGACGCCGACCCCCGGACCGACCGCCTATCCGACTCTGGCCTCGGGGATCTCATCGTTGTGGGCGATCAACCTGTTCTCGACCGATGCCGCCAACAACCCGATCGACGGCATCGCGTTCAACGGCATCAACGACACGACGTTCAACTCGTTCGTCGTCAACACGCTGCTCCCGTTCGATGTCGTCTCCACCAAGCCGGCCGGGTACACCCAGGTAGCGAACATCAACGCCCAGATCATCGCCGCCGAGGTGATCAACCAGCCCTAGGAATCGTCGCACGGCGAGTGCCCGCACTCGCAGCCGTTCTCCATTTCCTCGTCTTGCGTGTCGCGCTCGCGGCAGATATCCGAACAGTAGGCCGCGCCGCCTTCGGTCAGCCCGGTGACCGTGCAGTTGCACAGCGCGTATTCGCAAGGTTGCGTCATCGTTTTCATGATCGAATTATACCCACTTTGTGTGTCACGAGCCGAAAAACTGGCTCGTGGCGAAGGATTGCGGTACCACGGTACTGTTCTGCGAACCCAGTCCGAAATTGAGTCCTTGCGAGGGGAAGGCCAGGATGTCGAGCGTCACGGCGACCGTCTTGAGATCCTGGTTGTACGAGATGCGCACCTCGTAACAGTCGCCGATGACCTCGCGCAGGTAGATGTTCTTGCTCTCCAGGCGCATGTGGTTCTTCCAGTCGACGTAGGTCGCGAACTGGATGTCCGACGTGCGACCGATCGGCGTGACGATCTGCACGTCCGTGCGATCGAAGCCGTTGCCCGAGCCGGGCGTGAAGTTACCGCTCAAGCTCAGAGAGGATAGCGGCGACGGCCGCATCAGCAATTGGTAGGCCACGGGTTGCGCCATCATGTTGAACGACGTTCCGGTCTGCAGCGAGAACGCGTACACGTCGCCGTTGTACATCTTGAACACTTCCTGCAGGTTCTTTTGCGCGCCGCCGATCGTGTCGAACGTGAACGGCTCGTTGCCCAGGCCGTTGACGTGCTGGTTCGTGTAGCTGAGGATGTTGTCGAAGTGGTTGCCGATCGGCGTGGTCAGCGTGTCCAGCTGCTCGACCTGCGCCTTCATGTCGCCGGTGCCGTAGGCGTCCTGGCGGATATTGAGCGACGAGCTGAAATCGCCGATCGGCAAGTGGTAGAGCGCCGGGCCGAAGTTGAACTGCGCTTCGGCCCGTTGAGTCGCCAGCGCGGCGACCGGATCGCTGTACTCGCCGATCGTGAACGTCGCGCTGTTCGGAATGCCGCCCAGCAGGTTCTTGAAGAGCGCGGCGTGCGGGCGGATCAGCAGTTCGGGCAGCTTGTCGAAACCGCTCGGCGTCGCCGCGTCGTAACGGTCGACCGTGAGGTCGTAGTCGACGGTATTCCCGGTGAGGTGCAGGTCGTCGTTGAAGTGCAGGGTGCTGGTGTCCGTCGTCACGCCCGAGAACGCGTTCTTGTTGTCGGTGTACGACGAGGTGAACGCGTTGGTCAGCTTCGATGAGAACGCGTAGTTGTCGCTGAGGCCGTAGTTGTCGGTCGTGCTCTGGCTGCCGGTCGACTGCTGCGAATAGCTGTAGTTCTCGCTGTCCTTACCGCTGGCTTTCGTCAAACCCAGGGCCAACGACGAATTCGGCGGCAGCGCGATCAAGGGGCCGTAGTCGGCCTGATAGGTGTAGCTCGCCGTGCCTTTGAGGGCCGGCGAGATCACCTCTTGGTCTTTGAAGTCGACGTTCCACTGGTCGGAGCCGTCGAAGCTGTTGTGCAGCCGGAACGCGTCGACGTCGATCGACCGCTTCCCGTCCTTGCGCCGGAACGACGCGACGTAGCCCAAGCCGTAGCCGATCTTCGAGTAGTACTCGACACGGTAGTAGCCGTAGTACTGGTTGCTGGTGCCGAACCCGATCCGCGCCTTGATGTAGAACCCTTCGGCGGCCGAATAGCCGATCAGCGGCACGAAGCCGGTTTTGCGCACGCCGGGAATCTGCTCGTGACGCAACGGGATGATCATCAGCGGCAGGAAGAACACCGCCAGCGGCCCGAGGAAGACCGTGACGCTGCGCGCGATCGCGCGGTCGCCCGGCGTGATGTCGAGCGTCTTCGCTTCGAGGTGATAGCCGCCGTGCGGGTTTTCGCAGGTCGTGATCGACGCGTGCGTGCCGTGCGTGAAGCCGTCCGGACGCATCTCGAGATATTGCGCGTTGAAGTGCAGGCGGCCGCGGTCGACCCCTTGCGTCGTGACGCCGCGGCCGTCGATCAACAGCGAGTGCTGGGTGATCGTGTCGAAGCGAATCGAATCGGCGGTGAGCGTCGAGTCGCCCGCGCGGTTCCGGATGTACGTGTTGCCGGTGACGTCGATGTAGCGTTGGCCGTCGTAGTGCGCGTGGTCGCCGACCAGGATGCCGTCCTGGTAGATGATGTTGACGTGGCCGTCGAGATCCCACGGCTGACCGGACGTGCGGCTGCCGGTGAGCTCGTCGCCCAGCACCGCGTAGTCGTTGGGCCCCAGGGTCTCGGCCGGTGAGGGTGCGGCGGTCGGCGTGGCCGTGGCGCGCACGCCCGGGACGATCGGTCCGGCCGTCGGCGGCGGCGCCGGCGTCGGCGATGCGGTCGGCGGTGTCGCCGGTACGAGGTAGACCGGGCCTGACGGCGGCGCCGCGGTGGGGGTGGCGGTCGGCAACGGCGGCGGGGTGACGGCGGGCGTCGTGCTCGGCAGCGGCGGCGGCACCAGGATGCCCGGGCCGTTGGGGATGATCGGCCGCGGGACCGGAGCGCCGGGGCTGAGGGACGGCTCGGGCGAGGCCGAGGCCGACGGCGAAGGCGATGCCTCGGCGCCGGTCTCGTCGTCCGTCGCCGCGCCCTGCGCTTGCGCGACCGCTTTCGGCAGCGGCAGACACGGCGTGTCGAGCATCGCCAGCGCGCGCGCTTGCCCGGCGCTGGTGGTAATCGACGGGTCGGATGCTTGCACCGGCGCAACGTTCCCCGCGATCAGCGCCAGGGCGATCGCGACGGCGAGGAGCGCACGCATTAGCGGTCTTCTTTGAGGATGAGATACCCGCCGCCGCCCGCCACGATGAAGTTGGGGAGCCAGACGGCGATCCACGGCGTGAGCGCGCCGTTCTTGCCGAACGCCGCGCCGACCGCGCCGAGGATGTAGTAGATGAAGAGCACGACCACCGACAGCGCGATGCCGAGCGTGCGTCCTTTCTTGCCGTAGCGGACGGCCAGCGGCAGCGCGATGACGACCGCGATGAACGAGGCGAACGGCAGCGCGTATTTTTGGGCCAGGGTGATCTCGAGCCCGGCCAAGTCGGCGCCGCCCGTCCCGGTCAGCTTGCGGAACGCGATCTCATCGCCCAGACGCTTGGCGTCCATCGCGTACGGATCGTTGTACGCTTGACTCAGAAAGTTCTGGCCGCTGTCGCCGAGCGGCAGCGGAACGCTGATGTCGCGAGCCGCAATGGTCAACGCCTGCACTGTCCCATTGGGTAACACGCGAGTCTGGATTGCGCCTTGTAAGACGATGAGACCATTCTCGATTACGGCCGTGCGGGCGGTGGTCACGTCGAGGAACGGCGTGCCTTTGCCTTGCTCGAAGATCATGACGTTGTTCATCGTCTTGCCGTCGGGTGCGACGGAGTCGATGTAGAACGTCTTGCCGGTGGCGGGATCGGTCCGGAAGATGTGCGGCTCGATCGGCAGCGTGGCCGTGCGATAGATGATCTGGTAGAACGTGCGCGTCGAGACGTCGACCGCACCGGGCGCGATCTTCTCGTTGATCCCGAACGAGATCAGGAACATCGCGAAGCCGAGCAGGAGCGGCGTGCGGCAGATGCGCAGGAACGACACGCCCGAGGTGCGCAGTGCCGAGATCTCGTTGTCGGAAGCCAACCGGCCGAACGCCAGCAGCGTGCCGAACAAGCAGGCGAACGGAAACGCCATCGGCGTCGCTTGCGGCATACGCGCGATCAGGAAGCGCAGGATCAGAAACACCGGCGCGCCCTTGTTGATCAAGTAGTCGGCGGCCAGGACGAAGATGTTCGCGAACCAGAACACGTAGACGGCGCCGAGCCCGAAGGCGAACGGCCCGGCGATCTCGCGCATGATGTACGCGTCGAGAATCGGCAGGCGCAGCCGCGGGCGCAAGCTTCGGGCGAACGCGCCGCGATCGAGACTCGGAGCGACCGCCATTAGCGCAGGGCGGCGGTGATGCGCGCCACGTACGAGCGCGTTTCGGGGATGGCCGGCACGCCCCCAACGGCGTCGACGAGTGCGGGCCCGGCATTGTAGGCGGCCAGCGCGTCCGGGACGTTCCCGTGATAGCGCCGCAGCAGGTCGTGCAGGTAATGCACGCCGCCGCTGACGTTCGCTTGCGGGTCGAACGGGTTGGTCACGCCGTATTCGGAACTCGTATCCGGCATGAGCTGCATCAGGCCCATCGCGCCGGCGCGGCTGATCGCGGCCGGGTCGCCGCGCGACTCGGCATCGATGACCGCGTACACGAGACCCGGCTTCACGCCGTAGGTGCGCGCGCTGCCCTCGACCAGCGCGCTCAGTTGGCCGGGCGGCAGCGCATGCGGGCCGCCAGGCAAAAAGCCCTCTTGGCTGCAGCCGAGGAGGGAGCCGAGGGCGAGCGCGAGCGCGGCGACGCGGAACCTCACCGGCCGAAGGTTCGGGTGACCCAAACCCTTCGCCTGGCTAGCGGCCTGTGACGGCCGTGGCATAAAAACGGCCCAAGTCGGCGCGCAGCGCGTGCAGCGCGTCGTCGCTCAGATAGATCATGTGCCCGGCCGGGTACTCGGCTTCGGTGATCCGCGCGCGCACATCCGGGTCGAGCCCGACCTCGGCCAGTTGGTATTCGGTGGCGTAGAACGGCGTCGCGAGATCGAACAGACCGTCGGCGGCGAACACGCGCAGCTTGGGGTTCGCGTGCATCGCTTCGCGCAGGTCGGGGATCACGGTCGGCGCAAGCACGCGCCCGAGGAAGCCGCGGCGGCGAAAATTCCAGTTGTCGACCACGTCCGCCGGAAGCGCCCGGTACGGGCGGCCGGTGCGCCAGTGCAGTTCCGAGGCGGCGTAGGCGGTGAACGCGCTGATGAACGCCGGCGCGACGGCGTCGTACGACGGGTCGACGGGACCCCGGCCGGCGTTGCGCCCCGCCACCGTGGCGGCGACTCGGCCGTCGTAGCGGCCGGTGATCTCGCCGTCGGCGCGCAGCAGCTCCGTCTGGAAACGCCCGGTCGAGATGCGCAGGTTCGCGCGCATGAGGTCGTCGGCGTCGAGGCCGATGAACGCGTGCAGCCGGCCGGCGAGGTGCGCGAGCGTTTGCGTGTCCGGCGGATCGGGCCGCATGATCGCCGGCAAATACTCGTCGCTCGCGAAGGCGCGGGCTTCGTCGACGAACGTCTGCAGATCGGCGGGCGGATCGGGAACCTTCTTGTGGTACCACGCGACCGCGGCTTCCGACGGAATCGCGAACGCGTCCGGAACGTTCTCGTCTCCCGGGTTGGCGAAATCGTCGGCGTAATCGAGCAGCGACGACATCAGGATCACGCCGTCGATGGTCATGCCGTCCTTCTGCAACTGATCGACCAGACCGGCGCTGCGGAACGTGCCGTAGCTTTCGCCGAGCAAGAACTTCGGACTGGCGGCGCGATCGTTCGCCGCGACCCAGCGCCGAATGATCTGGCTGAACGCGCGGATGTCTTCGTCGACGCCCCAAAAGTCTTTGTCGGAAGCTTTGCCGGTCGCCGTGCTGTAGCCGGTGCCGACCGGATCGATGAAGACGAGGTCGCTGATCGTCAACAGCGTCGCGTCGTTGTCGACGAGCCGGGCGTCCGCCGGTTTCACGGAGCTCAGGTTCGCGGTGACGATGCGGCGCGGACCGAAGCCGCCGATCTGCAACCACAGCGACGCCGAGCCCGGGCCGCCGTTGTACAAGAACGTTACCGGACGCGTGCGGTCGCCGGTCGTGTAGGCCACGTAAGAAATGTTGGCCGCCGGTTCGTTGTGGTCGTCGCGCAGCGTCAGGAATCCGGCCGTTGCCGTATAGGCGAGTTCCGTGCCGCCGGCGAGCCGCACGACGTGATGGGTGACGACGTTGCCGGGCGTGGCGTCATCGGCGCGCACGCCGCCCCACGACGCGAACGCCAGCGCCAGCAGCAGCGCGCCCGCGCCGAAGGCGCGCTGCCTCAATGCGTGGTGGGAACGGTGACGGTCGAACCGCCGGCGGCGCTGATCGTCACGATTCCGGGACGCGCGCCCGGAGCCGGCGGCACGAGTTGGAACTCGTACGTCTTCACCCCGCTGGGCGGCGTGTGGAACGAGACCTGCTCCGGCGAGCACAACCCGTCGGCGCAGAACGAGGCCACCCAATCGCGACGCAAACCGGACGCGTGCAACGTCACCGGCGAGTCGCTCGAAGCCGCGACGATCAAGCGATATTTCAGCGTCGAGGCCAGGCTGCCGGGCAGATCGGGGCCGGTCCACGGCGCGACCGAGAGCACCGGTTTGCCGCTGCCGCCCGCGAGCGCGACGGCGATCAGCCCTTCCTGCGTGCGTTCCTTCACGTTGCGCTTCAGGTTGGCGTACTCGCCCTTCGGGCTGAGGCGATCGCCGTACGCGTTCGCTTGCGCGAACGTCGCGCGCGTCCGCGCGGCATCGCCGAGCGAGACGTAGACGTCGGCCAGATCGAGCGACGTGTCGGCGACGTCGGCGATGTTGTCTTGCGTCGGCTTCTTCGCCGCCGCGGCGCGCAACAGTGCGAGCGAACGCACGTAGGCCGGGGTCGCGGCCGCGAACTGACGCGTGCGCTGATAGGCGAGGCCCAAATCCGACCAGCCGTCGCCGTCGGCCGGCCGCAGCACGGTGTAGCGCCGCGCTTGCGCGATCATCGCCGGATAATCGTGCAGCCGGTAATACGCGTGTTCGAGCCCCTGCACGAGCGCCGGATCGTCGGGCGTGAGCGCGAGCGCCGCGCGATCGGTTTGCGCCGCATCCGACCAGCGGTTGAGCGCGCCTTCACCCTCGGCCACGAGCGCCAGCCCCGCCGCGCGGGCGGCCGGCGTTTTCGCGGCGTTGCGTTGCGCGCCGCCGGCGGCGATGCGGAGCAAGCCTTCCTCGCGTTGCGTGCGTTCGTAGTCGACGTCGGCTTGATCGCGGTCGGCCAGCGACTCGGCGTGCGCGATCGCGCGCTTCATCGCCGCGAGCGCGGCCGTGCGCTGCGCCGGCGTGCCGTTGAACGCGTAGCGCGCGGGATCGAGCGAGGCGTCGATTTGCGTTTGCTGCCGCGATGCGAAGACCGCGTTGCGGCCGGCGCGCGCCGCCGCGATGTAGGCGGCCAGTCGCGCCGGCTGCATCTCGCCGATCCAGCGCGCGCGCACGATGCCGTGCGCGTCGAGCACGACCGTGGTCGGAATGTATGCGATACCGTACGCGTTGTAGACGTCGGGGCCGGCCAGCGCGGTCGGATACGGCACGCCCTTGGCCGAGAGGAACGTCTTGACGATCGGCGCGGTCTCGGTCGTGTCGATGCCGAGGAAGGTGACGTCGGAGGCGTGCAGCTTCCCGTAGGCGGCGTTCATGTCGGGCGTCTCGGCGCGGCACGGCGGGCACCACGTGGCCCAGAAATTCAGCACCGTGACTCTCCCGGCCGTCGCCCCCGGCAGCAGCGGCTTGCCGCTGAGCAGCGTGCCGTGCAACGGCGGTGCGCTCGTGCCGACCGGCGCGGTGCCGGCGTTCGGGGCCGTGCCGAGCGCGGCCAGCACGGCGAACAGCGCGAACAAACGCGTCATTTCATAGACCCCCGGCGATGATCTCCGAAGCCGGGAAGGGGGCCTTGAGCGTCCCGTATTTGGCCGCGGCGTTGATCAGCGGCTGGATCTTCGCGGGATCGAGTTTGTCGTGATAGTGCACGCGGTGCACGAGGTCGGCCGGCGAGATGCCGGCGTATTTCGCGAGAATCGCGGCGGTGGTGCTCTGATTCGCGTTCGCCCAGCGTGCCGTTTGGTTGATCACGGTCGCGAAACGGCGCACGAGATCGAGGTGCGTCTTGACGAAGTCGGCCGTGGCGAAGTAGCCGCCCTCGGAAAAATCCTTGGCGATCGCATCGTAGCAGCGCGAGAGCAGGCGTCCGTCCGAGGCCAGCAGCTTGTCGAGCGCCGGTTCTTCCATCGCGGCCGCGTCGACCCGGCCCGCGACGATCGCGGTGTCCATCGCGCTGTACGGCATCTCGACGAATTTCACGGTCGTCAGGTCGACGCCGTTCTGATCGAGCCACGCGCGGAACGCGATTTCGCCCAAGCTGCCGAGCGTGGCGACCGCGATCGTCTTGCCGGTGAGATCCTTGGCCGTGTGGACCGGCGAGTTTTTTCCGGTGACGCACGCGGCGGTCGGCGAGGCGCTATCGTAGGCGCCGGCCGGCGCGACGTACACGAAGTTCAGCCCGCGGTCGTGCGCCTGCGCGATCGAGAGCGCGTTGCCCGATCCGAGGTCGAGCGTGCCGGAGGCGACGGCCGCCGCGATGGCGGGCCCGTTCGCGGCCGCGACGAGTTCGACGTCGAGGCCGGCCTTCTTGAAGAAGCCCTCGTCGGCGGCGTAATAGCCCAGCGCGCCGACCTCGACCGGAGCGGTACCCAAGCGCAAATGGTCGGGTTGCTGAGCGCCGCCGGAGACGGGAGCGAGCGCTGCGCACAATGCGCACGCGGCGAACCAGCGTGGGATCGAGCCGAGCGTCATCTGAGGGGATTTCGCGCGACCGGCGAAGCCTTCATGCATGCTGACTGCGCAGGAAAACGAGCAACTGACGCGTGTCGGGCGGGGCACGCCGATGGGCGAGCTCCAGCGCCGGTACTGGCATCCGATCGCCGCGGTCGAGGAACTGCAGGACCGCTACACCAAACGCGTCCGGCTGCTGGGTGAAGACCTGGTGCTGTTCCGGGATCGCAGCGGAACGCTGGGTCTGGTGGCGGAGTTCTGCCCGCACCGGCGCGCGTCGCTCTACTACGGCATCCCGGAAGCCGACGGCTTGCGCTGCCCCTACCACGGGTGGAAATTCGATGCCAGCGGCAGCTGCACCGATCAGCCGAACGAACCGGACGGCAGCACCTTCAAAGATCGCGTGAGCACCGCCGGTTATTCCGTGCAAGCGCTGGGCGGCATGATCTTCGCGTACCTCGGCCCGCAGCCGGCGCCGCTGCTGCCGCGCTGGGAAGGCTTCGTCGTCGACGGCGCGATCCGGCACATCGGCCAGGCGATGGTTCCCTGCAACTGGCTGCAGGTGATGGAGAACTCGCTCGATCCCGTGCACACCGAATGGCTGCACGGCAAACTGCAAGAGTTCGTCGAAGAACAGACCGGCTTCGCCGGGACGAAATATCAGATCTCGCGCAAGCACTTGAAGATCGCGTTCGCCGAGTTCGAATACGGCATCTACAAACGCCGCCTGCTGGAGGGCGCGTCGGAAGATTCGGACGATTGGCGCGTCGGGCACCCGGTGCTCTTTCCGAACATCCTTGCGGTCGGCAGCGGCGGCGGCAACGTCTGGAAGTTCCATGCCTATCAGATGCGCGTGCCGGTCGACGACGAGAACACGATGCACTACTGGTACATCGCCTACGAGCCGCCGACCGACGTAATCGTGCCGCAGACGTTGCTCGAGCGCATTCCGCTCTACGACTTTCCGTATCGCGACGAGCAGGGTGAGTACCGGCTCAACGTCGTCGACGCGCAAGACATCATGGCTTGGATCACCCAAGGGCCGATCGCGCAGCGCCAGCTCGAGAAGTTGGGCACGACCGACAGCGGCGTGATCCTCTTCCGCAAGATCTTGCAGCGCGAGATGGCCAAGGTTGCGCGCGGCGAGGATCCGCTCAACGTGTTTCGCGATCCGGTGAAAAACGACGTGCTGCGCTTCCAGCTCGAGCGCAACAAAGCGCACTACACCGACGGCTTCGCGAGCCAGCTGCGCCGCACGCAGGCCGGCTTCTCGCCGTTCGCGCCGGAACTCAAACGCGTGTGGGCCGCCCACGCGCTCGAGCGGCAGCGCGCGAACGAACCCGTTCTCGTCTAAGCGCGGCTCCGCACGATGGCGGCGACCATGACCGGCCGCGTGGCGATCGTCACCGGTGCCAGCAGCGGGATCGGGGAAGGGATCGCCACCGCGTTCGGGGCCGAGGGCGCGACGGTCGTGCTCGGCGGCCGGCGCATCGCCGAACTCGAACGCGTCGCAGCCGCCGTCACGCAAGCCGGCGGCACCGCGCTCGCGGTGCCGGGCGACGTGCGCCGCGAGAGCGACGTGCTAGCGCTCTTCGCCGGCGTCAAGCAAACCTACGGGCGGCTCGACGTGCTGGTGAACAACGCCGGCGTCACCGCGCACAAGCCGATCGACGAGATGTCGCTCGAGTACTGGAACGACGTGCTGGCCGTCAACCTCACCGCCGCGTTTCTGGCGACGCGCGAAGCGGTGAAGTTGATGAAGGCGCAAGACCCGCAAGGCGGGCGCATCATCACGGTCGGCAGCATCTCGCAAAAGACGCCGCGCAAAGATTCGCTCGCGTACACCGCGACGAAGCACGCGCTGCACGGCCTCACGCATCAGGTGACGATGGACGGTCGCGCCTACGGCGTCGTCGCCTCGATCATCCATCCCGGCTCGACGCTGAGCGGCTTCACCCGCCAGACCGTCGGCCCGATCGCGAAAGCCGGTCCCGGACCGACGCCGCAGCAGTACGTGATGGCCGCGGCCGACGTCGCGCGTATCGCGGTCTTGATGGCTACGTTGCCGCCCGAGGTAAACCTGTTCGAGGCGACGATTTTGCCGAACGCGATGCCGTCGTTCATCGACCGCGGGTGAACCGCGCGTCCGGGACGATGGACGAAACGTTCGTGCGTTTGCGGGCGCTCGACGGGAAGCCCGTATGGGTTGCGCTGTTGCGCAGCAAGGACGGCACGGGCGTGCCGGTCTACCGCAGCGGCACGTTTCGGCTCTTCGACCGGCCGAGCGCGCAAGCGAACCCGGCGACGCGCATCGTCGATGCGAACGATCTCGCGCTGGTGACGTTCCGCGGCTCGGACATGCTGTCGATCGTCGACGAGACGTTACGGGTCGCGCTGCGCCCGACGTTTCGCGTCGACGTGTCGGACCGGCCGTTCCCGGCGCCCGAGAGCGCCGAGCCGCTCGACTTCGAGCGCGTGACGCGCGAGCTGGTCGCGGAACTGGAAGCCGCGTTTCGTAACGCGCTGATCCTGCGGCCGGATCCCGACCCGGATGCGAGCGCGCGCGCGCAGCGCGGCATCCCGCCGGTCGAGGACGGGCCGCTGGTCGACCGTTCGGTTCGGTTCGCGGTCGGCCACGCGTCGGCGACGTTGCGTCCCGAGGGTACGGAGGGCGTGCGGCTCACCTGCATCGGTTCGTCCGTGCGCGCCGGCAAGCAATTTGCCGATCTGTTCGAGCCCGAGGCCGGTGCGGACTACGCGTTCGAGCCCGGCGAGGTCGTGCGGCTCGGTGCCGACGTGCGGGCATTCTTGAGCGATCGCCGCGCGGGTTTCCGGTCCTATTCGGCCTCGATGTAAGGCGCGCTCACGCGCCGAGCATACCACGGCGGACATGCGCCCACACCCACACGAGGTTCGCGAACATCAACAGGCCGATGAACGCGAAGGTCGCCGGTATGCCGAAGACGGCCGCGATGGACGAGCCCAACAACGGCCCGATGAAGCGTCCCGCGAATTGGGCCGTTGCGGTGAACCCGTACACCTGACCGCGCGTTTCGGGCCGCGCGATGCGGCCGATGATCGCGTTCGCGCTGGGCAAGATGCCGCCCAGGAACACGCCCACGCCGCAGCGCAGCGCCACGAACGCCCAGATGTTGGAGACGAATGCTTGCGGCAGCGTGAACGCGGTCGCTCCGGCTAATGCGATCAGCAGCACGCGATGATAGCCGATTTCGTCGCTGCGCCGGCCGAGAAAGGGCGCGCTCAGCAACCCCGCTACGCCGGTGACGGCGATCGCGGCGCCGGTAATCGTCGTTTGATACGGGATGTTGCCCACGATGTCGCGCACGAACAGCGGCAACACCGGCGAGAGGCCGATCGAGCAGATCTGCGCCAGCATGATGACCAGAAACATCGGTGCGAAATCGCGGTGGCGCGCGATTTCGCGCAGCCGCGCGAGCAGCGATGAGGTCGCGCGCTCGACCGCACTGCGTTCACCGCGCTCCTCGTGGACGAACGCCACGCACGCGGCCACCAAGAGCAGCGTGACCGCGCTCGAGTACACGAACACCAACCGGTAGTCGTGGAAACGATCGGCCAGCACGCCGCCGATGAGCGGACCGATCAGCGCGCCGGCGATCTGCCCGGTCGACAACCAGCCCAGCGCGTAACCGAGGCGGCCTTCGGGAACCTGCGTCGCCACCAACGCCATCGCGGCCGTCGAGAATCCCGCGAAGGCGCCCGAAATCACGCGAATTGCCAGCATTTCCCACGGATCGGTGCACAGTCCGGTGAGACCCATCGCCAAGCTGGCGGCGATCGCCGAACGCCAGACCATTTGCTTGCGGCCGATGCGGTCGGCGATGCCGCCCCAGATCGGCGAGAACAGGGCAGATGAAAGCGCGCTCGCCGACAGGATGGCGCCGGCCCAGAATTCGACGCTGGCGATCGGATGGACGCCGTTTGCTTCGAGGAACTGTGGAAAGAAGGGCGACGAGTAGTAGATCTGCGCCGACATCGCCGCCTGCACGCACACCATGAGCGCGAGCGTGCGCCGCCAGCTCACCAGGTTTCCATTACGCTCATTTCGTAGTCTAGTCAACGAACGGGGCGCAACCCTTCACCTTGGAGTTTCATGGCGTTTTTTCAACCGCTCGGCTATCCGTCGGCGGATCCTGGTCGAGCTGGGCTGGAGTATGCCTGGGCGAAGGAGTACCTCGGCTTGAACGAACTCAGTTTGCACGAAGACATCTTCGATCACGCGCATTTCGACCCCGAAGCCGCGGCGGCGCTCGATCGCTACATCGAATCGCAAGAGCGCCTGGAGCTCAAGACCGTCGGCATCGACATCGGCAGCTCGACCTCGCATCTGCTCTTCGCCAAGATCATCCTCCAGCGCGAGGCGCAGGATCTCTCCAGCCGCTACGTGATCATCCGGCGCGACATCGTGTGGCGCTCGCCGATCATGCTGACGCCGTTCACCGCCGCGGGCGCGATCGACGCCGAGAAGCTCGGCGCGTTTATCGAGCAGTGTTATCGCGATGCCAATACGACGCCCGACGCGATCGACAGCGGCGCGGTGATCCTCACCGGCGAAGCGAT
>JBEKXE010000112.1:0-15477 GCA_049512335.1 Candidatus Lustribacter sp.
AAACTTGCCCGTTCTCTGAACCCACGGGACTTCGCATGAACCACATCGATCAAGAAGCTGAACTCTACGCCCTCGGCATGCTCGAGGACGACGAACGCGCGCGCGTGGACGAGCATTTGCGCAAGTGCATCCCCTGCACCGTGAAGGTCGGGGAAGCGGAAGCCGCGGTCGCGGCGCTGATCGATGCGACCCAAGCGCGCCGGCAGCAGCCGCGCGCGGCGCGGTGGCCGTTGGCGGTAGCCGCGGCGTTCGCGCTGGCGGCCGCCGGATTGCTCGGCCAAAACGTCATCCTGCGCGGTGCGCTCGGCACCGACGGCACGCTGCTCGCCACCATGGTCGACAGCCACTTCGACCACGTGCAATTCCAAGCGCCGGGCGGCGCGGCGCTCCCGGCCAAAGCGATCTACGAGCGTCACGGCAAATGGTACGAGATCCTGGCCGACGGAACGCCGGCCTGGCACGTCGTCTTCGTGCGGCCCGACGGCACGCGCGATCCGGCCGCCGCGGACTTCGCGCGCCGCGGCGCCGCGTCGATCGTCTACCTCGCGCCCACGACGCCGGTGCGCACGATCCAGCTCGAAGATGCGGCCGGCCACGTGATCGGCAGCGTCCGTCCTACGCTGCTGGGCGAACGAGAGGGCTCTTAGGCGGCGGCTTTGGCGCGCTGCGCGGTGCGCGCGCACGGTTTTCTTCAGCAGACGCGTGAGGTGGGCGCTGGGACCGCGCGTCGTGATGCGTTCGATGAAGGCGGCGCATACAGCAAAATTTCGCCTTCGCGCCGCACGCCGGGCGTCGGCACGTGGCTCGCCCGCGAACTCGGCGTCAGGTGGATGACCTCGAGGCCGGCCAGGATTACGGCGGCATCGGCGATCAACCGCCGATGACACCGCCACCACAGTGTTTCGGCGCAGAAGATCGCCGTTGGGCGCTCGTGCGCCAGAGCAAGAAGACCGTCGAAGCCGAGCCGGAATTCCACCGTCGCCATGTAGTCGGCGTAGCCGCGAAAGCCGCTGTTGCGCAGGCCGGTATTCGGCGAATCGGGCCGCGGCACGCGCCGGCCGCCGAGCTCGGGCATACCCCGGTACTCGATCGCCGCCTCGCCCAGCCAGCCGCGCATTTCGGCCGCCCCGAACTGCGGATGGCGCCGGCTACCCGCGAAACGTCGCACGTCGGCGGCCACGTCGATCCCCTCCGCACGCAGCGTCGTGCGAAAGACGTCGGCCTGCAGCGTGCCGTGGCCCATGGTATAAAGGCGATTCATCCCTAGACAGGCGTCTCCTGAAGTTTGTATAATCCGACGGTTCGCCAAACGGGCGCGTAGCTCAGTGGGAGAGCATCCGCTTCACACGCGGGGGGTCGTTGGTTCAATCCCAACCGTGCCCACCATTTTCTGGTTTCGTTTGGCGCAGTAGCTCAGTTGGTTAGAGCGCCGCCCTGTCACGGCGGAGGTCGAGGGTTCGAGCCCCTTCTGCGTCGCCAGATTTCCACCGCGCCGGGCCTCGATACGAGGCTCGGTGCGTTGCTTTGCGAAGGCCGACGTTCGTGGCATCCATCACGGTCGAGCACCTCTCCAAACGCTATCCGTCGGGAACGCTGGCGCTCTCCGACATCAACCTCGAGGTCGGCGAGGGTGAATTCGTCTCCGTCGTCGGCCCGAGCGGGTGCGGCAAGAGCACGCTGCTGCGCATCATGGCCGAGCTGGACACGCCGACCGAGGGCCGCGTGCGCACCGCCGGGTCGGCGGCGGACGGCTTGCCGAGCGCGGTGGTCTTCCAGGAGCAATCGCTCTTTCCGTGGATGCGCGTCGCGGAGAACGTCGCGTTCGCGTTCGACAGTCTGGGCCTGCCCAAGAGCGAAGTCGACCGCCGCGTGGCGAAGGAGCTCGCGCTCGTCGGTCTGAGCAACTTCGCCAATGCCTATCCGCACGAGCTCTCGGGCGGCATGAAGCAGCGTGCCGCGGTCGCGCGCGCGTTTGCCGTCGATCCGCCGGTGCTGTACATGGACGAGCCGTTCGGCGCGCTCGACGAGCAAACGCGCGTCGGTTTGGCCGGCGAGCTGATGGCGCTGTGGGAGCGCACGCGCAAGACGGTCGTGTTCATCACGCACGGCATCGAGGAAGCGGTCACGCTGGCCGACCGCGTGGTCGTGCTCTCGGCGCATCCGGGCACGGTGAAGGCGGTCATTCCGATCGAGTTCCCGCGCCCGCGCGACGCGGTGGCATTGCGCGGCGAGCCGAAGTTCGGCGAATACGTCGTGCGCATTTGGGAGCTGCTGCGGTGACGCGCGCCGAACGCGCGGTCGCGATCGCCGCGCCGATCTCGATCGTCCTGTTGTGGCAGCTCGCGGTCTCGACGCGCTTCCTCAATCCGGGACTCTTTCCGCCGCCGTCCGAGATCGCCGCGAACTTCGTGGCATACGCATCGAGCGGCGAGTTGGCGACCAACACGGCCTGGACCCTCGGACGGCTGATCATCGGCTGCTTGATCGGCGGAATTCCGGGCACCCTGATCGGTCTCGCGATGGGGATGAACCGCTGGGTGCGCGCGTATTTCCAACCGGTAATCGCGCTGCTCTACCCGATACCGAAAATCGCGATCTTACCCTTGCTGTATTTCATCTTCGGAACGGGTGAAGCGGCCAAGTGGGCGGCGATCGCGGTCGGCGTGTTCTTCCTGATGGCGATCAACACCGAGGCCGGGGTGCGTCAGATCGAGCCGATCTACCTCGACGTCGCGCGGGCCTACCGCATCCGGCCCGCGTCGTTCTACTTCCGCGTCTTGCTCCCGGGTGCGCTGCCGAACATCTATGCCGGCATCAAGCTGAGCATCGGGATCGCGATCGTCCTGGCCGTCGCCTCCGAATTCCAACTCACGCGCGTTGGGCTGGGCTTCGCGATCTTCAACGCCCAACAATTGCTCGACGTCGACCGCCTGTACGCAGCGCTGGTCGCCGTGTCGTTGCTTGGTTGTATCTTAGCATATGGACTCGACCTAACCGAGCGCTGGGCGATACCGTGGCGCCGGGAGCGCAAGTAAGCGGTAGCAAACTCGTTCGTACATGGAGGTAAGGGACCGTTAGCACGCGCTCGCCGCTGACGATCGTTCGCGCGACGCGGGCCTCGGTCGCGCCTTACGCGCCGCACACGACGAATTGCAAGGCGTGCTGACGGCCAGCGATAGGAACGAGAGCGACGTGAAACCGGCGCCGAAGTCGTCGATCGCCACGCGCAGCCCCATGCTGCGCAGCTCGCGCAGCAACTACGCGATTTTCCGGTCGACAATTTGAAGATCGACCGCTCGTTCGTGCGCGACGTGGCCACCGGCAAGTTCGACGGCGCGGTGGTGGGTGCGGTGGTCGGCCTCGCGCGCAGCCTCGGCTTACGCACCACCGCCGAAGGCGTCGAGGATCACGCCCAGATGAACGCGCTGCGCGAGCTGCACTGCGATGCCGTGCAAGGGTTCCTGTTCAGCATGCCGCTCCCACCCGACGAGTGCGCGACGCTGTTCGGACAGAAGATCGCCTAAGGTTCGTCCGGCGGCGGTTTGCCTTTGAGCAGCGCCATCGCCATGTAGATCAGCACCGGTACCGCGACCGCGGCGACCGACGCGCCGATCTTGCCGAGCGGCGAGTTCCCGCTGCGCAGCAACTCGATGATGCTCGCGAAATCGATCGCCGCCGGCTCTGCGGCTGCCGGTTCCGGTGCGGGCGCGGGTGGCACCGGTGGCGCGGGCTCTTGCGCGCGCGGCGGCGGCGCCGGTTCGTAAGCGGGCGTGGCGCGAGGCGGCGCAGGCGGCGGTGGTGGTGCCGGTCGCGGTGGCGGTGGCGGCGGTGGTGCCGGTGGCGGCGGGGGCTCGGCTCGCACGGGTGCGGTCCAGACCGGCTCGGGCGGACTCGGCTCGGCGGGCGCGCCGGCGACCGGCGGCGGATCCGGATCGTCTTCGACCGGCGCGTACGGCTCGAGATCGTGATGGTCGAAGAGGCCTTCGGCAGCGAGCGAGGCGACGTCGAACGCGAACGGGAGCCCGTTGAGGAGGTCGATACGTTCGCAGTCGATCCCGTGCGCTTTGAGGTCGTCGTCGCGCAGGTAGAGCCGGGCCACGACGTTGTCGCCGGGGCGGTTTCCCTGCCGCGTGCGGATCGTGACCACAGCCCAGATCCGGTCGAACGACTCGATCTCGATGACGTTGCCCGGCCGCATGAAGGCCAGCGATGGGTAGTCCCCGTTCACCGGCGTGTCGGAGAGGATGGTGCCGCGAATGAAAAAACACGACGTCCCCACCCCGAAGTAGCCGTCGATCGACTTCGCATTCACCTTGGCGATGCTGCGAGGCACCATGCGCCGTTGTCTCACCGTAGCTACTCGTTCGGCCGCCGATGCGAGCAACCTTAGTTTTGGGGGCGGCCCCTAGTCGTTGACGTAGTCGTGGTCGGGATGGTTCACCGCGCCGACGCGCCAGTAACCGCGCGCGACGATTCGCGACTTGTCCAACCCCGACGCTTCGAGCACCGCCGTCCGCAGGCCACGCAGGGCCGTCGCCTCGCACCCGGCGTAGACGCGCCCGGCAGCATCCGGCCACGTCACATCGGCGAGCCCGGCCATCAGGGCCGAGCCGGCCTTGGCGGCGTCCTCGCCGCGCACGAGCCACCGGACGTCGGTCTGCGGCGGCCCCGGCAGCGGGCGTACTTCGTCGGCCGCGACGACTTCGAGCAGTACGGTCGTGCGGGTCGTGCTCGGCAGCGCCTCGAGGATCGTTTCGATCGCCGGCAGCGCGGCGTCGTCGCCCAGCAGCACGTACCACGGCGCTTCGGCATCGACTTCGTAGCTGCGCGCGGGGCCCATGAGGATCAGCTGCTGGCCGACCTTGGCCTGGGCGGCCCAGGTGGCCGCCGGCCCGTCCCCGTGCAGGGCGAAATCGACCTCGAGCGTTTGCGAGTCGGCGTTCCAGCGGCGCGGGGTGTAGGTGCGGGTCGTTTTGGGACGCGGCCCTTCGGGATCGGGGATCGCCACCGTGTCGGCTCCCGAACCGGGCTCCGGGAAGATGATCTTGATGTGCGCCGCCGGTCCGGACCAGGCGAACGTGGCGAGATCGCTGCCGCCGAAGGTCACGCGCCGCATCCGCGGGCTCAGCTGCTGCACGGCCGTCACGAAGATGCGCCGCGGGTTGGCAGGCTTCCGGCGCGGGCGGCCGTTCGCCGGCGATTCTTGCTGTTGGGTCATGAAATCTCGTTTTAACCCGCAACCGCGAACTTCCCGGCGGGGGGTGGGCTGCCCCGATGCTGAACATTGTGGTGTGAGTTTTGCTCACGGACTTAGGAGTGACAGCGCATGATCGCACCGGACCGCAAAAGCGACCTCAAAATCACGGTTCTCAACCCGATGGGGTACCCGCCCGAGATCACGCGCAAGTCCGCGGCGCCGCGGCCCGAGAGCCTCGAGGGCAAGACGATCTACCTGGTCGACGCGCGCTTCGACGATTCGATCGAGCTGCTCAAACAAGTCCAGGCTTGGTTTGCCGAGCACATGAGCGGCGTGAAGACCAAACTCGTCTCGATGTCGGCCTACTACGGTCACGACGATCCGAAGACGTGGGAAGAGATCAAGCAGAACGGCGACGCCGCGATCATCGGGGTCGGCCATTGCAGCACGTGCGCGCCGGCCGTCGCCACACACGCGATCACGCTCGACACCAAGTACGGCGTGCCGACCGTCGCGCTGCACACCGAAAAGTTCGACAAGGTCGTGAAATCGGTGACGAAGATGGGCGGGCTGGCCGACGCGCCGACCGTGTACGTGCCGATGCCGGTGATGGGTAAGTCGGCCGACGAGCTGCGCGCCTACGTCAATGGTTTGGACCCGATCACCGGGCGGCCGGTGATGCTCGAGGTCGTGGAAGCACTGACGACGCAACTGAGCGCGGCGTAGGTGCCGGCCGCGAACGGCTCGACCCCGCGGTTGGTCGAGCCCGCTACCGAAGACGAACTGCAGCAACACTTCCTCGAGAATCACTGGACCGACGGGCTGCCGATCGTGCTCCCGACCGAGGAGCGCGTGGCCGCGATGCTGGCGCACACCAGTCACTCGCCGCAAGAAGTCGTCGGCAAGATGCAGCCGACGGCCAATCGCGGCTTGTGGGAATACACGGTCGAGAAAGTCGCGGTCAACGCGGTGATGTCCGGCGCCAAGCCGGAGTACTTCCCGGTCATCCTGGCGCTGGCGGCATCGGAAGTGTCGGCGCGCGGCAGCACGTCGAGTTCGGCCGCGGCGATGGTCATCGTGAACGGTCCGATCCGGCATGAGATCGGCATGAACGCCGGCATCGGCGCGATGGGGCCCTACAACCACGCCAACGCGACGATCGGACGCGCCTACGGCTTGCTCTCGCAAAATCTGCAGGGCGGTTCGGTGCCGGGCGAGACGTTCATGGGCTCGCAGGGCAACAACTACGCCTACAACAGCCTGACGTTCGCCGAGAACGAGGAACGCAGCCCGTGGGAGCCGCTGCACGTGCAGAAGGGCTTCAAAGCCGGCGACAGCGTGGTCAGCATTTTCTACGGTTGCCGGTCGACGGGATTCTGTCTCGGTTTGCGCGAGAAGCACTGGCGCGAACACGTGCGCGACATGCTGCGCGGCGTCGACTCGAACACGCCGCCGTGTCTACTGCTCGATCCGATCACCGCGCAGCAGTTCATCGATCGCGGCGGCTTCACGAAAAAGGCCGACCTGATCCGGTGGGTGCACGAGACCGCGACGCGCCGGGCCGGCGAGTACTGGGACCTGCAGCTCGTGCAGAACTACGTCTATCCGTGGGCGACGTTCGGCCGCGAACCCGAAGCGACGATGCTCAAAGCTCCGCCGGACGAAGAGATCCGCATTTTTCAGGAAGCGGGCATCAACGTCGTCGTCGTCGGCGGCGAGACCAACGGTTACTGGCGCATCATGGGCGCCACGTACCGCAAGTCGGTTTCGATCGACGACTGGCGCTGACGCCGGTTACTTCGTCTCGTAGGGGGCTTCCGCCGCCACGATCTGCGCCGTGTCGAAGGGCTCCTTGAGCGCGCCGTAGCGCGCGGCCACGTCGATTCCCGGCTGCAGCAGCGCTTTGGTCAACTGATCGGTGTAGCTCGAGCGCTCCATCGCGGTGAACGTCGGCAGCGGCACGTTGGCGAGCGGGGAGAGGATCTTCGCCGTGTCGGCCCGGTGAGTGTTCGCCCAGCGCGCCGTTTCGTGCATCGCGGCGACGAACCGTTTGGCGGCCTCCGGGTTCGCCGTCACCCACGCCTTCGACGCGACGAACACCGCGCTGATCCACTGCGGCGCGATCGCCGCGAACGCGTCCGCGATCGGTTCGACCTCAGCGCGCGTTTCGGTGAGGAACGGTTCGGACATCATCGCGGCGTCGATCCGTCCGGCCTTGAGCGCGGCGGCCATATCGGAGGTCGGCAGCTCGATGAAATGGACGCTCCTCGAATCACCGCCGTTCTTGTCGATCCAGGTCTCCGCTCCGAGTTGGAGCGTTCCGCCCAGCGTGGTGACCGCGATGATCTTGCCGTTCAGGTCGGCGCCCGTCTTGAGCTTCGACCCGCGCGCCTTCATGAGCAACGTGTCGGCCTTGCCGGTCGCGGTGAGGTTGGCCGCGGTGAGCACGACGATCGGAATGCCTTTTTGGATCGCCGCCACCGCCGAGGTGATGTTCGAGAACCCGGCGTCGAGTGAACCGCCGGCGATGGCGGCGATGATGGCGCCGCCGCCGTTGAACGTCGTCACCGTCGCATCGAGGCCGTATTTCTTGAAGGTGCCGTTCTGCGCGGCGTACACCGGCAACGCGCTCGCATCGGTGTAACCGAGGTTCGCGATGCGCACCGGCATCAGCGCCGCGCTCTGTTGCGCGCGCGCGGCGACGGGCAGCAATGCGATTAGCGCGCAGGCCAACAAACGTTTCATGGCAGGGCTCCTTGCAGGTATCGGTGCGCTGATACGGCCGCCGTCGCGCCGTCACCCGCACAAGCTGCCAGCAGCCGCACGGATCCGCCGCGAATGTCGCCGGCGGCGAAGACCCCGTCGAGCGAGGTGCGCATCATGAGATCGGTGGTGATGTGACCGGCGTTGTCGAGGGCGACCAAACCGCCGAGGAAGCGCGTATTCGGTTCGAGACCGACGAACACGAACACGCCGTCGAAGGATTCCTCGCGCACCTCGCCGCTGGTCACGTCGCGGAGGCGAACCGCCGACACGGCACCGTTGCCGACGATCTCTTCCACCATCGTCGAAGGCCGCAACTCGATCGTTGCGACGCGCGCCGCGTGATCGACCAAGGCCCGTTGCGCACGGACCGCCGTACCGCGGTAGACGATGACGACCTGCGTCGCAAATTCCGCCAGCACCAGCGCTTCGTCGAACGCCGCGTCGCCGCCGCCGATCACGCAGACGCGCCGCTCGCGAAAGAACGGCCCGTCGCAGGATGCGCAGTGCGAGACGCCGCGTCCCAACAGCGCCGCTTCGCCGGGGACGCCGAGATCGCGCAGGGCCGAGCCGGCGGCGACGATCACCGCCGGCGCGCGCAGCGTTTCGGTGGAGCAGACGACTGCGCGCAGCCGTCCGTCGACGGCGAACGATTCGACCGTATCCAGAATGAACTCGGCGCCGGCGGCGTCGGCCTGTTCGTGGAGCAGCGGCCCCAACTCGATCCCGGCGATGCCTTGCGGAAACCCCGGCATGTTGTCGATGCGCGTGGCGTTGACGATCTGTCCGCCCGGCCCGAGCTGCTCGACGACCGCCACGCGCAAGCCGAAGCGTGCGCCGAACATCGCCGCCGTGGCTCCGGCGGCGCCGGCGCCGACGACGATCAGGTCGAAATCACGCACCTATTTGAGCGGCTTGCCGCCCGGTTCGCTCGACGCGACCCAGGTTTTCTTGGCCGGATCCCAGCGGCAGATCACCACCGCGTTCAGACCGATGCCGCGTTGGCTGCCGTCGGAGAAGTCGTAATAGCCGTCGCTGGCCGGGAAATGTTTCAGGCTTTCGATGTAGTCGAGGATTTGCTTGGAACCGGCGTTCGTGCCGACGTGCCGCAGCGCGTCGATGACGATCAGCGTCGGATCCCAGGACTGGCTGTTGCCGACGTCCGGATCGATGCCTTGCGCGTTGAAGGCCTTGTAGAAGAGCTGTTGCGCGTCGCGCACCGGGCCCTTGGGCGTGATGTCGCGCGCGATGAAGCCGGGCGCGACGAAGTAGATCTCACGCGGCAGGATGGCGGTGTATTGATCCATCTGCGCGTGGATGACGTTGCCCAAGCTCGACATGACGGGCAGGTCGTCGAGGCCGGCATCTTTCAGCGCCCGCAATACCGTGGCAGTCGACGTTCCGACGGTGGCGTCGATGATCACGTCGGGGTTGAGTGCCTTCATTTTCGCCACTTGCGCGGCGACGCTCGTATCGTTGGGCGCAAAATGCTCGCGTGTGAGCAGCTTCATGCCGGGATAGCGGCCGGAGGCGTATTCATCCGAATACCGCGCTTCGACGTCTTGCCCGGTGGCGTCGGTCGTGGCGATGAGCACGGCGTTCTTCCAGCCCTTGGCCGCCATGAACGTCAGCTGGGCGCGGGCCTGGTCGTTGCTCGACGTGCCGCCGGAGAAGAGATAGCTCCCCGCCGGCGGATGCAGCGTCGGCGCGAAGCAGTAGGTCACCGGCCCGTTGTTCGACGTCACCAGCGGCGCGACGGCGCTGCACGAAGCGAGGTAGGTCGGGCCCAGCATCACGCTGGGTTTCTTGGCGATGATGCCGCTCGCGAGTTGTACCGCCGTGGCCGGGTTCGATTGGTCGTCCTGGATGACCATCTTGACCGGCTGCCCGTTGATCCCGCCTTCCTTATTGACGATCGACTCGATCGTGCGGACCGATGCCGCCTCGGCCGAGCCGATGAACGCGAACGGTCCGGTCAGCGAGACGATGACGTTGATCTCGAACGGTTCGGCCGCGCGGCTCGGCGCGACTTGGAGCGGGATGACGAGCACGGCGACGGAGACGAGCGCCAACATAGCGGCGCGCAGTGAATGATGGCGCATGACGGGGCCCTCCGGGTTTGGTGCCTTCGCGTTCGTCTGGAAGATTCCGGCGGACGCCCCGCCTTTGCATGGTAGAATCTGCCACGACCCGAAGGCGCCCGCATGCTCAGACTGCTCGCGGTCCTGCTCGTCGCGCTGTTGCCGCTCAGCGCGCGGGCGGCCGATCATCCCGATCGCTTCGTTCTCACATCGCCCGATTTCGCCGACGACGGATTCCTCACGGCCGCGAACGCCGGCCGCGGGAAGAGCCCGCGTGGTCCGTGGGCCTGTGGCGGCGCGGACGTCTCGCCGGCGCTGGCGTGGGCGCACGCCCCGCACGGCACGCGCAGCTACGCGGTCATCATGGACGATCCGGACGCGGCCTCCGGCCGCGGCGGCACCCACTGGATCGCCTACGGCATCCCGGCAACGGTCACCGCACTGCCGCGCAATGCCGGTAACGGCAGCTCGACCGTGCTCGTCGGCGGCAGCAACGGCGCGACGACGGCGTATCATGGTCCGTGCGCCGAACCGAATGCCAAGACCCACCATTTCTACTGGATGGTCTTCGCGCTCGACTTGCCTCCCGGTGCATTGAAGCCCGGTCTGACGCAAGCGCAGTTCATGCGCCGGATCAAAGGCCACAACCTGGCCGAAGCGAGCCTCGTCTCGCGCTACGCGCCGCACACATGATTGTTTAGTTTCACTTCCGAAGAAGATGGTCGATGGCGACCGTCGAGCTCCCGGATGCCTCCGACGCGCCGCTGCGGCGCGAAGCGTATGCCGGCCGCGTGCAAGCGACAATGTACACGCTCGCTTCGCTGTTGCTGCTGGCGCTGGCGTGGCAAGGTATCTCCTGGCTCGTCGGTGCCGACGTCTTGCCGGCGCCGATTGCGTCGATCCTGGCCATTCGCCAATCGGCGGCCGACGGGTACCTGTGGTCGGACATGGCCGTCACCGCCTACCGCATTCTCGGGGCCTTCGCGATCGCGCTCGTCGTCAGCATCGTCGCCGGCGCGCTGCTCGGACGCGTCCGGGTCGCCGAACGGCTGCTGGGACCGTGGGTCACGATCGGCGCGTCGGTGCCCTCGCTCGTCATCATCGTCGTCGTGTATCTCGCGCTCGGGATCAACGACCGCGCGGCGATGGTCGGCACGGCGCTGATCGTCGCGCCCTCGATGACCTTCGCGGTGTGGGACGGCATGCGCGCGATCAATCCCGAATTGCAGGAGATGGCGCGCGTGTTCGCCGTGCCGCGCTTCACGATTTTGCAGCGCGTCGTGCTGCCGCAGACGATGCCGTTCATCTTCACCGCCGCGCGGACCGGATTGGCGTTGACCTGGCGCATCATGATCTTCGTCGAGCTGCTGGGCCGCTCGTCCGGCGTCGGCTACCGCATCCAGTACTTCTACAACCTGGTCGACATGAACCGCGTGATTGCGGCCGCGCTGCCGTTCATCGTCCTGATGCTGGCTTTCGAATTCGGCGTGCTGCGCCCGCTCGAACGCTTCGTGTTCCGCTGGCGGCGAGCGGAGGCGCGATGAGCGCGCGCTTGGTGTTCCGCGGGCTCTCGCGGGTGTTTCAGAACGGCCGCCATACGTCGCCCGCGATCTCCGGCCTCGACCTCACGCTCGAGGCCGGCAGCTTCACCGCGATCGTCGGGCCGTCGGGCGGCGGCAAGACGACGTTGCTGCACATCGCGGCCGGACTCGACACGCAATACACCGGCGAGTTCACGCGCGAACCGGCGACGGCGACGCTGGCGATGCTCTTCCAGCAGCCGCGCCTGTTGCCGTGGCGCAGTGCGCGCGACAACGTCGCGTTCGTGCTCGAAACGCGCGGCGTCACGACGCCGGACGCGCGCCGCCGGGCGGACGAGCTGCTGGCGCTGGTCGGACTCGCCGCGGCCGGGGACAAGTTTCCGGCGCAGCTTTCGGGCGGCATGCAGCAACGCGTCGCGCTGGCGCGCGCCCTCGCGGTGGATCCCGATCTGCTGCTGATGGACGAACCGTTCTCGGCGCTCGACGAGCTCACCGCGGGCCGCTTGCGCGAGGAGCTGCTCGCGCTCAGCGCCCAGAAAGTACGCACGATCTTGTTCGTCACCCACGACATCGCGGAAGCGTGTTATCTGGCCGAGCGCGTCGTCGTGCTGAGCGCGCATCCCGGACGGGTGGTCGGCGAGGTGCGCATCGACTTGCCGCGGCAGCGGCGGCCGGACGATCCGCGCTTGGCGGAGTATGCCGGCCGCGTACTGGCCTTCATCGATCACGGCATGACCGCGGGAGCGCCGGCGTGACGACCTTCGCGCTGCCGCACGGCATCTACCCGTATCTCGTCTCACCGGTCGACGCCGCGGGCGTGGTCGACGAGGGGATGCTCGAACGGTTGGTCGGCGATCTGATCGCGGCCGGCGTCGACGGCGTCACGCCGCTGGGCAGTACCGGTGAGATCGTCTATTTGACGCCGGCACAGCGCCGCGCGATCGTCGACGCGACGCTGCGGGTGGCAAAGGGCCGCGTCCCGGTCGTGCCGGGCGTCGCCGCGTTCGCGACGACCGACGCCGTCGCTCAAGCGCGCGAATTCGCCGCCATGGGTGCCGACGGGCTGGTCGTGATGCGCCAGAGCGCGTTTCCGGCGTCGGAAGAAGGCGTCGTCGACTACTTCACGCAGGTCGCGCGCGCGGTCGACGTTCCGATCGTGCTCTACACGAACCCGACGTTGCTCGGCACCGATTTCTCAGCCGCCACGCTCGACGCGCTCGCGCGCGTGCCGAACATCCGCTACATCAAAGACGCCACCGGCGATACCGGGCGCATCTTGACGCTGATCAACCGCTTGGGCGGCACGCTCGAAGTGTTCAGCGCGTCGGCGCACATCCCGGCCTTCGTCTTCATGCTGGGCGGCGTCGGCTGGATGGCCGGCCCCGCGTGCGTCATACCGCAAGCCGCGGCCGAGCTGTATCGCCGCGTCCGTTCGGGCGATCTGCAGGGCGCGCTCGCGTTGCAGCGGCCGCTGTGGGGCATCAACGAGTGCTTCCGCAAGTATCCGCTGGCTGCGTGCATCAAGGCGGCGTTGCAACTGCGCGGCTATGCGGTCGGCGAACCGGTGCCGCCGCAGCGTTCGCTCACGGCGGCCGAACGTGCCGAGGTCGCGGCCGCGCTCGAAGCCGCCGATCGCGCGCTGGCGGAGCTCTGAGCGCGATGGACACGATCCAAACCGATACGGTACGCGAGCTGCGCGCGGAGCTGGGCGACGATGCGGTGCGTTCGTCGGTCACCGAGATCGTGCGTTTCTTGCGCGACAACTCGTGGCTGTCGCCGGTGCACCAAGCGGCGCTGGCGGCGCGCACCGAATCCGACGGTGCGGGGCTCGGCGTGCTCGCGGTGGTCACGCCGGCCGACGAAGCGGCCGTCATGCGGCTGGCCGCGCTCGCCGCGCGCCGGCGTTTGCCGCTGACGCCGCGCGGCGCGGGCACCTCGAATTTCGGTTTGCTCACGCCCTCCGACGGCGGCCTCATCGTCGACATGCGCGGGCTCACCGGTCCGGCGGTTATCACCGGCGACGCCGCGCGCGCTGCGGCCGGCACGCTGCAGGGTAACGTCGAAAGCGCGGCCCGCGCCGCCGGACGCGAGCTGCCGGTGCTCACCACGACCTACGCGCAAGCCACCATCGCCGGCTGGATCGCCGGCGGTCATGTCGGTCTCGGTAGCGGCGTGCACGGCTCGATCTGGGACGGCAACGTCATCGGTGCGCGCGTCGTGACGATCGAAGAACAGCCGCGCGTCCTCGACCTGACCGGCGATGCCGCCGTTCCGCTACTGCACACGTTCGGTGCGATCGGGCTGATGACCGAAGTCACGCTGCGCACCGACGTGCGCCACGATTGGCTCGAGGCCGTCGCATTCTTCCCGGCGTTCGAGCAAGCGTCGGCGTACGTCACCGAGATCTCGCGCGACCGGCGCTACCGGCATCGCGCGTGCGCGGCGCAAGAGGCCGAGCTGATGCCCGGGCTCGGCGCGCTGGCGCCGATCCGGCAACCGGGCGCGGGCGTGTTGCTCGTCATCGACCGTTCGCAAACGGCCGAATTCGCGGCCGTCGCACGCGCTCACGGCGGAACGCTCGCCGAGTGGCAAACGTGGGAGATCGACGGCGGCGCGAAACCGTCGATCGCCGCGATGGTCTACGGCCACCGGATGCTGTGGGTGAAGAAGCTCTTCCCCGAAGCCGCGTTCTTGCACATCTATTTCGATCCCGAGGATCCGGCTGCCGGCGTTCGCGCGCTGAAAGGAAGATACGGCGACGAGGTGCTCGTCGAGATGAAGTTCGTGCGTTCGCCGTGGATGCTCGAAGCGCTCGGCTATCGCCCGGACGCGACGTTACCCGCCGCCGTCGTCTCGTTGCGCGACGGCTCGGCGCCCGGTAAGGTCGACGAGGTGTTGCGCTTCTGCGACGAGATCGGCTTGCGCTACCAGAACTCGCACACCAACGTGATCGAGGACAACGGCCTCTTCCGCGACGTCGCATCGATCGTGCGGCTCAAGGCCGAAGCCGATCCCTACGATCTGCTCAACCGCGGACGCTTGCGCTCCGCAACGAGGCGCCCATGAAACTCGAACGGATGGACCACGTGGCGATCGAAGTCGCCGATCTCGACGCGCTGATCGAGCGCTTGTGCCGCACCGGCGGGATGCGCTTGCTGCGGCGCGGCACCAACAAACGCTCGGGCGAACGTTTGGCGATGGTCGGCGACCCGACCGGGATGAAGCTCGAGCTCATCGAGAACAGCAACGCGCAGGAGCCGCGCTTCGCGCACATCGCGTTCCGCAGCGCCGACGTCGACGCTGCGCTCACCTCGCTCGTCGATCAGGGTTGGAACCATCTGCGCGGGCCGAACGATCTGGCCGAGGCCGAGGCGCGCTCGGTGCTGCTCAACGACGGTGCGGGGCTCGAGCTGCAAGTGCTCGCGTATGCGCCGACCAGTCCCGACATCATCGAGTGGACGAGCGAGGAGTGACGGCGTCCTTCGACGAGAGCTTCGACGTCGTCGTCATCGGTTTCGGCTTCGCGGGCGCGGTGGCGGCGATCAGCGCCGCCGATGCGGGCGCCAGCGTGCTGCTGGCGGAGAAAGAGCCCACGCCCGGCGGCATCTCGATCTGCTCGTACGGTGCGATTCGCTGCGCGCACAGCTTCGCCGACGCGTTCGCCTACCTGCAGGCGACCAACGCCGGGCGCACGCCGGAAGACGTGTTGCGGACCGTCGCCGAGGGCATGACCACCGTCGAGGCCGAGGTGCGTAAGCTGGCCGCGGTGAGCCACGCGGAGGTGCTCACGCGCGAGAACGGCGGGAACTACCCGTTCGCGGGCTACCAAACGTTCTACGACACCAACGTCGTGCGCGTGCCGGGCTACGACGATCCACAGGAGCTCTACCCGAAC
>JBEKXE010000113.1:0-15406 GCA_049512335.1 Candidatus Lustribacter sp.
AACGCCGATGCTGCGCCCAAACTGAAGACTGCGCTCAACCGGTGCGAAGTGACGTCGTTGCGGATAGCGTGATGCGCATGGTCGCAGCTCGGAGCGTGCAGTAATGTCACCAGACCCCCGCCGGCCAATACTGCGGCCAGAACCGCATAGAGCGCCGAGGCATGGCCCGCGACCTGATCGAGGAGACCCGCGCCGAAGCCGAGCGCCGTGTAAGCCGTCAGCATTCCCGCCACGAACGCCGCGATCGTCAGCGTGCGTCGCCCTTGGCCCAGCAGCGACGCGATCGCAATGTAGCGCGGAGCAACGCATGGACCGAAGCTCGTAACGATGCCCGCGAAGGCGACGAGCGGCAGCCGGGCAGCATCTCCGCGAGCAACGGCCTCGACGCCGAGCGCAACCGGGTCGATCATCGGACTTGCATACCGGTGCCGGACGTGTAGGTAATCGTCGTAGCCGTGCACCCCGATCCACACACGGAACCGTCCGTGGTGCCCGACTTTTGCAGCTTCGCGAGCGTCGACCCGACGTGCGTACCGGGACAGGTGATGACGTAGGAGGGTGGGGCCCCGCCGCTCTGAGGGGTTACCTGAATCGAATAGAACTGCGTCAGATCGGTGGCGGCCGGATCTTTCGGAGTGTTGTTGAGATAGACCGTTCCCGACGCATTCGTGAAGTCTGCCGGATCGGCGTTGAAGTTGGCCTGACCGTTGGGCTCATACGTTTGGAGATCCGCGTAAACGAGCTCCAGCGCGGTCGCGATCGAGCGCAGGTTCGACTCGCATGCCGATGTCTGTGCTTGTGCCCGCGCGTTGACGAAGTTCGGGATCAAGATGCCGGCTAAGATCGCGATGATCGCCACGACGATCATCAATTCGATGAGCGTAAACCCCCGCTCCGCACCACGTTCCATAACCGGCGTAGTGCCCGCGCGGTGAGGATCTATGCCTTAGTCATTCACCTTCCAGAATATTCCGTACGATTTAACACGGCCCGCGAACGCTGCAGTTCGGCGGCAGCGACTCCTCGAATGCATGTCCGCGCGGCTTGGTCGTGATCGGCGCAACGTAGGCCACCTTGAAAATTTCGTTGAACGCGGCCGACGACAAGACGAGAGCGGTACTGGGCCGTCAAGCGACCAGTTGCGAGAGCTTGCCGAGGGCGCGGGCAAGCAGTTTCGAGACTTGACTCTGGGACAGGCCGAGTCTTGCTGCCACTTCCGCCTGGGACAGCCCGGCTCCGAACGTTCCGAGAACGATCACGCGTTCGCGTTCGTTCAGCTCGTCGACGGCCATGCGCAGCAGTAGGCGCTCTTCGAGCGCGAGGCCGTGCGGCGGTGCAGCGACGGCGTCGAAACGGTTGCCGCCGCGGACGTCGATCTCGGAGATGAGTCCGCGCCGCATGGACTGCAACTGTTCTATGATGTCGACGCCGACGTCGAGCGCATCCGCGAGCTGTCGCGGCGTCGGCTCGGCATGCAAGTCCGCGGAAAGCATTTCCCATGCCTCCGCATAGCGGCGATCGAGGGAACGTATCCGGCGCGGCACCCGGATGGGCTGTTCGCTATCGCGGACGTAGTGCATCAACTCGCCGACCATGACGATCCAAGCGTACGGCTCGAACGGCGTCAACCGCTCCGGACGGTAGCTCTCAGTAGCCTTGAGCAGGCCGATCGCTGCGACTTGCTCCAAGTCGGCGGGATCGCTATCAGGACGGCGAAACTTGCGCGCTCCACGCTTGCACAAATACATGTGGGCCGCGATCACGGCGTCTCGGTTGGCGCGCGAGCGCTCGGTCAAATAGCGATCGATAGCGGTCTGGCGCTCATTCATTGTGCGACACTCCCGATGAGCTGGTAGAGCGGTATGAAGACCGAGTAAACGATCAACCCGACGATGAGTCCGAGGACGGCGATGAGCGCGGGCTCGATCACGGCGCCGAGGGTCGCGATCGCCGCCGTCACGTCCGACTCGAAGTACTCGGCGGCTTTGGGCAGCATGACGTCGAGCATGCCGGTTTCCTCACCGACGCCGATGAGCGCGAGCAGCATCGGGTCGAACAAACCGGTCGCCGCCAGGGGTGGCGTGAGTGCTTCACCCTCGCGCAACGCGATCGCGACGCGGCTCAGAGCCGTCGTATGGACGGGGCTACCCGTCACGGGAAGAACGACCTCGAGCGCGACGCTGAGTTCGATCCCGGAGTGAACGAGCGTACCCAGCATCCGCGCAAACCGCGCCATGATGGTCTTGCGCAGCAACGAGCCGACCACCGGGGCGTTCAGGCGGAAGCGATCGAACGCATCGCGGCCGGTGTTCGTTCGAACGACTGCGTACGAACAAACCGCCACGAACCCCGCGAAGAGCGTCGCGATCACGAGCGTTGCCGGCTGTGCGGCAGCGTCGCCGAGCGCCATCAAGACCCTCGTCGAAGGCGGCAACGCAACGTGAAATGACGCGAACAGCGTCGAGAACATCGGCACCACGCGCGCGATCAGAAACGTGACGAGGGCCAATGCAGCACAGAGCACGGTCGCGGGATAGGCCAGCGCGCTCATGACGCTCTTGCGCAAGGCGTGGTCGCGTTCGAGAAACTGCGCGATGCGGTCGAGGACCTCGTCGAGGATGCCGCCGCTTTCGCCGGCGGCGACCATTGCAACGATGAGGGCCGTGAAGGTGCGCGGATAGCGGCCGAATGCCGTGCTCAGCGGATCGCCGCGTTCGATGTCTCCCAGAACGTCGCGCAGTGTGGCCGCTACGAAACGGTTCTCGCAGCGTTCGATCGTGACCAAGAGTCCGCGCCGTATCGGCACGCCGGCTCGTACCAGCGTCGCGAACGACCGAAAGAACGCCACGCGTGCACGGTTCGCGCCGGCCCCCGCACGCGGCCGATGGAACGGGCGAACGTTGCGCCGGCCTGGTTCGACACTGGTAACGAATAGGGCGCGGCGCCGTAGCCCCGCAAGGGCGCTTTCGATATCCGGGGCATCGAGCCGGCCGCGAACGACGGCGCCGGCCGCACTGCGTGCCGTGTAGCGAAAATCCATCAGCCGGCCACGCGCTCGAGATCGCGAACTTCGGCCGGCCGGCTTGCGACGAGGCGGGCGGCCTCAATTGAAATCGTACCGCGCACAACCAAATCGGACAGCGACGTTTCGAGCGTGCGCATACCGACGGCCCGCCCGGTCGTGATGGCGTTGCGCAGCTGATGCGTCTTGCTTTCGCGAATCATCGCTCGAACGGCGTCGGTACCGATCAGGATTTCCGATGCGGCGATTCGGCCGTCGCCGTTGCGCAACGGAACGAGGCGCAACGATACGACCGCCAGGAGCGTCGCCGCGAGCTGGGTGCGAATCTGACTTTGCGACTCGCTTGGAAAGGCGTCGATGATGCGGTCGACCGTTTGCGCGGCGTCGATGGTGTGCAGCGTCGAGACGACGAGGTGGCCGGTTTCAGCGGCCGACAGCACGGCCTCCATCGTTGCCCGATCGCGCATTTCACCGACCGAAACGACATCCGGATCGGCCCGCATGAATCCGCGCACCGCGGCGGCATAGTCGCTGACGTCGCTCCCGATCTCACAGTGCACGATCGCGGAACGGACCGGCTGGTGGACGTATTCGACCGGATCTTCAACCGTGACGATGACGCGCTCGGCCGTGCGATTGATGCGATCGATCAACGCGGCCAGGGCGGTCGTCTTACCGCTGCCCGTCGGACCGGTGAAAACGATGAGCCCGCCGGTTCGTTCCGCCAGAGCGCCGACGATGGGTGGCAGCGCGAGGGCTTCGAGCGCGCGAATCTCGGCGCTGAGGAAGCGAAACGCGAGTCGCGTCCCGGACATGGTCGCATAAGCGTGTAACCGGTAGGGTGCTCCAATCCCATCGCGCCGAGCGACGTCGGCCGCGCCCGTTTCTCGCCGGCGGCGGACGGTTTCGGGCGGCAGCACGCGTTCCAGAAAGGCTTCGACCGCGGCAGCGTCGATCGGCGGGACGTTGAGCGCCGTGATGCAGCCGTTGATGCGCAGGGCCGGCGGGTCGCCGCCGCCCGCATGCAAATCGCTCGCTCCGCGTCCGCGCGCGAGTGCGATCAGCTCCGTCAGGCGCACGAGATCAACGCTCACCGGACCCACCATCCGACGACGCGCTCGATCTCGGTGAAACTCGTCGTTCCGGCCGCGACCTTTGCTGCCGCATCGGAGAAGAGCGACCGATGACCGTATTCCGCGGCGAGGTGCGCGAGCGCGGCGCTCGAGACGCCGGCGGCGATTGCCTCGCGGATCCGGTCGTCGGCTTCCAGCACCTCGAAGACGCCGGTGCGTCCGGCGTAGCCGCTGCCCGCGCATGCTGCGCAGCCCTCAGCGACGAACCAGGAAGCGATCGGCGCGGAAAACGTCTTCCGCAGGTCCGGCGGCACCGGCTCGCGCCGGCGGCACGCGTGACAAAGGGTGCGTACGAGCCGCTGCGCAACGACGGCGGTCAGCGCTGCCGCGAGAGAGTGCCGTGCAACGCCCAGCTCGACGAGCCGGTCCACCGTGCGCGAAGCGTCGTTGCTGTGCACCGTCGCAAAAACGGTCTGTCCCGCGAGCGCGGCCGAAACGCCGACGGCGGCGGTTTCGTCATCGCGCATTTCGCCGATCATGATGACGTCGGGATCTTGGCGGACGAACGAACGCAGGGCCGCCGGAAACGTCAGCCCGGCCCGGACGTTCACTTGGACCTGGGCGACGTCCGGTAGGCGTGCTTCGATCGGGTCTTCGACGGTGCAGATGCTGCGCGCGTTCCGGTCGAGCTCGGCGATCGACGCGTAGAGCGTGGTCGTTTTGCCGCTGCCGGTCGGCCCGCTCACGACCACGAAACCCCAGGGTGCGTGTGCGATGCGACGGTACGCGGCCAACGCGGTCGCATCCATGCCCAGCTCGTCGAGTCGCGGCAAGGCGACGTGATGGTCCAGCAGGCGAATGACGATCTTCTCGCCGTCTATCGTGGGGATCGAGGAGACGCGCAGGTCAATATTGCGCGCCTCAACGACGACCGAATAGCGGCCATCCTGCGGCAGCCGGCGATTGGCGATGTCGAGGCCCGCCAACAATTTCACGCGCGAGACGAGCGGTGCGTATAGGGCGCGCTCGATGGGTTCCCCGGGCTGCAGGATGCCGTCCACGCGCAGTCGCGTCCGGCCGGTGCCGTCGCCGCATGGCTCGATGTGCAGGTCGCTGGCACGTGCGGCGACCGCACGTCGCAAACTCGCGTCGACGGCCCGCGCAACGGGAGCGACGTCGCCGGCGGCGGGCGGGTCGAGCGACAAGAGCGTTGACGAACGTAAGGCTGCCATGTCATCGCAGTATCGGGCCGCCGAGAAACCCGTCGAAATTCCTAGAACGGGTTATGTCAATGAATTGGCACATGGCGATGCGGATCACGGGGGCCTAACCGGCGGCGCGTAGCGAAGAAGAGCGCGGTGGCAACCTGGACTTGCCCATACTGCCGGCAGCGGGCGGCCGTCGGGACCGGCTGCACGCGCACGACCAAAGACCTCCGCCTGCCCACCTCGCATGAAGCGGTGCTGGTCGCCACGGCGTGCCTTAATCCGGATTGCCGCAAAGTCGAGCTGATCGTCAACCTCTACGAATGGAAGGCGGGGGAGTACACCGGCGGCGCCAACGACGGCGTGCGCGACCGGCTGGTGCGGCGCTGGAACCTCATTCCCGAGTCGCGCGCGCGGACGTGGCCCGAGTACGTCCCGGCCGCGATCCGGGCCGACTACGTCGAGGCGTGCAAGACCGAGCCGGTCAGCCCGCGCGCGTCGGCCGCGTTCTCGCGCCGCTGCATCCGGGCGATCCTCCGCGACTTCTACCAGATCGAGGAGCGCCGGCTGGTCGATGAGATCGCGGCCCTCAAGGACAACGTCGAGGAGCCGGTCAGCGAAGCGCTCCATGCGCTGCACCAGATCGGCAGCATCGCGGCGCATCCGGAGAGCGCGCCGGACGCGATCGTCGACGTCGACCCGAGCGAAGCCGCGGCGCTGATCGAGCTGACCGAACTGCTGATCCTCGAGACCTACGTCGCGACGGAACGCCGCCGGACGACGCGCAAGCGCGCTCAGGCGATCGCCGACGAAACGGGCAAGACCAAGGCGTGACGAGCTACACCGACTACATCACGATCAATACGCCGACGCGCTACGAGATCCGCGACATCACCCCGGAGGTCGAACGCGTTCGCGCGGCCGCCAACTTACAAGAGGGCTTCGTGCTGGTGAGCACGATGCACATCACGTCGAGCATCTTCGTGAACGATCACGAAACCGGGCTCTACGCCGACATCATGAAGTGGCTGGAAGAGCTCGCGCCCTTCGGTAAGGACTACCAGCACCACCTCACCGGCGAGGACAACGCCGACGCGCACCTCAAGCGCATGATCCTCGGCCACCAGGTGCTCGTGCCGGTCACTGCCGGCAAGCTCGACCTCGGCCCGTGGGAACGCGTGCACTACGGCGAGTTCGACGGCCGCCGCAACAAACGCGTCCTGCTCAAGGCGTTCGGCTTCTAGGGGACCTTCGCGAGGCTCGGGACGTCGATGTCGAGGCCGATGTCGAGGACGCGGACGCTATGCGTGAGCGCGCCGCTCGAGATCAGGTCGACGCCGGTTTCGGCGACGGCGCGCACGGTGGTCTCATCGATGCCGCCCGACGACTCGAGCAGCGCGCGGCCGGCCGTGCGCACGACCGCGGCCCGCGTTTGTTCGATCGAGAAGTTGTCGAGCAGCACGATGTCCGCGCGCGCCGCGAGCGCTTCGTCGAGTTGCTCGAGCGAGTCGACCTCGACCTCGATCTTCACCAGGTGCCCGGCGTACGCGCGGGCCGCCTCGATCGACTGACGGATGCCGCCGGCGATCGCGACATGGTTGTCCTTGATCAGGATCGCGTCGTCCAAGCCGAAGCGGTGGTTGCTGCCGCCGCCATGGCGGACGGCGGCTTTTTCGAGCGCGCGCATGCCGGGCGTCGTCTTGCGCGTGTCGATGATCGCGGCGCTGGTGCCCGCGACCGCGCGTACCAGGCGATCGGTGGCGGTCGCGACGCCCGAGAGGTGGCCGAGCAGGTTCAGTGCGGTGCGTTCGGCGGCCAGGATCGCGCGCAACGGTCCGTGCACGCGCGCGATCGGCGTGCCCTTTTCCACGCGGTCGCCGTCGGCGGCGTGCAGTTGCACGACGACGCGCTCGTCGACCAGGGTGAACGTGCGCGCGAACGCTTCGAGGCCCGAGACGACGCCGGTCGCGCGGCCGACCGCGTCGGCGGTTCCGATCGCCGCGGCCGGTACGATCGCGTCGGTCGTGATGTCGCCGGCGCGGCCGAGATCCTCGCGCAGCGCGGCCCGCAGAAAGTCTTCGTAAATCAGGGCGATCACAGCGCGATCATCGCTTCCAGCGCCCGTTGCGCGCGCACGCGCACCGGCTCGTCGACGAGCACCTCGTCCTGCAGCGTCTCGAGCGAACGCAGGATCTTCGGCAGGGTCGTGCGCTTCATGTGCGGGCACAGGTTGCACGGCCGCACGAACTCGACGTTGCCGAACTCGGCCGCGACGTTGTCGCTCATCGAGCACTCGGTCAGCAGCACGACGCGGCGGTCCTGGTGCTCGCGCACGTAGTCGATCATCGCCGACGTCGAGCCGGCGAAGTCCACCGCGGCCAGCACGTCGGGCGGGCACTCCGGATGCGCGATGATCACCACGCCGTCGTCGCCCTCGCGCAGCTGCTCGACGTCGATCGCGCGAAAGCGCTCGTGCACCTCGCAGTGACCGTGCCAGGGAATGATCTCGACGTCGGTGTTCGAGGCCACGTAGCTGGCCAGAAACGCGTCGGGCAGCATGATCACGCGCGGCGCGCGCAGCGATTCGACCACCTTGACCGCGTTCGAGGACGTGCAGCAGATGTCGGACTCCGCCTTCACCGCGGCGCTCGTGTTCACGTACGTGACGACCGGCACGCCCGGATAGCGTTCGCGCAAGGCGCGCACGTCGGCCGCGGTGATCGATTCGGCGAGCGAACAGCCGGCGCGCGCGTCCGGGACGACCACCGTCCGTTGCGGGTTGAGGATCTTCGCGGTCTCACCCATGAAGTGCACGCCGCACACGACGATCACGTCGGCGTCGGCGCGCGCGGCTTCGCGCGCGAGCTGCAGCGAATCGCCGACGATGTCGGCCACGCCGTGGAAGATCTCCGGCGTCTGGTAGTTGTGCGCCAGGATCACGGCGTTGCGCTCGCGTTTGAGCCGGTTGATGGCGTCCACGTAGGGCGCGAACAGATCCCACTCGGCCGTCGTGATCACGTCGGCGACGCGATCGTAGATCGGCCGCGTGCGTTCGGCCACGGCGGGGGTGAAGGGCAGAAGATCGATCATCGGGCGCCTTTCCGGCGAATTCGGCGGCCCTTATTCTAATACTGAGAAAAAGATGATGGTTCAGACTTTCGTCGTTACCGGATGCCGATTCCGGGGTCCGGGCGCTCGGCCAGGACGTCGGGCCGGAAGCGGTAGATCTCGGCCGGCCGCCCGGAGGTGCGGCGGTGGGCCCCGGTGCGTTCCACGATGCCGCTCTCGGCGACGAGCCGGCGGAAGTTGGGGGCGTGCAGGCACATGCCGGCCAGCGCTTCGACCGTGCTCTGCAGCTCGGAGAGCGTGAACGTCGCGCCGATCAGCTCGAACACGACCGGCCGGTATTTGATCTTGCCGCGCAGGCGACCGATCGCCGTGGCCACGATCCGCCGGTGGTCGAGGTCCATCGGCTCGCCGAGCGTCGCGATCGCGTTGCCGCCCTCCGGTGCGGCGCTCAGCTCGTAGAGGCACTCGTAGCGTTCGAGCACGGCCTCGTTGTTCCACGGCGCGCCGTCGAGGCCGAACGCGACGCGCGCGCGGAAGGCGCGGGCCGCGTCGTTGCGCGCGGCGGCGATCCAGCGCCGCAACAGCGGCACGATCGTGCGATCGAGGATCTCGGGCCGGCCGGCGCGCGCGTCCTCCCAGGGGAAGAAGCTGTACCAGTCGCACCACGTGCCGCCGGCCGGGCTGCCGCCCGGCGCTTCCATGCCGGTCAGCGCCAAGTAGCCGACGCTGACGAAGCGCGGCCCGCCGCGTACCTCGCGCGGGTCGCGGTGACGGTCGCCGAACGTGTAGAGCTGCTCGAGATAGCCTTCGCGCAGACCGGCCTGATCGCTCAGCACGCGGCGCGCGGCGAGTTCGAGCGTTCGGTCGCGGGCCGGCTCGAAGGCCGCGCTCGGCAAACGCGGCGGCCCGCCGCCGGCGAACGTGAGCACGTGCGGCGTGTCGTCGCGCACGCCGACGACGACGGCGTCGATGCCCAAGCGCGCCGGGGTTTCCTCGGCCATTGCCGTGGTGTTCGCGTCAAATCGCCGCTAACCGCTCGATCACGTGTTGACCGTCGGCGAGTTGAAGTCGTAAGGCAACTCATCGCTGTGGCCGAGCGGCGGCTTCCAGCGCAGCGGTCCAAGCGCGGCCCGCGTCAGGTCGCGGTGGGTGACGGCGACGGTGATGCGGACGGCGATGGCGATGGCGACGGCGTCGGCGGCGGTACGCACGGTAGCGGCAGCACCTCGGCTCGCAAGCCGCGCGTGAGCGTGGTCTCGACCGGCCCCGGCGACGGGCTCGCGGCCGGGGTGGCCGTGGGCGTCGCGCACGGCACCGGCAACGCGTAGTAGTGCTCGGTGAACCCGACCGCGAGATCGCGCTTCGCGAGCTTGCCGAAGTACGTTGCCGGGAAGTCGTGCGCGAGGCGGTTGAGCACGACCCATGCGCGATCCTGATTTGCCTTCAGCCACAGCTTGCGTTCGATTCGCAAGGCCAGAAAATACGTGCGCGCGAGTTGCGGATCGCGCGGGTATCTGCGCGACCAATTCTCGAGCGCGTCTTCGGCCAAGGCGACCTTGGCAACGAGCGCGGCGTCGGTCGTGTGCTCGCCGGCCGAAATCGCGGAATCGCGAAAGGTATTGTTCATGCCGAGAAAGCTCATCTTCATGCGGCCGAAGTACTCATCGGCCGGTGCGGAGTTCTTGAAGAGCTCTTGCTCGTGCAGCTGCCACTTGCTCGGTTTCGGCGCCGGATCCGTCACCGGTGCGGCGCTTGCGGCGATCGCGCCGAGGGCCAACACGAGAAACAGCGCGAGGATCGGCGACTTCACCGGCGGCCCTTTAGGATCGTGCGGATGACGGTCCTGTGAGGACAACCGGGCCGCGCCTTGGCCGCTGTCGGGCGTGCGCGTTGTAGCGGCTAACCGGGGGCTTCGGGACCGGCAGCGAAGGCTACCGGACGCTTGCCAGGAGGCTTCCCGTTGCTTAGAGCCGCGATTTTTTCTGCTGTACTGCTGCTCGCCGCGCTGCCGTTGGCGGCGGCGGCCGACGACGCCCAACCGACTCCGGCGCCGGCCGAGAAGTTCGTGATGGTGGACGGGGCCATCACCGGCAAGACCTACGACGAGTTGGCTCCGGGCACGTCGACCGGCGGCTTCGGCATTCGCGCGGCGGCCGAGGTTCCCGTGATCGGCCACAACTGGATGGCCCAGATCGATTACCGCCAGTACAACTATCAGCACACCTCGCTCGGCACGATGGCCAACGGTATCTCGTTTGCGTGTCCGGCCGGTAATCCGGGCTGCGTGACGCCGATCGGCTACCAGACCTACGACCGCGTGTTCAATCCCGGCCCGATGAACTTCGTCAACGGCTTCGGCGTGACGGATTCGACGACGCAGATCGGTTTCGGTACGAAGATCGCGCCGATCGAGCGCTTCTACCTGAGCGTCGGCGGCGTGTTCCGCGGCACCAACGCCCCGGGGTATCCGACCGAGAGCGGTATGGGCTTCGGCATCGACAAATTGCCCGACGTCGACCGGACGTTGTCGTTCTATGGAAATTTCTGGCTGTACTTCAACGTCAACGGCAACTACACGGGCCCGACCTCAGCGGCGCTCGGCAGCCTCTCCGGCTACCCGTTCACGGTGGCTTACCGGCTCTACGCGTACCGCCTCGGATTCACGTTCAGCCTGCCGCACACGCCGATTTTCTTAGACGTCTCCGACGTCGGCGATCGGGCCGACGCGAGCGCGAACGCTCCGTCCGACGCGGCGCACAACGTGCTCTTCATGGGCGCCGGAGTGCACTTTTAAGGGGTTATTTTCCGGGCGCCCAGAGCAGCGAATTCGCCGGCACGGACGGTTGGCCGGTGTATTTCGCCGCGGTGTCGATTGCCGGTTGGATCAAACGCGGATCGAGCGAGAGGGCGTACGGCGCGCGATACATCTTGGCCGCGACCGCCGGATCGAGCTTGAGGTATTTGGAGAGGATCACGGCCGATTCGGCGTGATGCGCGTTGGCCCACAGCGCGGTGCGGTGAATCGCGGCCGCGAAGCGTAGCGCGACGTCGGCATGCGAGGCGAGCCACGATTCCGTCGCGATCCAGCCGGTGGCCATGTAGGTCGGCGCGACGGCGGCCGACGCGCGGGCCAACAAGCGCACGCCGTCACCCGCCATCGCGAAGAACGGCTCGACCGTGTACGCGGCGTCGACGCGGTGGCTGGTCAACGCGGCCGCCATCGCCGGAAAGGGCAGCTCGACGAACTTCACGTTGGCCGAGTTGCCGCCGTTCTTGTCGATCCAGGCGCGGGTCGCGAAATAGGTGAGGTCGTTGAGGCCGCTGACCGCGACGACTTTGCCGGTGAGCTGGGCGGCGGTCGTGATCGGCGAATCCTTCGCGACGATGAGCGCGGCCGTCGGCGACTTGATGTCCGACATGCCGGCCGGCGCGAAGAAGAGCACCGGAATGCCCTTGGCGCGCGCGTCGGCGAGCGAGCCGACGACCGAATTGCCGATGTCACCGCCGCCGCCGGCCAACGCCGCGATGATCGCGCCGCTGTTGGTCATCGGCGTGATGCGCACGTCCAGGCCGGCGTCCTTGAAGAAGCCCATGTCTTCGGCGTAGTAGACCTCGGCCGAATTGTCCGCCGGCAGATTGATCAGGTTGACGACCGTCAGGGGGGCGTCCGCCGCGCGGCCGGCGGTCGAGCCGCCGAGGGACAGGGCAGCGGCAAGCAACGCAAATGAGATCCGTCGAAGATACTTCACGCCGAAGGTGTCCTGCCGCGAGGTCGGCCTTCCCTCCCAGCATTTCCTATATCTCGCGTGACAGGGTAGGCGTCGGATGCGGATTGCTTCCCGGCAGTACAGCGACGAGCGTCATCTCGTGGAGCTCGATGGACGGCTGAGCGCAGCGCCGGATTCGGTCGACCTGCTCTTCGAGCGCGCCTGCTGTCTGGAAGACCTGGGCTGGGATCAGCCGGCGATGCAAGCCTATCTGGCCGTGCTCAAAGCCGACCCGCGCCACCTCGGTGCGTTGACCAACCTCGGGCTGATGGTCGGCCAGCGCGGCGATCCGGCGACCGGACGCGCCCTGTTCACGCAAGCGCTCACGCACCATCCGCGGGCGCCGGTCGCCCACGTGAACCTCGGCCAAGCGCTGCTCGACCAGGGCGAGGTCGTCAGCGCCGAAGCGCAATTCGAAGCCGCCCTCGCGATCGATCCGGAATTCGTCGCCGCGAACCGCGGTCTCGCGCTCCTGTACGAGGCTCGAGGCGACGACGAACGCGCGCAGCGGCAGCTGGAGCGGGCCTTCGAAAAGCAGGCGGCGTGGACGCTTCCGTATACCGGAACGGCGCCGCCGCTGCGCGTGCTGCTGCTCGTCTCGGGCCGCGGCGCCGACGTCGTGACCCATCCGTTCCTCGACGACCGCGTGATGCAGACCACGATGTTCGTGCCGGACGGCTTTCGCAACGGCACGGTGCTGCCCGAACACGACGTCGTATTCAACAGCATCGGCGACGCCGATCGCGCGCGCTCGTCGCTGGAACGCGCGCGCGCGCTGATCGCGCAATCGCCGGCCGCGGTGATCAATTCGCCGCAATCCGTGCTGGCGACCGCACGCGACCGCACGGCCGAGCGGCTCGCCGGAATCGACGGCACGCTCGTTCCCCGCACCGAGCGCTGGGCCCGCAACGACGTGGTTCCGGAGAAGCTCGCGCAGCGCGGCTGGACGTTCCCGCTCTTGCTGCGCGCTCCGGGCTATCAAGCGGGCCGGCATTTCGAGCGCGTGGATGAGCCGGCCGGCCTCGCCGCCGCGGTTGCCCGCTTGCCGGGCAAAGAACTGTTCGTCATCGCGTTCGCGGATCTACGCGCGACCGACGGCAGCGTTCGCAAGTATCGCGTGCTCTTCATCGACGGTAAACTCTATCCGGTGCACCTCGCGATCGGCCAAGCGTGGAAGGTGCACTATTTTTCCGCCGACATGACGGAACGCGCGGACTACCGGGCCGAAGAAGCGCGCTTCCTCGGCGATTGCGGCGCCGTGCTGGGCACGCGCGCGATGACCGCTCTGGCGGAGATCGGGCTCGCGCTCGGGCTCGATTACGGTGGGATCGACTTCGGCATCGACGCCGCCGGCAACGTCGTCGTCTTCGAGGCCAACGCGACGATGGCGGTCTATCTGCCGCCGGCCGGGGAGATGTTTGCCTACCGCCGCCCGGCCTACGGCGCGGTCGTCGCCGCCGTGCGCGCGATGATCGGGGATCGCGCGCGCCGTTAGCGAAGCTGCGGTGAGTATGAAGCGCAATCCGAACCGCATCCTCGTTACGCACGCGGGGGCGTTGCCGCGTTCCGAAGAGCTCCGCGATCTGGTCTTCGCTCGCGCCGACGGGAAGCCGTACGACGCCGCGGCGCTGCGCGACATGCTGCGGCGCGAGGTCGCAGCGGTGGTCCGCAAACAGATCGCCTGCGGGATCGACGTCGTCAACGACGGTGAGCTGGGCAAGACGAACTTCACCAACTACGTGCGCGAACGCGTCTCCGGGTTCGAGCACTGCGAGGCCGTGCCCGGCGAACACCGGGTGCAGCACAGCATCTCGGCGCGCGACGAGGTGGAGTTCGCGGAGTACTTCCGGCTGGTCGGCGGCGGGTTTCGCAACCGCAGCCCGCGCCTGCATTTGGTGTGCAACGCCGAGCTGCGCTACGTCGGCCACGCCGCGCTCGAAGAAGACCTGGCCAACTTCAAGGCCGCACTCGAGGGCGTCGACGTGGCGGGGGCCTTCATCAACGCCAACACGCCGGGGACGATCGAGCATTGGCTCGGCAACGAGTTCTATCCGAGCGAAGAAGCGATGCTCTACGCGATCGCCGAGTGCATGCGCGTCGAGTACAACGCGATCGTGGCGGCCGGCTTCGACCTCCACGTCGACAACCCGGATCTGCCCGATGCCTGGCAGATGTATCCCGAGATGACGGTCGCGCAGTACCGAGACTACGCCAAGCTGCGCGTCGAAGTCCTCAACCACGCGCTGCGCGACGTCCCACGCGAGCGGGTTACGCTACACTGCTGCTGGGGCAGTTTCCACGGGCCGCACAAGTTCGACATCCCGCTCGAGCACATCGTCGACATCATCTTCAGCGTGAAGGCCGAACGCTATTCGATCGAGGCCTCGAATCCGGCCCACGAGCACGAGTGGAGCCTGTTCCGGGACGTCAAGATTCCCGACGGTGCGATCCTGATTCCAGGCGTCGTCGGCCACTGCACGAATTTCATCGAGAACCCGCGCCTCGTGGCCGAGCGGCTCGAGCGCTACGCACGGCTCGTCGGCAAGGAGAACGTCATGGCCGGAACGGATTGCGGCATCGGCCCGCGCGTCGGACACGAAAACATTTGCTGGGCCAAGTTCGAATCGATGCGCGACGGCGCGGCGCTGGCGACGCGCGCGCTCTGGAACGCCTGATGCTGACGCCCAAAGAGAACGAACGGTTGACGCAAGGCGGACCCGGCACGCCGTGTGGCGAGCTGCTGCGCCGCTTTTGGCAGCCGGTCGCGCTGTCGCGCGAGTTGCGGCCCTTCGACCCGCTGCCGACCCGCCTGATGGGCGAAGACCTGGTGTTGTTTCGCGATGACGACGGCTTGCCCGGCCTGTTGGGGCGGCAGTGTGCGCACCGCGGCGTCGACCTCAGCTTCGGCCGCTGCGAAGACGGCGGCCTGCGCTGCGTGTATCACGGCTGGCTCTTCGCGCGCGACGGCAGCTGTCTCGAACAACCCGGTGAACCGCCGGCGAGCTCGTTCAAGAATCGCGTCCGTCAGAAAGCCTACCCGTGCGCGGAGAAGAACGGGATCGTGCTCGCGTATCTCGGCCCGGGCACGCCGCCCGCGCTGCCGACGCTGCCGTTCTTCGAGCTGCCGGCGGAGCAGGTCTGGGCGACGCGGATCGTCCAGGAGTGCAACTACCTGCAGGGTCTGGAAGGCGACGTCGACCCGCAGCACCTCTCGTTCCTGCACCGTTTCATGAACCTCGCGCCCGACGCGGTGCGCGACACGAACACGTA
>JBEKXE010000114.1:0-15137 GCA_049512335.1 Candidatus Lustribacter sp.
TTTGATCGTGCGTCACGTAGAGCGTCGTGATGCCGAGGCGGCGCTGGATCCCGCGCAGCTCGGTCCGCATCGTGTCGCGCAAACGCGCGTCGAGGTTCGAGAGCGGCTCGTCGAGCAAGAGCAGGGTGGGTCGCCGGACGAGCGCACGCGCCAGCGCGAGGCGCTGCTGCTGTCCGCCGGACAGCTGGGTCGCGAAGCGGTCGACGTACTCGGTCATCTCGACCAGCGCCAGCGCCTCGTCGACGCGTTCGCGCATCTCCTTCGAGCCGGTTTTGATGCCGGCGACGTTCAGCGGAAACGCGACGTTCTGGAAGACCGTCATGTGCGGCCAGATCGCATAGCTCTGGAACACCATGCCGATGTCGCGCTTGTTGGGCGGAACGAACACGTTCTTGTCGGGCGACGACACCAGTTTGCCCGCCAGCCAAATCTCACCGCGCGTCGAATGCTCGAGACCGGCAACGCAGCGCATCGTCGTCGTCTTACCGCAGCCGCTGGGTCCGAGCAACGTATAGAACTCACCCTCGCGAATGGTGAAGCTCACGCCGCGAACGGCGGGTACGACGCGCTTCTGATCGGTGTACGACTTGTACAGCCCGTCGACCGTAACGGTGATATTCGGCTCTTGTTCTGCCACGTCAAAGCTCGTATTTTAGCGCAGGGTTGGGCTTTCCATCCTTGAAGGAACGCCCATGCGCATCGTTGCCCTCGAAGAACACGTTTCGCTCGCACCCTTCAACGCGGAGCTCGAGGCCAATGCTCCGGAGCGCGGCGGCCGATCGGGCGCCGGCGGCGCCAAGCGTACCGAGCTCGAGGACGTCGACAACCTGCGGCTGGCGTCGATGGATGCGAACGGCATTTCGGTCCAGGTGCTCTCGGTGCCCGGTCCGGGCGCGGCCATGCTTTCGCCCGATGCCGCGCCGTCGTTCGCGCAGCGCTACAACGACGAGCTGGCGGCCGTCGTGGCGCGCCATCCCGGCCGCTTCGCGGCGTTCGCGCACTTGCCGATGACCGTGCCGGGGGCCGCCGCCGACGAACTCGAGCGCGCGGTACGCGAATGCGGCTCGGTCGGCGCGCTGATCAGCGGCCAGACGCGCGGTAAATTCCTCGACGATCCCAGCTACGCACCGTTGCTCGCGCGCGCCGAGGCGCTCGACGTGCCGATCTACATCCATCCCGGCATCCCGCCGGAAAGCGTGCGCAAAGCCTACTACGACGGCTTCAGCCCGCACGTTTCGTCGCTGTTCGCGACGGCCGGTTTCGGCTGGCACGCCGAGACGGCGGTGCACGTGCTGCGCATGGTCTTGGCCGGAACGTTCGACCGCCATCCGCGCCTCAAAATCATCATCGGCCACATGGGCGAAGGTTTGCCGACCATGCTCGCGCGCTGCGACGACTTCCTCAACCAGAAGACGACCGGTCTGCCGCGCCCGGTGAGCCAGACGATCCTCGATCACGTGACGATCACGCTGAGCGGGTTTTGGAGTCAGCCGCCGTTCCTGGCCGCGCTGCTGACGTTCGGCGTCGACCGCATGCTCTTCTCGGTGGACTACCCGTTCAGCGACAACACGATCATGCGCACGTTTCTCGACTCGCTACCCGTCGCGCCGGACGACAAGGTCAAGATTTCGCACGCCAATGCCGACCGGCTACTGAAGTTGGAAGCGCGCGTCCCCGCCTAACCGTGCGCGCCGGACTTCGCCAAGATATCGGTTACCATCGCGCCGAGACCGGCGAGCACCGAACCGTAGACCTCGTTCCCGCCGTTGGCGTACGTCTTGCCCGGCTCCGGCGCGAGGATCAGGTTCGTCTTGGGGACGTCGACGCGTAGCGAAGCGTACTTCGTCTCCTCTTGCCACGCGATCTGGCCCTCGCGCGAGAGCAGCCAGTTCACGTAGAGCTTGGCTGCGTTCGGATGCGGCGCGCGATCGACCACCGACACCGCACCCGCGCCCGGACCGAGCGCGCCGCCTTCCTTGAGCTGATCGTTGTTGACGGGCGCGATCGGCAGCCCCTGATCCATCGCCGTGGCCGCTTCTTCCGCCGAAATGAATCCGGCGATCGCGTAGCGTCCCTGCGAGAGCCAATCGACGAGCTGGCGCTGATCGCGGCCCATCGTCACGTCCAGCGTGCCGAAGAATTTCTGAAACCACGGCGCCCCGAGCGACGGGTCCTTGAAGATGTAGCTGGCCGGCACGCCGCCCGCGCCGATGACGCGGATGTCGTTGGAGCAGACCTTGCCCTTCCATTTCGGATCGGCCAGGTCCCAATACGAGCGAAACATCGACGCCTTGGCTAAATTCGTGTTGAAGTACGCTACCGGGTACTTGATCGCGGCGAAACTCAGGTTGGTGTTGGGCGCTTTGCCGTCGTTCCACCACAACATCTTCTGCAGCCACGCGTTGCGATCGAGAACCTCGGGCAAGATCAGCCACGGCTCGAGCGGCACGAGGCCGCCTTGCGGCTTGAGCCCGCGCAGCACGACCGTGCTGCCGTTCACCCAGATGTCCGCCAGGTAACGCCCGGCATTGCGTTCCGCCTGCAGTCGCGTCAGCAACGCGGCGCCGACGCCGAACGTGCTCTCGACCTTGATGTCGGGAAACGCTTTTTCGAAACGCGTGACGAGGGCCGCGTAGAACGTATCGCCGGTCGGATAGTAGAGCGTCAGCGAGCCCTCTTGTTTGGCGGCCTGGACGAGCTTGGCCCACTCGGGCGGCTTGCGATAGTCGATCGCGGCGCGCGCCGGTGCGCCGCCCGCAAGCACCGCGCCGGCCGCAGCCGCACCGGCCATGAATTCACGTCGTCGAAGAACCATGCCGGTAGTTACAAACCAGGCCAAGCGCGCGCCTTCAGCCAACTCTCCTTGCATGGCAACGCGCGTTTGGGATGCATTTCTGACGGCAGCCGACAAAGCGTCGCTCAAGGAGCGCCCGCACCAAGTGTGGGGCTTCGGCGAACGGCCGGCGCTGGTGCTCATCGACCTCTATCGCTGGGTCTTCGGCGACCGCCCGCAGCCGCTGCTCGAAGCGATGAAAGACTGGCCCGGCAGTTGCGGTCTGCCGGCGTGGGAGTCGCTCCCGCACCTGCAGCGGCTCTTGGGCGCGGCACGCGCCGCCGGCATCCCCGTCGTGCACGTCACCGGCCTGCACCAGCAAGACTCGGGCGTCGTGGGCTGGGCCGAGCATCCCGGACGCACCCGGTCCGAAGCGAAGGCGAGCGCCGACCCGGTGATGGCCGACCGGCTGCGCCGCCGGTTCGACATCGTATCCGAGGTCGCTCCGCTGCCGGGCGAGGCCGTGCTGCGCAAGTCCGCGCCGAGCGGTTTCTTCGGGACGCTCTTGATGCCGCATCTGCACGCGCACGACGTCGACGGCATCATCTTGGTCGGCGAGAGCACGAGCGGTTGCGTGCGCGCGACCTGCGTCGACGGCCGCGCCAACCGCTTCAAGATGACCGTCGTCGAGGAATGCGTGTTCGACCGCCACCAGGCGCCCCACGCGATCAACCTGTTCGACATGCACGAGAAATACGCCGACGTGCTCGGCATCGACGAAGTCGTCGCGCACCTTTCAGCAGTTACATCGTATCGCGAACGCGCGCTCGTTGCCGACTAGCGACTCGCCGACGGCCGCGTGCGCGTTCATGTGCCGGTCCGTGATCGCCAGGCCGCCGTTGCGGTAGAGCTCGTCGGTCACACGTTCCCAATCCCGGTCACCGTCGGGCGACCAACGGAATGGGAGCCGTTTCATCTCCCACTTCTCGCTTTCGAACGCCGGCGCGAGTTCGAACACGTGCTTGAGGATGTCGTGCTGTTGCGCCCATTCGTGCGGCTTACCGGCCGGACACCCGAGCGGAAAATCCAGAAAGCACGCGCGCGGCGGCTTCACCGCGGCGGTCATCTCCCATAAGGTGCTCGTGCTGACGGTCGGCAAGCCGCGGGCTTCGAGCGCGCGCGCGACGATCGCGGTCGCCCGGTGGCACGCCGGACAGAACGGCAGCAGCAGCACGAGGTCGACGCCCTGCGCATCGAAGACGGCCTTGATCGCCGGTACCGTTTGCTCGACGAGCTCGGTGTAGCGCTCGATCGATCCGACCATCGAGACGTTGATGGGGGCAAGCCGTTTGAACGCGCCTTCCACCTCGAGCTCTTTCAGCCGGTCGATGGGGTACGCGACGTTCAAGTCTTCGAGCGCCCACTTGCGCACCAGCGTCTTGTGCGAGACGACGAGCCGGTTGATCGGCGTATCCCGGTGCAGCAGCCGAAACGTGATGTCCTCGGTTTCCAGCAGCGGCGGATCGTCGGGTAGCTGCGCACCGCAACTGACGAACAGCCCCACGGTGGATTCGGCAACCGGCTTGCGGAGCGGCGTCAACGCCGGCGGGTCGAATTCCGGCATCGGAATCGACCGCCCGAGCTCCGCCAATAGCCGCGAAAAGCTATACGGCACGCAGTGAAGTTCGGGAGCCGGCCCGAAAGCCCCCACATGGCGAAGGTAGAAAAGGTTACCAACTACACGCAGGAAGGGCGCATGTTCGTGCGCGGGATCGAGGGCCAGTACAATCTGACCCAAGAACTCAACCGCCTGCGCTCGCTGCCCCGCGTGCGCAAGGGTTCGGAGACGCCGTTCCACGGCTACCCGCAGTTTTTCAACAAGGATTACCTCATCCCGGCGTACGGCCTCGGGCAGACCCTGCACATCCACCTCGAGGAGTACGCCCCGGGCGGCATCTCGCAGAAGCACGGCCACGTCAACGAGGCGGTCTTCTACATTCTCGACGGCATCGGCGCCGAGGTCCACGACGGCGTGCGCTACGAGTGGGAAGCCGGCGACATCGCAATCGTGCACAATAACTGCGTGCACCAGCACTTCAACCGCAGCACGGAGAAACCGGCGCGGTGCTTGGTCATGAAGACCAAACCGATGTACATGTTCATGAACATGCTCTTCCAGCGCACGATCATTCCGCAGTCGCGCGAACCGTCGCCGACCGGGGTGGGCTACGTGCCGCGCGACGATCCCTCGCATTTCGAGCACGAATACGACCACGACCACCCTTCGTCAAGCTCAGGGCAGGCTCATATAGCGGAAGACCACGATCACGTCCACTTCGAAACGGCCGGCAGCACGGGCGAGGCGGGAACCCGATGAGCGATCAAGCACCTTGGGATGAATACGGCACCTGGTGCCAAGGCAGCGTTCCCGGCACGTATTACGCCTCGCTGCTGAATGACGCCCAGACGAAACCGGCGCGCGACAAAGAACGGCGCAAGATCATCAAGGCGTACGAGCACGCCTGGGAAAACTCGCCGCACGGACTGCTCAAGCATCTCGTCAACGAAGAGATGAACACGCGCGCCGAGACGGTCGACGCCTACATGCAGATCCTGCCGCCGGGTAGCCGCTCCGGACGCCACCGGCAGCTCGCAGAATGCGCGGTCTACATCGTCGAGGGCTACGGCTACGACATCCACGTCGACTGCGACCTCGCGATCGCCGAGGGCGAGAAATATCAGTGGGTGCCGCAGGAAGAGCAAAAGCGCTTCGAGTGGGAAGCCGGCGACACGGTCTACATCCCGCCCAACACGATCAGCCAGCACTTCAACGGCGACCCGAACAAGCCGGCGCGTTTCATCGTCATCACCAACCGCATCTACAAGCAGAGCGGCTTGAACGATCTCGAACAGATCGAGAACGCGCCGGAATACGACCCCAACGAACAGCTTACCGCGGAAAAGCTCAAGAAGTACCTGACGGCCGCCGCGGTGCGATGATCCGGGCAACCCGCGCCGCTTTCGTCCGGAGCGTTGGTGCGGCCGGCACGTGCGCGGCGTTCGGCGTTCCCGCGCGTGCCGGCGCGCAAAGCACGGGATTGGTGCCGCTGCGGCTCGCGTCTTCTCCCGACGACGACGTCACGCCGGCGTTGTACGCGCGGTCGGCGGGATTGTTCCAGAAAGCCGGTCTTACGGTCAGCGTGGAAGCACTCGCCAACGGCACGGCGGTTGCGGCGGCCATCGTAGGCGGATCGATCGACATCGGCAAAGCGAGCCTGGTCTCGATCTTGAACGCCCACGTGCGCGGGGTGCCGTTCGTGATCGTCGGGCCGAGCGGTATGGCCGATCTGCGCCGGACGAACGGCGGGCTGCTCGTCCTGAAGGACTCCGGGTTTCTCACCGCTCGCGACCTCAACGGCAAGATCGTCGCGGTGCCGGCACTGAACGACCTGCAAACCCTCGCCACGCGCACGTGGATCGACAAAAACGGCGGCGATTCGAAGACGGTCTCGTTCGTTGAGGAGCCGGGGCCCGCCATCGGCGTCGCGCTCGACTCGAACCGGATCGCGGCCGGCTTGCTGGCGAACCCCGTCGCAGCGCAATTGCTCGCTACCGGCCGGTACCGCAGCATCGCCGAACCGATCCAGGAGGTCTTCAACCACCTGATGGTCTCGGCGTGGATCAGCATGTCCGATTGGACCGTCAAGAACGCCGACGTCGTGCGGCGCTTCGGGCAGGCGATCGTCCCGGCAACGATCTACGCGAACGAGCACCCCGATAAAACGGTCGACCTGATCGCGGCATTCTCGGGAATCGACCGGGCCACGGTCGCGACGATGGGCCGCGCCTCGTATTCCACGTCGCTGAGTCCGGCGCTCGTGCAACCGCTGATCGACGCCGCGGCGCGCTACGGCGCGATTCCGAAAGACTTCAGCGCGATCGAGTTGTTCAGCCCCTACGCCTACGGTTACACGCGCTCGTAGGGATGCGCCGGTTCGGGCCGGATGGCGGGAAACTCGGCCAGCACCGGCTCCCAGAAGGCACGAATTTCGCTCGCGTCCCGGGCCGAAACGGTGCCGAAGGGCGGATAGGTCGGACCGCAATCCAATCCGATGGCGGTGAGCGATGCTTTCGAAACCGCCACCAAACCGTTGGCGATCCAACGCGCCGGCATCTCGCTGAGCAACTGCTGCACGCGCACGGCGGTAGTGAGATCGCCGGCCGCAAACGCTTCGACGAGCAGCGCCGCAAGCGCCGATCCGGGGGCCGGCATCGTGCCGCCGGCGGCGCCGAGGATCAACGTGCCGAGCAGCACTTCCAGCGTGGTGAAAATGCGCCCGAGCTTGCGCGCTTGCGCTTCGCGCAGCAGGTTGGCCAGAAAGCGCTGGTTGCGCGAGCTTTCCTTCAGCCCGACGACGCCGTCGATCGCCAACACCTCCATCAACGCCGGCACGCCGAGGTCGGCGCCCGGGCCTTGGTTGTGATAGGCCACGACCGGCAACGGGCTCTCGCGCACGATCGCTTCGAAATAAGCGACGATCTCGGCGGTCGTCGCGGCACCGCCCGAGGGACGGTTGGGCAACAGCACCTGCACGGCCGACGCACCCAGTTCGTGGGCGTACGCAGCCAGCTCGATCGAGCGCCGGTACGAGGCGTGCGAGATCCCGACCAGCGCCGGCGCGCGGCCGTCAATCGCCGCGATCGTCTCGCGCACCAGCTCGCGCCGCGCCGCGTCGGAGAGGTACTGGTACTCTTGCGCTTCGACGCCGGCAACGCAGATCGCGGCCGGCCGCGACGTGCGAATCACCCAGTCGATCTCGCGCCGCAGCGTCGCGTAATCCACGGCCCCATCGGCGTCGAACGGCGTGACCGGCGGAACGACGTTACCCGGTAGCTTCCACGACAGCCCGCTCATAGCGGCGCGCCGCCGCGCCGCGACGCGTTGACGAAATCGCCCAGCTTCGGATCCCACTTGACGAAGATGACCGCATCCTGCGCGAGCCCATGCCCGTCGTTGCTCCGGAAATCATAAAATCCGCTCGAGCCGGCGAAGCCGTGCAGGTTCGCGATGTAATCGCGCAGTTGGGCCGGCGTCGCGTTCGGCCCGAGCTTGCGCAAACCGCTGAGCACGATCAACGCGGGATCCCACGCCTGGCCGCTATCGGGCGTCGGTTTCGCGCCGATCGCCTTGAACGCCGCATAGAAGTTGTCGATTTCCGAGCGCAGCGGTCCCGGGCCGATCGCGTCGCGGGCGTAATAAAGCATGCCGTTGAAATACGTTTCGGCGGGCATGAAGCCGGCCCACTGCTTCATGAGACTCGGTTGTTCATTCGCCGCCGACGTCAAAACGGGCAGGTGCAGGCCGGCATCGTTCAGCGCGCGCAGCAACGTGCCGAAGGCCGGCCCGGAGGCGGCGGAGATGATTACTTGCGGATCCGCGGCCTTCACGCGCGCGATCAGCGCGCTGACGCTAATGTCCGAGGGGTTGAAGGCCTCGTTGAACACCAAACGCATGTCGCGGTTCTCGGGCAGCGTCATCGCGTAGCGCAAGTAGAAGTCGGAAGCCTGGCCGGTCGCCGTCGTCACCGAAACGTTGGCAATACGCTTCCAACCCTTGCCGCGAGCGAATCGGACCTGAGCCGGCAAGATCTTGTCGAGCGACGCGCTCGCCGAAAACACGAAGCCGCTCGGCTTCGGTGAAAAGCCCGGCGTAAAGCAATAGTCGACCGGTCCGTTTTCGAACAGCGGCGCCATCGCCGCGCAAGTCGCGACCTGTCCCGAACCCAGCACGACGATCGGCTTGGGGTTCTGCGCCAGCACCTGGTTCGCGAGTTGAACCGCGACGCGGGGATCGGTCTGGTCGTCGTAGATTTGGAAATGAATCGGGCGCCCGTTCAGCCCGCCACGCTTGTTTTCGTACTGCTCGAACGCGTGGAGCGCATCGGTTTCGGTCTGCCCGGCGTACCCGTTCGCGCCGGATCCGTTGAGGATGACGTTGATCACGTACGGGTTGGGCGCGGCCGACGCGGCCGAGAGTGTTAGCGCGAGCAAGGCGAACGACGCGAGTGCGCGCCGGAACATCATCATGCTCTTCCCTTCGGCCGGCGCACGCGCCGTTCCGCGTCAGGCGACGTCGGAAGGCGCTTCGATCCAGCGCTCGGCCCACTGTGCGAGAGCATCGAGCGCTGCCTGTAGTTCCGCACCGGCACAAGTCAGCGAGTAGACGACACGCACGGGCGAACCGGGCTGGACCTCGCGGTGAATGAGGTTCTCGGCCTCCAATTCGCGCAGGCGTTCGGTGAGCAAGCGATCCGACATGCCGGGCACCGCCGCCAGCAGCTCGTTGAAACGCCGCGGACCGCCGAGCAGCACACGCACGATCGCTCCCGTCCAGCGGCGCCCGACCAGCTCGATGGCCTTGTGAAAACGCGGGCAGAACGCGACGTCGATCGTCGAGTTACTTTTAGTTGGCTGGCTACTTGACGTAGGTTTGACGGACATGATATTCTCTCATCAGCTTACCATAAGTAAGTAGGCTATACAAGATCGTCGGAGGTTGCCGGAAGGCACACATGGATATCGCGCTCCTCGTCATTCGTCTCATCGTCGGCCTGGCCATCGCCCGGCACGGCGCGGAAAAACTCTTCGGCTGGTTCGGCGGCTACGGCGTCGCCGGCACGGCCGGCTTCTTCGAGCAGCTCGGCTGGCGCCCGGGCAAGCTCTTCGTCTTCGCCGCCGCCGGCGCCGAACTAGGCGGCGGCCTGCTGACCGTCCTCGGATTCGGCGGACCGGTCGGGCCGGCGCTGATCCTCATGGTGATGCTGGTGGCCATCTTCTCGGTTCACATCTCGAAGGGGTTCGCGCAAGCCAACGGCGGCTACGAGCTCAACACGCTCTACATCGCCGCGGCGCTGGCGCCCGCATTCGCGTCCGGCGCGTACTCGCTCGACCGCGCGCTGGGGCTTGCCTCCGGCTGGTCGCCGGCCGCCGTGTGGACGACGCTCGGCATCGCCGCCGTGCTGGCGCTCCTCAACCTGCTCGTCCGCCGCCCGGCCCCGGCGGAACGCGCCGCCGCCGGCTAGTCGTTGGCGCCGTCGGGCGGCCGCGGTACGTCCCAGAGGACGATCTCGCCGTTGCCGCCCACGGTCAAGCGGGTCACCCCCGCAACGCGCACGCCGTCCCCCGTGCCCAGTGCGGCCGGTGCGCCGACCGCCGCATCCGCGGCATCGCGTGCGAGAGCCGACACCGCTCCCTCGGCGACGAACAGAAAGCCCAAGCGGCCGGGGGCGAACGTGTGCTGCAGCGTCTGTCCTTCGAGGCGGCTGACCAGCAACGTCGCGCTCTGCGACAGCGGGATCGGGGCCGTAACGCCGGGCTGTCCGGAAGCGATGACGAGCCACTTTCCGCGACGTTGATCGGTGCTGAAGCCGAGCTCACCGTAGAGCGGCTTCTCGCCCATGCGGCCCGGGAGCACCCACATCTGCAAGAAGTGCAGATCCTCGGTGGCGGAGTGGTTGAACTCCGAATGCCGGATGCCGGTCCCGGCGCTCATGAACTGCACGCCGCCCGGACCTACGACGCCGGTGTTGCCCAGGCTGTCGCGATGTTCGAGCTGCCCCGACAACACGTAGGTGACGATCTCCATGTCGCGGTGCGGGTGCGTTCCGAAGCCTTTGCCGGCGGCGACCCAGTCGTCGTTGAACACGCGCAGCGCCCCCCAGTTCACGTTACGCGGATCGTAGTAATCGGCGAAGCTGAACGAGTGGTTCGTGCGCAGCCAGCCGTGATCGTAGAAGGCCCGGTCCGGCGCACGCTGGACGTCGAACACCGGTTGGGAAAGCACGAGCGGGTCGTTCATGTAGTGCTGCTCCTCGGCACGAAAGTATGCTTCGGCAGCGAGCCCGAGGCCTACACGTACCTGACCGCGCCCGAATCGGCGTTCGTCGAAGCGGCCGTGGAACGGCTGATTCCAACCGACGAGCTCGGGCCGGGCGGGCGCGAAGCCGGCGTTGCGTTCTACATCGATCAGCAACTCAGCGGGCAGTTCGGATACGCCGCCAAGATGTACCAGCAAGGTCCGTGGCAATCCGACGCGCCGCCGGAGTTCGGGTACCAGTTGCCGCTGACGCCGCGGCAGGTGTACCGGCTCGGCATCGCAGCGACGAACGACTACTGCCGCAAGACGTACGGCAAGACGTTCGAGCACCTCGACGGCGCACACCAAGACGACGTGCTCAGCGGGCTCGACGGCGCCAAGCTCGCGTTCGACGGCGTTCCGGCCAAGGCGTTCTTCGAGATGCTCTACGGGAACGCGGTCGAGGGTTTCTTCGCCGATCCGCTCTACGGCGGTAACCGCGACAAAGCCGGTTGGAAGCTCGTCGGTTTTCCGGGTGCGGCCGCGGCGTACTATCCGTTCATTGAAAAGCACAACGTGCCGTACAAAGTCAATCCGCAGAGCATCGCCGACCTGCAGCAAGCCGAACAGACGGCGATGGGCGATGATACCGCCGGTCCAGCCGAAGCCGACCATGACCGCGTCAACCGGTTTCAGCGTCGCCATCGCTACTTCTGGAACGGCGTGACGTGGCGCTTCTTGCCGTGGGACTCGAGACTGTGCGTCTACTGCGGATACTGCGAGCGGTTCGCGTGCGAGATGAGCGCGAAGGCCAGCTTGGCAGACGACGCTGTTGCCGGTGCTCGCGAAATCGCCGCACTTCGAGCGGCGCGCGAATTCCAAAGTGCTCAAGATCAACCTCGACAGCTCGAAGAAGAAAGCGGTCAGCGTCACCTACCTGGACTCGCAGGGCCGCGAGCAGACCCAGCCGGCCGAAATGATCTTCGTCACCGCCTGGGCGCTCAACAACGTGCACATGCTGCTCGTCTCCGGCATCGGCAAGCCCTACGATCCGGCGACGAATACCGGCGTCGTGGGCAAGAACTACGCCTACCAGACGGGCACCAACGCGACGATGTTCTTCGATAGCGGCAAGGCCTTCAATCTGTTCATGGGATCGGGCGCCTGCGGCACCGTGATCGACGACTTCAACGGCGACAATTTCGACCACGGGCCGTACGGTTTCATCGGTGGCGCGGACATCAGCCAGGGCACCAGCGGCGCGCGTCCCATCCAATTTCATCCGGTGCCGCCCGGCACGCCGCGCTGGGGCGCGAAGTGGAAGCAGGCGGTCGCGCACTACTACAATCGCGCCTTCGGGATCAACGCTCAAGGCGGGGTGCAAGCGTATCGGGGAAACTACCTCGACCTCGACCCGACGTATCGGGACATCTACGGTCAACCGCTGCTGCGCATGACGTTCGACTGGGGCCCGCACGAGCACAAACAGTCGGCGTTCATGGCCGGGATCAACGCCAAGATCGCCAAAGCCGCCGGCGCGAGCAAGACGATCGTCAACCAGCTTGCCGCGCATTACAGCGTCGTGCCGTATCAGAGCACGCACAATACCGGCGGCGCGATCATGGGCAGCGATCCGGGTCAGAGCGTGGTCAACAAATTCGGTCAGACCTGGGACGTCGCGAACGTATTCGTGACCGGCGCCAGCTCGTTTCCGCAGAACGCCGGCTACAACCCCACCGGCACGGTCGGCGCGCTCGCCTATCACACGGCCGACGCCGTGCTGAGCAAATACGTGAAGAGCCCGGGTCCGCTGGTATAGGCGAAAGCTATTTGGCGGCGACCGGGACGCCGCCGAACTTGCTGACGACGACGTTCGTTCCGTTCGTGAACTTCACCATGATCACGTTGTTCTGACCCAAGCCGCGCTGCGGGTTGGCGCGGAAATCGTACGTCCCGTTCACCCCGACCCAGCCGTGCAGGTCGATCAGGTAATCGTGGATCTTGGCGGCCGTCGCGCCGGGACCGAGCTTGCGCAGCGCGTCGACCAGCAGCACGGCCGGATCCCACGCCCCGATCGCGAGGCCGTCGGGTTTGATGCCGATCGCCGCCAACGCCGCCGTCTGGTTCGCGATCGCGACCTTCGTCGCCGGATTGAGCAACGTGTCGTTGGCGTAGTACGGCACGGTTGCGAAGTAGAGATTGGTCGGCAACAGCGAGCCGTACTGTTTGAAGAACGCCGCGTTGAGGTTGCCCGGTGAGGTGACGATCGGAATGTCTAGGCCGCCGAGATCCTTGGCGCTGCGGAACATCGTGCCGGCCGGCGTGCCCGTCGCCCAGGCGATCAGGAAATCCGGATTCGCCGCTTTGATGCGCGCCATCTGCGCCGTCACGCTGAGATCGCCGGGCGCAAAGTGCTCGCGCGCGACGATCTGGATGTCCTTGTTCTCCGGCAGCGCGGCCGCGGCGACGATCGCGCGTTCCGCGTCCAATCCGCCGGCGTCGGTGGCGGTGATATACGCGAGCCGGTGCATCCCGAGCATGCGGAAGTAGCGCAGCGTGACCGGAAACTGCACGTCGAATCCGAACAGCGTCAGAAACTCGTAGCCGCCCGATTTCGGATAGCCCGCGTTGGCGACGCAGTACATGACCGGCCCCTTCTGCTCGATCAGCGGTGCGACCGCCGCGCAGCCCTGCGGCGTCGCGGGGCCGAGGATGACCGGCACGTTCTTCGCGATCAAGCCCTGCGCGAGTTGGAGCGCGAGCTTCGGATCGGACGCATCGTCGGCGACGACGAACGCGAGCGGGCGGCCGTCGATCCCGCCGGTGCGGTTCACGAAACCCTCGAGCGCTTTGAGCGCCTGCATCTGATCCGCGCCGACGAACGCGAGGTTGCCGGTCAGCGACAAGATGACGTTGATGTCGTACGGATCAGCGGCCCGCGCCGCGGGTGCAAACGTGGACAACGATGCTGCAACGAGAACGGCAGCGGCGATCCGAAACAGACGCTTCATGCGACGCATCTTTTAGCACAGGGACGGCCTTTCCATGCTTGAACGAATCGCCAATGCGCATCGTTGCTCTCGAAGAACACGTGTCGCTCGCGCCCTTCAGCGCCGAGCTCGAGTCGAATGCGGTTGCGGCACGCGGCGGCGGCGGCGCCGCGGCGCTGAAGGCCGAACTGGAGGACGTCGGCGAGCTGCGGCTGGCGTCGATGGACAAGGCGGGCATCACGCTCCAAGTGCTCTCGGTCCCGGGCTTCGGGGCCGCGCTGCTCGCGCCGGACGCCGCACCGTCGTTTGCGCGGCGCTACAACGACGCGCTGGCGGCCGCCGTGCGTGCACGCCCCGAACGCTTCGCGTCGTTCGCGCACGTGCCGATGAACGCGCCGGCCGCCGCCGCCGACGAACTCGAACGCGCCGTGCGCGAGTGCGGGCTGCTGGGCGTGATGGTCAGCGGCCAAACCAACGGCAAGTTCTTGGACGACCCGATGTACGCACCACTGCTGGCGCGGGCCGAAGCGCTCGACGTGCCGATCTACATCCATCCGGCTCCGCCGCCGCCGAGCGTGCGCGCGGCCTACTACGACGGCTTGACCCCGCGCGTGTCCACCGCGTTCGCGACCGCCGGCTGGGGCTGGCACGCCGAGACCGCGGTTCACGTGCTGCGCATGGTGCTGACCGGCACGCTCGACCGGCACCCGCGCCTCAAACTCATCATCGGGCACATGGGCGAGGGGCTGCCCACGATGCTGGCGCGTTGCGACGACATCCTCAAGCAGAGCATGACCGGCTTGCCGCGCACGGTCAGCCAAACGATCCTCGATCACGTGACGATCACGACCAGCGGCTTCTTCACCGTGCCGCCGTTTTTGGCGGCACTGCTGACCTTCGGCGCCGACCGGATCCTGTTCTCGGTCGACTACCCGTTCGCCGACAACGACGACGCGCGCGCGTTTCTCGACACCCTGCCGGTGACCCCGGACGACAAGGTGAAGATCGCGCACGGCAACGCCGACCGGCTGTTGAAGCTGGCTTAGCTTCCGATCGCGAGCCCGCCAGGGAGCGCGACGGAGAGAGGCCAAAAACGCCCGATGCCGCACGCTGAAATCGCGCCCGTTCTGTCACGTTCCGCCGCGCTTGCGCTGCTCGCCGGCGGCGTGTGTGCCGCCGCCCGGCCCGCCGCCGCGCAAACGGCGGCACCGGTGGTGAAGATCGGCGCGCAAGCGATCGACGCCGCCGGTGAGGCGTTCTACGGCACCGATGCGGGGATCTTCGCCGCCAACGGGATCGATCCGCAGGTGACGCTACTGACCAACGGCGCGACGATCATCAACACCGTGTTGAGCGGCGACCTCGACGTCGGCGAAGCGAACCCGATGGCGGTCGCGGCGGCGATCGCGCGCGGCATTCCGCTGGTCATGCTCGCGCCGGCCGTCTTGTACTCAAAGCGCGACGCCAACGCCGACCTCGTGGTGGCCAAAAACGCGCCGTTCAAGACGCCCAAGGATCT
>JBEKXE010000115.1:0-14852 GCA_049512335.1 Candidatus Lustribacter sp.
GCGGTCGAGCGGCTATGCGCCGCTCGACCGCGACGCGCTCGCGGCCGCCCAAAAATCGTCGTACCGCACCGAATCGTTCGCTTGCCGGCCGGTCGCGAGCACCTACCAGTTCGCGGTGTCGTTCGCCAACCAGTAGCGCGCGCTAGCGACCGCTGCGCGGACCCAGCGCGAATTCGTAGCTTGCGTACGCCGAAAACGTATCGCCGCCCTGAAACGCGCGTCCTACCGAAAACAGGATCGCGTGGAGTTGACCGACCTGCGCGATCATCCCGACGTTGAACGCGGTGGTATCGCTGCCGCCGATGGTATCGCTGCTCTGATGATAGAGCTCGGCGCCGACCGTCGTTCCGGCTGAGATCGAACGTTCGAGCGCCGCGCCGGCGAATGTCGAGTTGCGCATGCCCGGACTGCTATTGAGGTACACGCCGCCTCCGCCGAAGGCCGACCACGGCCCCCAGCTCTTTTGCATCCACAGCGGCAGAAACGGGACCGCGTGTTGGCCGGCGACCTCCGGGATCGTGACGCTCGGGTAGAACGAAATCTGCGGACGGTCACTCGTTTCCTGAACGAAGCGCGTCTTGATGCCGAACTCGGTGCCGCCGTAGCCGTCGAGGGGAGCACCCCCATGGTCGAGATCGTTGAGCTCGAACGACGCCGAGACCTGAACGTTCGGCAGCGCGCCGTAGTTGAATTCGGCGAACGGCAAGCTCGCCGCCGTATTGCCGCTGCCGTCGTTCTCGTACTGGAGACCGGTATAGATTTCCCAATTCCGGTAATCGGTGGGCACCGGATCGTCCGTCACGAACGGCGGCCCGGCAACCGCCGCCCGCGCCATCCCGAGCGCGACGAGCGCACCGAAACAGAACACCTGCGCAAGATTCATCCCAAGCGATCCGGAACCGGCATACGTGTAGTTTCCCTTGGCAACATGACGGGAGAATGAACCTGAAACTCTTGGTCGTCGAGGATGACGCAGCACTACGCGACGTGCTCAAGCGTGCCCTCGAAGAAGGCGGCCATATCGTCGATACGGCAACCGACGGCCCGTCCGGGGAGCTCATGGGCGCCGACGATTCGTACGACGCGATCGTGCTCGACGTGATGCTGCCCGGCCGCGACGGCATCGCGGTGGTGCGGGCGTTGCGCGACCTCGACGTCCGCACGCCGGTGCTGATGCTCACCGCACGCATCACCGAAGCCGACACGGTCGCCGGTCTCGACGCCGGAGCCGACGACTACCTGCGCAAGCCGTTCGGCATCGCCGAGCTGCAGGCGCGCCTGCGGTCGATCTCACGGCGCGAACCGCGCGAGCGCCCGGCAACCATGTCCTGTGGCGGCGTGGCCTACGACCCGGTGTCACGCCGCGCGACCCGCAACGGGCGCGAGCTCGACCTCACGCATCGGGAGACCATCTTTCTGGAGTATTTCCTGCGCAACGCCGGCCGCGCGCTCTCGCGCGAAATGATCGCGGCCGCGCTCTGGCCGTCGGACAGCGAAATCGGCTCCAACGTGATCGACGTGTACGTTCGCCGCTTGCGCGCGAAGCTCAACGCCCCCGGCGAGACACCGCTGTTGCAGACGGTGCGCGGCATCGGCTACCGTTTGGACGGGCCATGACCCACCGGCTCGCCTTCCGCACCCGCTTGACACTCGCGTACACGGCGATGGTCGCCATCGCGGTCATTTTGCTCGGGACGATCGCCTTCCTGACGGTGCGCGTAGCGCTCGTCAGCGCCTTCGAAACGCGCCTCGACACCACGGTGCGAACGATCCGCTCGATCGTCGACATCCATCACGGCAAGCTCGAGGATCTGCAGGGCGACGACCTGGTGCAATTCCAAGCCTTGTTCGGGCAGGGTCTCAACGGTGCGGTGTTGCGACGCGACGATTCGCTGATGACCTCAAACCTCGCGGCGCCGCCCGGCGCGCTGCTCGCGCAGCTCGTCGACTCCGTGCGGCCGAACGGCGTGGTGCACGTCGATCGTGACGGCACCTCGTACGTGCTGATGCCGATCGTCGAGAACGGCGCGCGCTTCGGAACGATCCTGACCTGGGGCTCGCGCGGCGCGTACGAAGATGCCGAGCGGATAACGCTGATGGCGTTGGGGACCGCCGGCGTGGTCGTGATCGCCGCCGGCGCGGCCGCCGCGGGAACGCTGACGCGCCGGATGTTGCGCCCCGTGACGGAGCTCAGCGCGATGATGTCCGAGATCGAAGCCACCGATCTCGGCGAACGGCTCGTGTGGAAGGGGCCGGACGACGAGTTGGGACGGTTGTGCAGCACCTTCGACCGCCTGCTCGACCGGCTCGAAACCGCGTTCCAGCGCGAGCGGCGTTTCATCGCCGACGCCTCGCACGAACTGCGCACGCCGTTGAGCGTGCTGCGGGCGGAAGTCGAGTTGGCGCTGATGCAAGACCGCACGCCGGAGGCGTACCGCAGCGCGCTGCAGCGACTGCAGCGCGAGACGCAGCGTCTCGAAACGTTGGCCGAAAGCCTCATTCTCACCACCCGCGAGGATGCACGGCCGCTCGCCGCCGGCCCGGTTCCGGCCGGTGAGGTCGCCGCATGCGCAACCGCTCACATGCAGCCGCTCGCGGCGTCACGCGGGATCGGATTGACGTTTGCTGGCGCGCCCGCGGTCAGCATCGAGGCCGACGCCGACATGCTCGAGCGCGCGATCGTCGCCCTGATCGACAACGCGTTGCGCTTCGCCCGGGAGGACGTCAGCGTCGCGGTAACGTCCGACGAAACGCAGGCCGTCATCGCCGTGCGCGACGACGGCCCGGGGTTCAGTCCGGACGCGCTTCGTGATGCGACGAGCCGCTTCTGGCGCGACGATCCGGCGCGCAGCGGCGCCGGCACGGGATTGGGCCTCGCGATCGCACGTTCGATCGCGGAGCGCCATCACGGATCGCTTGCCCTGCGCAACGCGAGCGGCGGGCTCGGCGCCGTGGTCGTAATCACCGTCCCGATCGCGAAGAGCGGCGTCATCGCCTGAACGCCCGGATCGCCGGCATGCCGCAGGTGACCGTCGAGACGCAATGCGTCTTCGATCGTGCGCAACAGGCTGTAGTGGTCGTAGGGCGTCGGATCGGCGACCCCGCGCGGCCCGTGGTTGGTGATCACGATCGTCGGGATGTGCCCGCCGCCCGGATCGTTCGCATCGACGACGCAACACGATTGCGGCGCACCGGGCACGCGATCGGCTTTGCCGTCCTCGTCCCACGTAATCACGACGGCAGTGTTGCCGTGCAGCCAGATCGGCGATGCCGTGATGGCGGCCATCAAGCCCGCGATCATCGCGTCGCCGCTGCGCACGAGGCCGTCGTCGTCTTTCGCGCACGCCGGGGGAGCCTTCGGCGAGTCGATCCCGTGCATCTCGTCGCACTGGTTGGGAACGATGAAGGCGAACGCCGGAACGTTCCCGCTGCGCAGATCGCCGTAGAGCGCATCGAAGCCCACCAGCTCGTGCGCGAGATTCGGATCGGCGTGCACCGAGGCGAAGTTGGTGAAGCCGGTATGCTTCGCCGCGTACAGGGCCGCCGGGGCGACCGGAGTTTCGGGCGAGACGATCGCCAGCGAGCCGGGGGCGGGGAGGTTCTCCAGATACGCTCGCCAGCCCAGACCCTTGGCCGCGAGCTGCGTGGCGAGACTTGGGCCGGCGATCAGATGAGCAACGAATGTGGGGCCGTCGGAGCCCTTGCAGAACGGACGCGTCGACCCCGGCGTGCAGTACCACGCGTCGTCGTCCGCTATGCCGAAGGTATCGCCGCCAAGCAGCGCCACGTAATTCGGCTCGCTCGGGTGCCGCTCGGCGTACATCTGGGTCGCGACGCCGTAGGTTTTAGCTAAACCGGAGATCGCCGGCGCGTAGTCGTGATCGAGAACCGTTCCGTAGCTCTTGTTCTCCTCGACGATCACGAGGATGTGGTCGTAGTGCGGAACGGCGGCGTCCCGGCCGGGCGTTTGCGCGCCGGCCGGGACCGTCGAGAGCAGCGCTACGAGCGCGAACGCGGCTAGATCTTGAGCGTTAATGACAGGGTCACGAGGGTGCCTTGCATGCCGTCCTCTTCGGCCAGGCTGCTCAGCCCGATGTTCGGATTGAGGATTTGGCCGATCGAGGTCATCGGTCCGGCCGGCGTGTATTGGTTGGTCGCGTTCGGGAGCTGCTCGCCGAAGTAGCCGTACTGCTGCGAGTTCTGGTTGAACACGTTATACGCGCTCAACGTGAGCCTCGTGTGCTTGCCGAGCGCTTGTGAGACGAACGCGTTGAAGAACGTGTACGCCGGACGGTTGAGCGTGTTGTTCACGCCGATGTAGTAGCCTTGGATCTGCCCTTCGAAGCCGCCGCTGGTATAGTCCGCGGCCAGCGAGCCCTTGTGCACGGGGATCTGGACGATCTGGCCGCCGTCGAGCAAGAACGGGTTGTTCATCAGGGCTGACAGCGGTTCACCGAACTGTTGCGATGATTGGATGTCGTAATCGTAGTCCAACCGCACCGTCGGCAGAACCCGGATGCGACCGCTGATCTCCACGCCGCGGTACAGCGCGCTCGAGGCATTGAACACGCCTGAGAGGCCCAATACCGACGAGACGTCCGCCGCCGTGTAGCTCGTTCCGCACGCGGCATTGATCTTGGTCGCGAAACCGCCCAGCGCGCCGGCGATGGCGGGGTTCGCCAGCGCGAACGGCGTGATCGGGAAGACGGCCGAAAACAATTGGTCTTTCACGCTCGAGGTATAGGCCACGACGTTGATGGCCGTATCCGACCAGAACGAGTGACCGTAGGCGGCTTCGAGATCGCTCGAGCGTTCCGGTAGCAGGTCGGAGTTACCGCCGGTGGCGACCGAGTTGAGGCCGCCGCAGGTCGGGTTGAGGCTCGAGGGGTTGCTGAAGCCGCTCAGGGCGTTCGCGAACGCGACGTTCGCGGCCGGATCGCCGTCGGCCTGACCGGCCGTGAGACGCACGACGTCATGATGCGTCGGTTTGAAGACCAATGACAAACGCGGATCGAACGAGGTGTGGTTGGTGACATTGCTGCGCCGGTCCCACGCGTTGAGGTAGATGGCGAACTGGTCGCTCGGGAAGTAGTTCTCGCGCAGGAAGAAGCTGTAGTCGCCGTCGCCGAGAAACGGCTGCGGCACGAACGTGACGGCGAACGTGTTCGGATCGACCGCGACGTTATTCCCCGAGAGCTCCTGATGCTCGACGTAATAGCCGAAGCCGAAGTCGTTCTTCGTCGTCGCGAGATCATCGGTAGCCAAGAAGCCGTGAGTGAGGTACTCGTCGGTGTACGTCCCGCCGCCGACGACATAGGTGCCGGTCGGATCGAGGCCGGCTGCGGCGGCCGAGTACTTGTGGAAGTTGTAATAGTCGCTGAACGCGTCGAGCGAGATCGAGTTCATCCCGAGTTGCGCCGTGAAGTCCGCGTTGAAGTCCTGGAGCGTCGTGCCGCGGTTGCGGTCCTCGCCTCCGCCGAAGGGTCCGTAGGAGGCGGCCGCCCACTGCTGCGCGGTATAGCAAGCGGCGGGATTCGTATCGGTGATCACCGTGTAGCCGCCCGCGCACGTCTGCGGCTGGCTCTGGATGATCGCCAACCGCGTGTTGTACGGGATGTTGTCGTCATCACCGTTGCCGGTGCTGTCTTCTTGGGTGTTCCCGTCGTAGCCGCTGATCGTGAGCGCCGTTCCGGGCGCGAAGGTGTAGCGCAGTTTCACCAGGTCGTTGAGGGCCTTGTAGTTCTGGCTGACCTCGTAGGTGTTCAGGAGCGTGTTGCAGGTCGTGATGTCGTTGGATCCGGTACAGGCGCCGCCGTTCGGCAGGTTCCCGTTGTTGTTCGGCCGCGCGCCTTGGAAGATCATCTGCGGCGCGATGTTGCCGTAGGTCCCGAAAATCGCGTGCCCGACGGCATACCCGAGATTTCCGAACGACCCGGTCGCCTTCAGAATCGTGCCGAGCGTCCCGTCGTTGCCGACTTCCTGCGTCACCTCGGCGTGCGGTTGCACGGTCGGGCTCAGCGTCTGGAAGTCGATCGTTCCGCCGATCACGTCGACGCCGTACAGACCCGACGCGCCCGACCCGACCGTTACCTGAATGTTGCTCAGCAGGTCGAACGGCGAATTGGTGTAGTTGTAATAGTCGGGTGCGAGAACGCCGAGCGGGCCGATCGGATGGCCGTCGAGCAACGGCCGCACTTCGCCGGCACCCATGCCGCGGATGTCGATGCTCGTGTCGTCGCCGATCGAGTGCGGGTCGCCCGAGAGGTTGAGCCCCGGCAGCTGGCCGAGCGCGTCCGCAGCTTTGACGAATCCTTGCTGCTGTAACTGGCTCGGGTCGAGGTTGTGCTGGATCGTCGAGGACGCCGCAAGCGTCGAGCCCTGGACGCCCGTGGCCGTCTGTCCGATGACGCGCAAATTTCCGGAGCTCGTTGCCGCGCGGAGCAACGGGGTGCGGATCGTGGTGCCGCCATTGCTCGAGACGACGTCATCGACGCGGGTCGCGCCGTACCCCTGAGCATCGAAGCCGAGGTCGTAGATGCCGGCCGGCTCGTTGCCAAACGTGTACGCGCCGTTGGCGTCGGTCGTCGTCGTCGCGACGACCGTGGTCCCTTGATACAGCGTCACGGTCGCGCCCGTAACCGGGAGCCCGTTATCCTGGCTGATGACGACGCCGTTGATCGTCGTCGTCGCGGATTGCGCGACGGCCGAACTCCACGGCATCCCGCTCGCTGCGGCTAAAAATGCGATCGTAACAAACGCATGGATCGCTCGCCGTACTTTGCTCAATTCGTCCTCACAGGTGTATCAAGTTCCACCTACGAGTACGCGCCGTCCATTAACCGGAGTTCATGAACAGTTTAAGAAAAGATCATCAAACGGCTGTCATGTTCCGTTCATTTTGGCGCGTTATCATCGAACTTCGTGCTCATACCAGCCCTGCCGCCACAAACCGTTCCCGTCTTTAGTGCCTTCGACTACGTGACCGTCGATGCCCAACGGCGGCGCGTATATGCCGCACACGGCGGCAGCAACGCGCTTCTGATCGTCGACGCCGATAGCGGCAAGGTGCTGGGTCAGGTGCGCGTCGGCCCGATGCACGGTTCCGCGATCGAAACGCAAACGGGTCACGTCTTCACCGGCAACGGCGACGACGACAGCGTGAGCGAGGTCGATCCCGTCACGATGAAGGTGCTACGCTCGGTCGCGACCAGCGGCCCGGTCGATGCGCTCGCGTACGATCCCGGAAACGGCAACATCTATGCCGACGAAGACGACGGCACGCATCTCTTCATCATCGACGCGAAGACGTTCGCCCTCAAGAAGACGCTCGTGCTCCCGGGTCACAAGCCCGAGTATCTCGCCGTCGACCCGCAAACCCACGACGTCTATCAGAACATCGCCAACCTCTCGGAGATCGCCGTCATCGACCCGCAGACCCTGACGGTGAAACGCACGTTCGCAACGCCCGAACTCCAAAACAATCACCCGCTCCAATACGACCCTACCTTCCACGAGATCGTCGTTGGGGGTACGAACGGGATCATGAGCGCCTACACGCGCGAGGGCAAGAAGCTCGGCTCGGTGAGCGTCGCGCGGTTCGATCAGTGCACGCTCGATCCCACCCAGCACATCATGGCATGCGGCGGCGGCGCCGGCATCACGCGTCTGCAGCTACGGCCCGGCGCTGCGCCGGAAATCATCGATACGACGCCGGTCGATCCCGAGGTTCACACGGTGGCGATCGATCCCGCGACGCACGCCGTGTTCACCGTGTGGTCGAAGGGCGACGGCAGCGGTGATTTCGTCCAGAAGTTCACGCCGTGACGACGATGAGCTGCAACCGATTGCCGGCCGGATCGTAGAAGTACTCGCTGCGCTCGCCCGTCGGACGTTCGGCGGCGCGCACGTCGCCGTCGGTCGTTACCTTCCACGCTCGGAGATTCGACGTGATCTCTTCGTAGGCGGCGTCGTCGGTAACGGACACCGCGATGTGCGCGCCGGCGTGCGGGCGACCGCTGCCGATCTTCGGCGCGGTCGATGGATCGGGGCCGCAGAACAGGGAGCGTTCCGAAAGCTGGTCGACCGCTTCCAGGATCAGCAGCTGACCTAACCCGTTGCGCAGGATCGCGCGCCCGTCGCCGAGCTCGCCCGCGTCACGATGCAACGGCGTCAGGCCGAGCGCCTCGGTGTAGAACTTTTCCGCCAGCGGCAGGTCGCTGACTTCGAGCGCGACGTGACACACGTCGGTCACTTGCACCGCGGCACCGTTGGCGGGCTTACCGCTCGGCGCGTGTCCGTCCCAGACGGCGAGCTCGACGATGTTGCCGTCGGGGTCGCGCAAGCGCAAGCATTCGCTGATGCCGAGCCCGGCGGGCAACGCCGGGGCCGGCGCGACCTCGATCTTCAGCGCCGCCAGGCGCTCCGGCAGCGCGGCGAGCGCGTCGCTCGCCACGGCGAACCCGATGCGCGGCACCGGCCGAGACAGCTCAGGCGCGGGCAGCGGATGCCGTGCGAGGCACAGCTCGAAGCGATGCTTCCCCATCTCGACGAACGAGATGATCGGCCAACCGGTGTACGTGCGGGTCTTGAGGTTGGCGATGAACAGCGGCCGCGCACCGAACAGCGTCTCGTAGTACTGGTGCGCACGGGGAATATCTTCGACGATGAAGCCCGAGTGGTCGAACGTCCGAATCGCCATGCTTACCTCGTTGGTTTCCAGTGACTCGCGTCGAGTTCGGCGTTGATCTGATGCGCCAGGGTGAAGTCGTAGATCTTGTTCACCGGCGGAATCTGATCTTTCGCGATGCCGAGGAGTCCGGCGCGAACGGTCAGGTCCGGAACGATCACCGCGTCGCTGACCGTATAGTCGGCGGTAAACGACTTCACGGCGGCGTCGTAACCGGTCGCCACGGCTTGCGGGTCGTCGGCTTGGTAGGCCTTCTCGAGGATGGCGATCGTCTCGGGTCTGAACGCCTTCATATACCGAAAGCCTTTGATGATCGCCCGCAGCATCTTCTTCGCCAACACCGGATCGCCGTATACCGTCTTCTCCGACATGGCGATGCCCGCGTACGGCATCCGGAATTTCGTCAAGTCAACGAGCACGTGCGCCTTCTTGAGCTGGCCCCGATCGAGCATCACTTTCGCGTCGGACGTGGCGAGCACCGCGGCCGGCAACGCACCGGTTTCGAGACCGGCACCGATTCCGCTCGGCTGTCCGAGGGGCTGATAGCCGACCGCATCGGGCGATACGCCGACCGATTGCAAGTACAAGCGAGCCGAGACCTCGAGCGTGTCTCCACGCGAGGCGACGCCGATGACTTTCCCCTTCAGATCGGCAGCGCTCTTGATGTCGTTGCCGACCCATAGACTGTAGGTCGAGCGGTCGGCAATGATCCCGACGATGCGCAGCGGCGCGCCCTTGAGTATCGCCGTCAGCGCCGAGGCCGCCGAACCGCTGGCTTGGATATTGCCGGACATGAGGGCCGGCGTCGCGGTGCCGCCGGCGGCATACTCGAGGTCCGCGTCCAGGCCTTCGGCGGCGAAGTAACCCTTCTGCTGCGCGACCAGCGGCGCGTTTTGGTTCGGATCGTGCGAAGCGTAGGTGATGGTGACCTTTTGCAGGCTCTGCGCGACCGTCCCGCTGCCGGTGAGCAGAAGCGCGCTCGCGGCCAGCGCCGCAATCCAGCCTCTCATCGCGCGGAGCTCAGCCGCTGACGCGGGCTTCGCGTTTGGTCACGCGGTAGACCGCGCGGACGTCCTTGAGGTTCGAGAGCTTGGAGAGCAGCTTCTGCAGGTGCTCGATGTTCGTGATCTGCGCGGTGATCGAGATGTTCGCGATCTCTTTCTTCACGCGCGCGTTCACCGACGAAACCGGGGTCTTCAGCTCGGCGCACACCCCCATCACGTCTTGCAGCAGCCCCGAACGGTCGCCGGCCTCGATCTCGATGTCGACCGCGTGCTGGATGTGCGTGACGTCGGCCCAGGTCGCCTCGAGAATGCGTTCGGGGGCGGCGTTCATGTAGGCGACGTTCGGACAGTCGGCACGGTGCACGGACACGCCGCGGCCGATCGTGACGAAGCCCATGATCGGATCGCCCGGCACCGGCGAACAGCACTTGGAGAGCCGCACCAGCACGTCGTCAACGCCGGCGATGCGGATGCCCGACGCATTGCGCGCGACGCGGCGCGTCGAGGCCGGCCGCGGCAGCGTCTGTATGTCGACGACGTTGTCGGTCTTGAGCTCTTCCTTGAGGCGTTTGGCGACCGAGGCGGCATTGGCGTCGCCGAAGCCGATCGCCGCGTACAGGTCGTTCGAGGTCGGATAGTTGAGCTTGGCGGCGACTTTCTCGAGCAACTCGCCGCGCGTCACGTCCGAACGCACGCCGAGGTGGACGAGCTCGCTCTCGAGCATCTCCTGGCCGAGAACCGCGTTCTCTTCCTTGCGCTCTTTGCGGAACCACTGCTTGATCTTGTGCTTCGCGCCCGACGTCTTGACGATCGAGAGCCAGTCCAGCGACGGGCGCGCGCTGGATTTGTTGACCAGCACCTCGACGATGTCGCCGTTCTTCAAACCGAAGTCGAGCGGCACGATCTTGCCGTTGACCTTCGCGCCCACGCAGTGGTTGCCCACGCCCGAGTGAACCTGGTAGGCGAAGTCGAGCGGCGTCGCGTTGGCCGGAAGCGAGAACACGTCGCCCTTGGGCGAGAAGATGAACACTTGCGACTCGAACAGGTCGAGCTTGAGGTTCTCCATGAACATGCGCGAGTCGCGCATGTCGTTCTGCCACTCGAGCAACGACCGTAGCCAGGTCAGTTTCTGCTCGAAGGTATCGCCCTTCACGCCTTCTTTGTAGCGCCAGTGCGCGGCGATGCCGTATTCGCTCGTGCGGTGCATCTCCAGCGTGCGGATCTGCACCTCGAGCGGATCGCCGCCCGGCCCGACGACCGTTGTGTGCAGCGACTGGTACATGTTGGGCTTGGGCATCGCGATGTAATCTTTGAAGCGCCCCGGAAGCGGCTTCCAGATCGAATGCACCACGCCGAGCGCACCGTAGCAGTCCTTGACCGAATCGACGATGATGCGGACCGCCGTCAGATCGTAGATGGTCGAGAAGTCGCGGCCCTTCTGCATCTTCTTGTGGATCGAGTAGAAGTGTTTGGGGCGGCCGTTGATGTCGGCGTGCAGGCCGATTGCCTCGAACTGATCCTTGAGCTCGTCGATCACGCGCTGCACGGCGGCTTCGCGCTCGCCGCGTTTCTTGGCCACGCGTTCGGCGATATCGTGATACGCCGGCGGATCGAGGTAGCGCAGCGCGAGATCTTCGAGATCCCATTTCATGCGCCAGATGCCCAAGCGGTGCGCGATCGGCGCGTAGATCTCGAGCGTCTCTTGCGCGATCGTCTGCTGCTTCGCCGGCGGCAACGACGCCAGCGTGCGCATGTTGTGCAGGCGGTCGGCCAGTTTGATGATGATGACGCGGATGTCCTTGGCCATCGCCAGGAACATTTTGCGCAGGTTCTCGACCTGCGCATCTTCCTTCGTCTGGTAGGGGATGCGGGTCAGCTTGGTGACGCCGTCGACGAGCGAGGCGATCTCGTCGCCGAAGCGTTCGGCGACCTCTTCGCTGGTGATGACCGTGTCTTCGACGACGTCGTGCAGCAGCGAGGCGGCGATCGTCGAGCGGTCCATCTCCAGATCGGCCAAGATGGCGGCTACGGCCAGCGGGTGCTCGATATACGACTCGCCGGACGCCCGCCGCTGCTCACGGTGCGCGCCCTCGGCGACATTATAAACGCTCTCGAGCCACGCGGGATCGAGCGAGGGGTCGTAACGGCGGACGTTGGCTATGAGATCGGCGATCGTCATCTGCTATAGCTCAGAACCCGCCGGCGGCCATATTCGGTTCCCCTAGTAGCTGATGAACGACGTGACGTCGATGCCCGGCAGGGCGGCCCGGCCGTTGAGGGCGGCCAGCTCGATCAGCACGGCCACGCCGGCGATATGGGCGCCCAGGCGCTCCAGCAGCCGCAGGGTGGCGGCCATCGTGCCCCCGGTCGCCAGCAGGTCGTCGATGACCAGCACCCGTTTGCCGTGGCCCACCGCGTCGGCGTGAATCTCGAGCGTGTTGGTGCCGTATTCCAGCTCGTACTCTTCCGAGAACTTCTCACCCGGCAGCTTGCCGGGCTTGCGCACCGGAACGAAGCCCGCACCCAGCGCGTAGGCGACCGGCGCGCCGAGCATGTAGCCGCGGGCCTCGATGCCGACCACGTACTCGATGTTCGCGCCGCGGTATTTGTCGGCGAACAGGTCGACCATCGCCTTGAAGCCGCCGGCGTCACTGAGAAGAGGCGTAACGTCCCGAAACAGAATTCCGGGAATAGGAAAGTCAGGAATCGCGCGGATCAATGCTTCGAGCTGCACGAGCGGCCCGTTCGCCTCACCATAACGGGAACCCCGCGACTCGCACGAATCATGGTCCCTAGGTATGAAGACAAAAGTCGGAGCCCCGGTTTTTGCCAATCCGCTTGCGCGATTTGCGGTCGCGCTGCCGGGCGCCATCGTCATCACCGCGTTGTTCTTCGCGTTCTTGCGCTGGCAGCCGCCGGAGCCCACACACTCCGAGCAGACGCCGTTGACGAAGCTCGTCCTCGAGCGCGCCCCGCCGACGCCGCGGCCGACGCCGCGGCCGACACCCCGGCCGACGCCCCGGCCAACGCCGACGCCCCGGCCGACACCGACGCCCACACCGCCGCCCGCAACGCCGACCCCGGTGCCCCACGTTACCGTCGCGCCGACCCCGCAGCGTGCCGCGCCGAGCGCCGTGCTGCGCGAGGGCGGCGGGCATGCGGCGCCGTCGTCGCAGCCGCAGGTGGCGACGCCGTCGGCTGTCATCGCGGGCAACGGCGGCGGGGCCGGAACGGGCGCAGGCAGCGGTGAGGGCGCGGGCAACGCCGGCGGGAGCGGCAACGGCACGGGCGGGACCGGCAGCGGGAACATCAACGTGTACCCGCCCTGCGGCGACGTCGAGCTGGAACCGTTTCGGGCGGCGGATCATCGCGGTTCGGTCACCTACGAATACATCAACGTCGAGGTGACGTTTCCCGACGGCCACACAGAGGAAGCCAACTTTCCTTACCCCTTCGTCTACGGCAACCCGGGCAACGACCCGTGGTCGCCGATGAACCTGCCCAATCCGGACTTCCCGACGCCCGTGCAACTGCCGCCGCGGGGCACGGACAGGAGCCGCTATCCCGACGTGATTCGCTACGTCCTCGATCACACGCGCCCGGACGGCACGACGGTGCTGCAAGAGTGCCCCCGGCAGTACTGAAGGACGCGAGATGCCGCTGAGCGTCGATGTCGTGATCCCCGTGCACGGGCAATGGGAGCTGACGGAGCGCTGTCTCGCCACACTGGTGACGCGCGATGCGTGCGTGCGCCGCATCATCGTCGTCGACGACAAGTCGCCCGACGACACCGCCGCGCACTTGCGCGAACGCCGCGACGTCGTGCCGGTGATCCTCGAGCAGAACGTCGGCTTCGCGCGCGCGTGCAACGCCGGCGCGCGCATCAGCGACGCCGACGCGATCTTCTTCCTCAACAACGACACGCTGGTGCCGCCGCTGACGATCGGCCGGCTCGCCGCGGCATTGGAAGAATCCGGCGCGGCCGCCGTCGGCCCGAAGATCTTGAGCGGCGACGGAACGCTCCAGGTGGCCGGGCTCGCGATGCTGGCCGGCTCGACGCACTTCGAGCGACTCTACGTTTACCTCGATGCCGATCTTCCGCAAGCGCAGATCCCCTACGACCCGGTGGCGCTCAGCGGCGCGGCGGTGCTCGTGCGGCGCGCGGCATTCGAGGCCGTGGGCGGATTCGAGGAAGCGTTCCTCAACGGTTCCGAGGACGTCGACCTGTCGCTGAAACTGTGGGCGGCCGGTTTTCGCTGCCACTACGACCCGCACGCGACGATCGTGCATCTCGAAGGCGCGTCGCGCGGTAAGATGATCGACGGCGCGCCCAACGACCGGCTGCTCGAGGCGCGCTGGAACCATCGCACGGCGGCGCTGCCGCGCTATCACGAGCCGTTGCCGCCGCTGTTGGATCTGCGCTGGCATTCGGCGACCCCGCTCGAAGCCGCGGTGAAACGCAGCTTTCGCGCGACGCTCGCGGAGCATGCCGGGGCACGCGTCATCGAGAACCGGCCCGTGCTCGCGCGCATCGCGGCGGCGCTCGACCGGCGCGCACGGCTGACGATCGAGCACCGCGGCACCGATGCGGTGAGCGAGGTCGTGTGGTGCGCGCCGGAATCGGCCGACGATGCGACGCCCTTTGCGGATCGTGGCGCGCGCCGCTACTGGGTGCCCTCGGAACGCAGCGCCGAGTTTCTCTGCGCCGCGGGCGTCATGCCGGAGGCGGTGTCGATCACGCGGCCCGGCTTCGCGCCGGCTGCGGACGCCGTCGCGCGCCCGGTCACCGCTGCGCTGCTCGTCCATCGAGCGACGACACCGACCGCGCATGTGACGCCGCTGGCGGCGGCGCTCGCCGGGATGCCGGTCGAGACGGTCGTCGCCGAAGGGGCCGACGATGCGGCGCTGCGGCGCATCGCGTCGGCACCGCTCGTCGTCTTCGCCGATCTGGGCGACGCCTGGGGGCTGCTCGGCGGCGCCGCGCTCGCCGGCGGAGCGCTCGTCGTCGCGCTGGACGGCAGCCCGTTCCTCGAAACGATTCCGCCGCACGCCTGCGTCGTTGCCGACGACACCGCGGCCGCGGCGGAGGCGGTGCGCACGATCCGCGCCGATCCGGCCGCCTTCACCGAGCGCGGACCGCGCGCGGCGCGCGAGATGTCGCG
>JBEKXE010000116.1:0-14535 GCA_049512335.1 Candidatus Lustribacter sp.
GACAAAAACGGCGTGAACGCCGCCTCGATCCGGTACATCGAGATGCCGTATTCCGCGATGGATGCTGCACTGCTGGCCGGTCGCATCGACGCGGCCTGCATCGAGGAGCCGGTGCTGAGCCAAACGTTGGCCGGCAACGGCCGGCTGCTCGCGAACGGCTACGACGCGATCGCGCCGCAATTCTGCGAAGCAGCCTGGGTCTGTTCTGCGAGCTTCGCCAAAGCCAACCCCGACGTTATAAAGAAGTTCGGCGACGCCATCGCGATGACGGCCGATTGGGCCAACAAGAATCGCCCGCTAACCGACAAGATCCTCGAGAAATACGGCAAGACGACCTTGCCGCCCGGGATGCACCGCTGCGTGTTCCCGCAACGGATGCGCGCCTCCGACTTCCAGCCCGTCATCGACGCGAGCGTGAAGTATGGCGTAATCAAGATGCCCTTCCGCGCCGCCGATATGTTCGCACCAGGCGTCGCCTAATGCGGGCGCAGCGTCTCCTCGTCGCGCGGCGGTAGCTGATCGAGGCAACCGGCGCGTTTCGCCCAGTACTCCCACGCGCGATAGATGCCGTGGGAGTCGGCGGCAAAGTACGCTCCGGCCTTGCGTGCGTTAATCTCGCCTTCTTTCATGAAGCGGATCTTCTTGCCGAAACTCATCGCCGCGAGTTGCACGCGCGCGTTGCGCGCCGCATAGACCGAGAGACGCACCACTTCGATCATGGTGGGACATGCCGCGGCAATACCGTGTGCCGCCATCAGCACCATGTTGCGGCCACCAAGGAACTCGGCCAGGTCCTGTCCTTGCTCCAGCGTCTCAACCAGCAAGCTCGTGTGATCCCCGAAGTGATCGGCGATGTCCCACGTCGGGACGCCGGTGCCGACCATGCTCGCCGACGAGATCAGCGCGCGCAATGGCTCGCCGGTAACGCTGAACGGCAGCACCTCTTCCGGGTGCGCGTGGACCACCGCGTTGACGTCTGGGCGCGCTGCGTAGATCGCCGCGTGGATGTAGCGCTCCTGATAGGGCGGCCGCGTGTCGCCGTTGAGCGGGGTGCCGTCGAGCCCGACTTCCATGATGTCTTCGCGCGTCACGATCTCGGGGCTGCGCGACCACGAGATCAGGAAGCGGTCGGGATACAGCGGATGGCGCGCGCTGACGTGTCCTGACGCGTCGGTGACGTTCTCGTGCGCCAGGATTCGGTTGGCGACGACGACTTCTCGGATAGCGAAATCGAGCTTCGGGTCCATTGATTCTCCTCAACGGCCCGTTTCCGGGCCAGGGACATCGTCCCCGCTCGCTCGCCATACCCGGACGGTATCGCTGGTCATGGGAAATCATCAAGGCTTGAGCCCATAGTGGCGCGGAAGAGCGCTGCATGGATCAGCCCTGGATGTCGGCGGCAGCATTGCCTGCGGTCAGCGTCGCGGCCATGCGCTTCGATCGCACGGCGGCGCTCCTCGATGGGCGCATTCGCCGCGAGAATATGACGTTCGTCAACGTGCCGGGCGGTCCGGCTCAAGCCTCCGGGCTCATGAGCGGCGCGTTTGACGCAGCCGACATTCCGCTCGTGCAGTACGTCGCGTGGAAGTACAACAACCGCGATGTCACCGCGGTGCCCGTCTTCAGCGATCGGCTCTTTCAGCGACCGTACATCTATACGCGCCCGGACACCGGCATTCGCAGCCTGGCCGACCTGCGCGGCCGGCGGGTGATGAGTGCGCCATCGTACTTCGGAACGCCCGCGTTCTGGCACCGTGCCCTGCTGAAGGAAGAGTACGGCGTCGATCCGAGCGAGGTCGAATGGTTCAGTGCCACGCCGCTACGGCCCGATACCACCTATCCGCCCGAGGTGCGCGTCACGTACGCTCCGGCGTCGTACTTGGGCTTGGAGCGGCTGCTCGACGGCACGGTCGACGCCTTGATGACCGCGCGCACGGCGATGATCGTGCCCGGGGACGAGGGGAAGGTCGTGCGCGTGATCGCCGACGCCCACGAACAGGACCGGGCCGCCGTCGCAAAAACGGGCTTCTTCCCAATCTTGCACGTCATCGTCGTGCGCCGCGACGCACTGGCGCGCCGCCCCGGATTCGCTGCCGAGCTGTGTGGGGTCTTCGACGAGTCGAAAGAGTTCGCGTACCGCATTTTGCAGGACGAGCGGATGACGAGCTTGCCGTTCATGCGGCGTTATCTCGACGAAACCGTCGCGATGTGGGGCGATGACCCGTGGGCCTACGGCCTCGAAGCCAATCGCGCGGTGCTGGCGCAGTTCTTGCGCTATGCGCACGAACAGGGGCTGGTCGGGCGCGCGATGACGGTTGACGAACTCTTCGACAACGATGCCGCACGCCACGACTTTCGTGCGCGCATGACGCCGGGCTGCATTACGGCAACCGTCGACGGCGGCTGGGCCGCCATCCCAACGTGGCCGGTCAAATGGAAGTAGTCGTTTCGGCTAGACGGCGCTCAGCCGCAGCGCGGGGATGACGCGTTCGCCGAAGAGTTGCAGCGACGAGAGATAGAGGTCGCGCGGGAGCTCGTCGAACCGGTGGTTGAGCAGCAGCAGATCGTAGCCGACGCGCTGCTGCTGCGCGCGGATCGCCGCCGCCACCGTCGCCGGGCTGCCGAGAAACGCGAGCCCCTCGTCGAGCCAGAACTCCACCGACTGCGCCGTTTCGTAATAGATGCGGGCCAGCTCGCGCGTGTCGGGCGTGACCTCCCCGAGCAAGTGCTTGGCCCGGTCCACGGCCTCCGGACCTTGGATCCCGCGCAGCATGTACTGCTCCGCCTGCTTGCGCGCCAGCTCGTCGGTTTCGGCGACGTGCACGTGGCGCACCAGCGCGGCGCGCGGGCGCGGCCCGGCGTGCCCGTACCGTTCGAGCTCCTTGCGCCAATGCGCGAACTTTGCCGCCGCCGCCGTCTCCGACTCGAAGATCTGGCCGACGTTGAAGTTCATCTTGGCCGCGTATTCGTACGACTCGATGCTGTGCGCGCCGAGCCAGACCGGCGGATGCGGCTGCTGATAGGGATGCGGTTGCGGCGTCGCCCCGGTGAACGTGTAGTGTTCCCCAACGTGATCCACGACGCGCTCGGTCCAGGCTTTCAGCACGACCTCGATACCCTCGCGGCCTTGCGCGCGGCGGTTCTTGAAATCGACGTGCCAGGGCTCGAACTCGCGGACGCGCGTACCGAACCCGATGCCCACGTCGAGCCGGCCGCGCGAGAGCTGATCGACGGTCGCGGTGTCCTGCGCGAGCCGGATCGGATGGTGCAGCGGAACTTGGAAGATCATCGTGCCGATGCGGATCGTCTGCGTTGCCATCGCGAGCGCGGCCAGATAGGGCGCCGGTGCGGTGATGCAGTCGAAGCCCGGGTTCTGATGCTCGATGAAGTAAAACGAACCGTACCCGCAGCGCTCGGCCAACTGCGCGTCGCCGATGTGCTCCGCAAACGCAGCCGCCGTTTCGACCGGCGAGGTGTCCGGAATCGCCGTCGAGTCGAAGATCCCGAACGCTAACTCGCTCATCGAGTCTTGATTGCTAAACGGCGTTCGTCATGTCCTCCAACTCGCGGCCCTTGCTTTCGCTGACGAACTTCCAAGCGAACAAGTTCGCGGCCCAGAGCGCAACAAGCCCGTTCGTTCCGGCAAGCTGTGGCTGATGCGCGGCGTTGAGCGGCGCATTGGCAAAGATGATCGCCAGCCACGAGCTTGCCCGTGCGCTGCCGGATGCGGCCGCGATCGCGTAGTCGACCAGCAGCGAGAGAAAGATGCCGGTCACGATCGCCAACTGTTGCAGCGACGCCAGCTTCCCGCGATCCTTGGCCGGCGCAATCTCGGCGATGTAGGTCGGCGCGATCACCAAGGCGATACCGATGGCCACGCCGCCGATGACCCGAAAGAGCGAGAGCATCAGCAGGCTCGACGACAGCCCCGCACCCACCGCGCTGACGGTGAAGAGCACCGCGGCGAGCCGCATGGGAAACAGCCGGCCGAAACGGTCCGCCAGACGGCCCGCGCCGAGCGCTCCGGCCGCCGCGCCGAGCAGCGCCGACGCGACGGCGAGCCCGAGCGCGGCCGGCCCCGCGCCGAAGTGTGCTGCGATCGCGCCGACCGCGCCGTTGATGACGGCGCTATCGTAGCCGAATAAGAAGCCGCCGAGCGCCGCGACGAACGAGACCAGGATGACGGTCCGCGTGCGTGCCCACGCCGTCATGCCTCGCTTACTTCGCGGCGACCGGCGTCTTCAGCCGGTAGAAGTTGAGCGCGTTGTTGTAGACGATGTTCTGGCGCGTATCGCGCGAAAGCGCCTCGTCCTCGAGAAATTCCTCGAGCTCGTGGCGCATCTCGCCTTCCTTCGGCTCGTGCGGGTAGTCGGACGCGTAGAACAACCGCTCGGAACCGATCGCGTCGACGGTGTACTTCAGGCCGCGGCGTTCCTCGAGCTCCATCGAAAACCACATGTTGTCGCCGAGGAAATACTCCGACGGCTTCTTCTTCAACCGCTTGCGCTGGACCGCGCCGAAGATCGAGGTGAACTCGTAGTCCAAGCGGTCCATCATCCACGGCACCCAGGATGCGCCGGCTTCGAGATAGGCGACGCGCAGGGCCGGAAACGTGTCGAAGACGCCGCTGAAGATCATGTCGGTAATGTGGATGAACTGCGGGAAGGCGTGCTCGAGCGCGTGGACCTTCGCGAATTCGCTGAAGTGGTCGAAGCCGAGTCCGCGGCTCGGCGCGCCGTGCAGCGCCAACGGCAGATCGTGCTTGACGGCCGCTTCGTAGATCGGATAGAAGAACTCGTCGCCGTACGAACGGCTCATCGCCATCCGGCTCGGTAAGAGACCGACGGGGAAGCGCACGCGGCTCTTCGCGCAGCGTTCGAGCTCCTTCGCGGCGGCCTTCGGGTCGTGGATCGGCAGTAAGCCCGCGCCGTGGATGCGCGGGTCGAGCTTCGTGTAGCGCTCTTCGAGCCAGTTGTTGTACGCGGTCGCGGTCGCAACCGCGAAGCCGACGTCGGTCATCAGGCCGAAGCCGAGGGCCGCGGTCGGATAGACGACGGTGCCCTCGAGACCGAGCATGTCCAGGATCTCGCCCCACACCTTGGCGTCGGTGTGCATGTACTTGCGCTTGCCGTCCTCGCGGACGATCACGACGCCGCGCGCCCAGCCGTCCAAGCTCGGGAAGATCGACCACGTCTTCTGACGGCGGCTCTGTTTGTATTCGCCCTCGTAGTGCTCGACGAGTTCGTCGTCGCTCTCGAGAACGTGCCCGTCGGCGTCGAAGACGCGAAAACCCTGCGTGCTCATCGGTACGTGCCTCCCTTTAGACGGAAGCGATCAAGTCGCTCGCCGTTACCTGCTTCTGCAGCACTTTGTAATAATACGCTTGTTCGAGCACCGGATTCATCAGTGCCGGATCGAGCGAGGTCGCGTAGGTGATGCGGCCGGTTTTTTGCAGCCAGCTCCCCTCGAGCTTCGCGTGGCTGGCCAGCATCGCCGTTGTTTCCTTCGAATGCGCGTTGCACCAGCGTGCCGCATCATACAACGACGCGGCGTAACGCCGCGCCAGTGCCGGGTTTTTCGCCAGCCAGTCCTTGTTCGCAAACCAGCACCCGAAGTAGAACGCCTTGGCGATGGCATCGTAGGGCTGCGCGAGAACGCGCAGATCGACGCCGGAGAAGCTGAGGAACGGCTCCCCCATGAAGGCTGCGGCAACCAATCCTTTCGCAATCGCCGGCGCCATCTGCGGAAAGAGCAACTCGATCAGCTTCACGCGGCTCAGGTCGGCGCCGTTCTGGCGCAACCAGGTTTGCACGCCGATGGCCATCAGCGAATTGAGCGTGATGACTCCGATCGTCTGCCCTTCGAGATCGCGGGCCGTTCGATACGGGCTCGCTCGCGCAACGGCGAGGCCGAGCGACCGCGCATACGCCGCGTTGTAGATGCCGCCGCCGGCAAAGATCGCCAGGGGCAGGTTCCCGCGCGTGATGGCGTTTGCAAGCTGGATGACGTCACCTTGACCGACGTCGGCATTGTTGCTCGCCACGGCCTCGACGACGGAGGCCACCGTGGGTTGCGTCGTGAGTTCGACGTTCAACCCGGCCCGCGTGAACGTTCCGATGTCAACGGCGTAATACGGTAGCATGTAGGGTTCGGTCAGCGACGCCGCTATCCGAATCGTCGGCGTCTGCGCAGCACCCGAAACGGGAGCCGTAAGCGCGATGCTGCCGGCCATAAGCGCGAGGGTCTCAGCCCGGGTCAGATCTCCCATGATCCTCGCATTCGACCACCGTGCGGGATTGCTTTGCTTGAAAGGATAGGAACCGTGAGCCGTCCGCACTAAGCCGCGCCGGAATGTTCGCTTATTCGAAGTCGTTACGGTTCGTCGCAGCCGCGCTGGTCGCGCTCGCCGTTCAAGGGCAGGGCACCCGGGCAGCCGAGCCCTACGTCATCCCCGTCATCGTCGAGCTGACCGGGCCAAACGCCTACGCGGGCAGCACGTACCGCGATACGCTCGAGGTTTTCCAGCGCTACGCCAACCAGACCGGCGGGATCGGCGGCCGGCCGCTGCAGTTCAATTTCCTCGACGACGGATCGAGCCCGCAAGTCGCGGTTCAGCTCGCGACGCAGGTGCTGGCCCAGCATCCGGCCGTCGTCATCGGCGGGACGCAAACCGCGACCTGCGCCGCCGTCGCGCCGCTGATGACCAACGGCCCGCTCGACTTCTGCATCTCACCGGCCTTCCAGCCGCCGCTGAAGAGCTTCGTCTTCGCGACCTCGGCCTCGCTCAGCGACATCGTCGCCTCGCACCTGCGCTTCGCCCACCTGATGGGCTGGCATCGCATCGCGACGATCAATTCGACCGACGCGACCGGCCAAGTGTCGGAAAAGACCTACGCCGCCGTCGAGGCACTCCCGGAGAACCACGACCTGACGTTCCTCCCGGTCGAACACCTCAACGTCGGCGACCTCACCGCCGACGCGCAAGCCAGCCGCATCAAGGCCGAGCATCCGGACATCATCGTGAGCTCCTCGGCGGGGCCGGCCTTCGGCACGGTGTTGCGCAGCTTGCACGACGCCGGGGTGGACGTGCCGTTCATGGCGTCGGCCGCGAACCTCGACGCCAAGCTGCTGGCGCAATACCGCCCTTTCATGCCGCACACGATCTACTTCAACAGCGTGCTCTTCTACGCGCGCGACCGCATCAAGCCCGGTCCGCAGCGAACGGCCATCGACGCGTTCTACAACGCCTTCAAAGGCGGCCCGCAAGTGATGACGCCGGGCAGCGGGTTCGCCTGGGATCCGGCCCTGATCGTCGTGAGCGCGCTGCGCAAGCTCGGCTCCGGCGCGACGGCCGAGCAGCTGCACGACTACATCGACAACCTGCGCAACTTTCCGGCCGCGAGCGGCACCTACGACTTCACCCGCGGCGACCAGCACGGGCTCACCGACGCAGCCGTCATCTTCCTCACCTACAACCCCGCCGACAACAGCTTCGTCCCCGCCACCACCGGCGGCGGCGTCCCGATCAAACGATGATGCAGCGACGTTCGTTTCTGGCAAGCGCGGCTGCGCTCGCCGCGGCCGGCGCTCCGGCGCTCGTGCGCGCCCAAAGCACGACCCCGCTCGTCGTCGCGCCGCTGACCGGGCCGACCGAAGCCAGCATGTACTACGCGATCCAGCAGGGCTGGTTCAAGACGGCTGGGCTCGACCTCGACGTCCAGCCGTTGGCCAACGGCAGCAGCGGCATGTCGGCGGTCGTCGGCGGCAGCGTGCAGTTCGCGTTCGGCAACGTGATCTCGCTGGCCGAAGCGCACCTCAACGGCATTCCGATCACCATCGTGGCGCCGGGCGCACCGTACGACACGAACAACGCCTCGATCGAGCTGCTCGTCGCCGGCCCCGCCCCGATCCACAGCGCCAAGGACCTCGCCGGCAAAACGATCGCCGTCCCCTCGCTCCACGACCTGATCACGATCGCCGTCCAAGGCTGGCTCGACGCGAACGGCACCGATTCCAACAGCGTCCACTTCATCGAGATCAAGCCGTCCTTGATGGCGGCGTCGCTGATCGCCGGCCGGGTCGACGCGATGACGATCTACGACCCGTTCGTCAGCGCGGCCAAAGAGCAGGGCGCGCGGCTCCTCGGCAAGCCGCTCGATTCGATCGCCCCGCACTTTCTCGTCGCAGCCTGGTTCGCATATCAGCCCTGGACCGACACCCATCGCGACGTCGTGACCGCGTTCGCGAACACGATCAACCGCGGCACCGCCTACGTCAACGCGCACCAGCAAGAGATCTTGCCGATGATCGCCGGCTACACGCACATTCCGTTGGAAACGCTGCGCAAGATGGCCTTCCCGCCGACCCCCACGACCCTCTCGACCGCCATGATCCAGCCCGTCATCGACGCCGCCGCCAAATACCACGCCATCCGCGCGGCTTTCCCCGCCAAGGACTTGCTGATATGAGCACTTCGCGCTCGTCGAACAGCCGGATCGTGCGCGAGCTCGTGCTCGCGAACCACATTCTGGCGTTCGAGAACGTGCTCGATGCGTACGGTCACGTGAGCGTGCGCAATCCGGACAATCCGTCGACCTTCCTCATGTCGCGCTCGCGCAGCCCCGAGATCGTCGATCCCGACGACATCTTCGTCCATGATTTCGCGGGCAACGTCGACGGCATGGCGGCCAAGGAACTCTATCGCGAGCGCTTCATCCACGCGGCGATTTTCGAAGCGCGGCCCGAGGTTGCGGCGGTGATCCACTCCCACGCCGACGACGTGCTGCCGTTTTCGATCAGCAAGCTGCCGCTCCAAGCCGTCTTTCACGCCGCAAGCTCGATCGGTGCCCAACCCGTGCCGGTCTGGGACATCCGCACGGAATTCGGCGACACGAACTTGCTCGTGGAGAGCGTCGACCAAGGCCGGAGCCTCACGCGCAGTCTGGGCGATCGCACGATGGTCCTGATGCGCGGCCACGGTTTCGCCGCCGCGGGGAGCTCCCTGATCTACTTGCTGAAGATGGCCGCGGCGCTGCCGCGCAATGCCCGCATCCTGCTCGACACGCTCCACGCCGGCGGTGAGGTCGTCCCGATGTCCGAAGGCGAGGTCGCGCTCCGCGATGCGACCGATCTCAGCCTGCCCGCCGGCCAGCGCCAGTGGGAATACTGGTGCCGCAAGCTCGGCGTCGCGTTCGAACCCGGCGGCTATTAGGAGCGCGAGCCATGCTCAAACGGTGTCTCCTCGCGGTCGTGCTGGCGTTCGTGCTCGCGAGCCCGCAGCCCGTGCGCCCGCAAGAACTGCCGACGATTCACATCGCTTCGGTGACGAACGATACGTGCTCGGCGATTCTCTACGCCATCAAACTCGGGCTCTTTCAAAAAGCCGGGCTCAACGTCGACTTTCAGGGCATGAACAGCGGCGCGGCGGCATCGGCCGCCGTTGCCGGGGGCGCGGCGCAATTCGGGCAATCGAGCTTGGTCACGCTTATCGACGCGCACACGCGCGGCATCCCGTTCACGCTGGTCGCACCGAGCGGCATCATCACGCGTGGCTCGGGCTACGCGGCGGCGCTCGTCCGGAGCGATTCGCCGATCAAGACCGGCGCCGACCTCAACGGCAAGACGTTCGCCGTTCCCGCCATCATGGACCTCAATCAGATCGCCGCGATGGCCTGGGTCGATCAAAACGGCGGTGATTCGCACACGCTGAAGTTCATCGAGCTCTCGGCACCCGCATCGATCGCCGCGATCGAAGACGGCCGGGTCGACGCCGCGAACGTGGGCACGCCGACGCTCACCATCGCGCTCGCGAGCGGCAAGACGCGCATCATGGCCCAGGTGTTCGATGCGTTCGGGAACCGGTTCGCCAACACGGTCTGGTTCACGACCACGGACTATGCCAAGAACAATCCGGATGTCGTCACCCGCTTTGCCGGCGTGATGCGCCAAGCGGCGCAGCTTGCCAACGCCCACCATGCCGAAACGGCCGCGCTTCTCGCCGACTACTTCAAAGGCGACCCCAAAGTCTATGCGAGCATGGCCCGCGTCCAATTCGCCGATGCGCTCGATCCGCGCGACATCCAGCCGCTGATCGACGCGGCGGCGAAATACAAAGCGATCGATCGCGCGTTTCCGGCGCAAGAGATGATCAGCCCGCTCGCGCTCGGGGCGAAGCGCTAGCCCGCACCCAAGCTCGTGAACGAACTCAGCCTCGCGAACCTGACGGTTGCCGATGCCGGGGCGCTGGAGTTGCTCGATGCCGCAGCGGCCGCCGGATTCGACTCCGTCAATATGTGGCTCGTCCCGCCGCCGGCAATGGCCGCTTTCAACGTGAAGTGCGGCGCCACGACGCCGGTCGTCGGCAACGCGCCGCTGATTCGCGAGATCAACGCGCGGATCGCAACAACCGGCGTCGGCGTCTTCGAGGCGTCGTGCGGCTGGCTCGCGCCGACCTTCGACCGCGCCGAAACGGAGCCGGTGCTCGATACGATGGCGCAGATCGGAACGCGGCGCGTCTCGGTGGTCGGCTGGGATGCGGACCGGCAGCGCTTGATCGCAAACCTCGCCGCCCTGTGCGCGGATGCGGCCGCCTACGGGATGACGGTGACGCTCGAGTTCATGCCGTACAGCGCCGTGCGCACCGTAAGCGAAGCGGCCGAGGTCCTGGCCGCCGCCGGCGCCCCAAATCTCGACGTGCTGGTCGACGCGTTGCATCTCGCGCGGTCGGGCGGCACGCCGGCCGATCTGCATCTTCTTGACCCGCGCCGGATCGGCGTTTTGCAACTGTGCGACGCGCCGGCGCTCGCGCCGCCGCCGGAACAGCTCCGCGACGAGTCGGTCAACCGCCGCCGGTATCCCGGCGACGGCGATCTGCCGCTCGCAGCGTTGCTTCGGGCGCTTCCGGACGACATCGTCATCGAGATCGAAAGCCCGACCGTCGAACATGCGGCGGAATCGATGGTCGAGCGTGCGCGGCTGTGCGCGCAACGCAGCCGGCGTTTTTTGGAGGAGTACCGTGCCCAACGCTGAGCAGTCCGTCCACTGGAATCAAGCCGCGGGCCCGCGGTGGGCGACGCTTGCCGATCGAACCGACAAGCTCTTCGGCGGGGTCACGTCGGCGCTGCTGAAGTTTGCCGAGGCGCGCGAGGGGGAAACCGTGCTCGACGTCGGGTGCGGCTGCGGCGTCACCTCGCTTGAGATCGCCCGGCAGGTCGGTTCGGCCGGCAGCGTCCTCGGCGTCGACTTCTCCGCGCCGATGCTCGCCGTCGCGGAGCAGCGTGCCCGCGACGCGGCGCTGCCAAACCTGCGCTTCATCGAGGCCGACGCGAGCATCCATGCGTTCGAAGCGCAGCGTTTCGACCTGCTCGTCTCGCAGCTCGGCGTGATGTTCTTCGACGATCCCGTGCGCGCGTTTGCGAACCTGTACGGAGCTATCCGCCCAGGCGGGCGGCTGCGCATCGCCTGTTTTCGCAGCCTCGTCGAGAACGATTGGTTTTCGGTGCCGCTCACCGCGGCGCGAAAGATCGTCCCGCTGCCGCCGCCGGCAGATCCGACCGCACCGGGACCCACGTCGCTTGCAGACCCGGACCGCCTTCGCACCGTCCTCCGCGCCGCCGGCTTCGGCTCGATCGAGCTGCGTCCGCTCAACGTATTGTTCCCCGCCGGAACCCGCACCGAAGCGGTAGATCTCTTCTTCCAAGTCGGAGCCCTGCCGCGAGCGCTCGCCGGCCGCAGCGAGAATGAAGTCGCTGCCGTCAGATCCGCCGTCGACGACGCCCTACGCGACTACGAATCGTCAGGCCAAGTCGAACTCGGCGCAGGCCTTTGGCTCGTCAGCGCACGCGCCTGAGCATCATAACCCTGGAAGTGGGATGGCGCCCGGACGGCTTACCGGGATACCGGCACCGCGCGCGGCATCCCAGCGCACGATGACTTGCGACTCCGCGGTAAGCCCGTGCTGGTCGCCCGAGCTGAAATCGTAGCGTCCGTTGATCCCGACGAAACTGCGGATGCTCAGGAGATAGTCGCGAAGTTGCGTAGCGGTCGCGTCGGGTCCGAGCTTGCGCAACCCGGCGATCACCATCATCGCCGGATCCCAAACGTAGGGGGCGGCCCCCGGTGACGGCGTGATCCCCGCCGCGTGAAACAGGTCGAGGAACGTTTTGATGGCCGCCTTGTGCGGTGGCGAGTCGATCAGTTGCGGAACGAGAAACGGATATCCCGGCAAGTACAAGTCCTTGGGCAAGAACGAGACGTACTGCGCGAGCTGCACCGGGCTGTAGTTTCCGCCGGTCGTCATCACCGGCAACGTGACGTTGGCATCCTTGAGCCCGCGCAGCACCGTGCCGAACGGGGTGCCGATGCACCAAACGACCACAACGTCCGCATCGGAGGCCTTGATCTTGGCGGCTTGCGCCGCGATGCTGACGTCGGTCGGCGCAAAGTATTCGCGGTCGACCACGCGGACCGCGCTGTTCTCCGGCAATGCCAACGCCGCATCGGCCGCCTTCTCGTTCGTTTGCCCCGATGCGTCGGTCGACACCACGAACGCAAACCGCCGAAAGCCGCGCAGGCGCAAGTACTTCAGCATCGACCCGTCGGCGACTTGCGCCGGCATGCTGGCCGCAAAGACGTACGAGTTCGCCGGCGGAGCGATCGGCGGCGAAAGACAGTACGAGACCGGGCCCTTGTCGACGACGATCGCCGCCACGGCCTGACAGGGACCCGTCACGGCGGGACCGAGGATGACCTGCCCTTTGGCGGCGATGATTTGATTCGCGAGTTGCACCGCGACCTGGGGGCTCGAGGCGTCATCGTGCACGACGAACTGGACGGGACGCCCGTCGATGCCGCCGGTCTTGTTCGTGTACGCCTCCAGCACGTGCAGCGTATCGACTTGATCCTTAGCGGTGAAGCTCGTGCTGCCGGTGAGCGAGATGATCACGTCGATCCGAACCGGGGCCGGCTGCGATCCGGCCGGGGCGACCAGCGAAAAGACGAGCAACAGCGTCGCGAAGGCACGGCGAATCAGCATGGCAGCACCTAACACGCACCGGAGCGATCATCCTTCCCCCACCGCTCCGGCGTTACGTCCTGCAGCCCGCTATTTCAGAACACCTTGCTCCTTATAGTAGCGTGCGGCGCCGGGATGGAGGGGGGCGCTGGTCTCGGGAGCATGGCGGATGCTATAGAACACGTCCTGCGCGATCCAATGCTGCGAGCTGAATTCGTTCAGCGCCTTGGCCAGCAGATACGCGATGTCGTTGGGCAAGTTTTTATTGATGATGAGTTCGAAGCCGGGATTGGTCACCGCCAGGCACGGCTCCGTTTGGCCGCGCAAGGTGCCCGGTGGAATCGTCACGACCGGTGCGCAGTACTCGCGCTCGAGCTTGCCGGCAATGTCCTCGTCGAGCGGCAACAGGACCCATGGCGCGATCTGCGACACGATCCCGGACGGGCCGTAGATCGTGTCCGGCCACATGATCATATTGCACTTTCCCTCGACGGCGAGCGGCACCGTCCCGGGATGCGAATATTGCCTGCTGCCGCCCCAGGCCTCGATATCCCGATTGAGATCGACGCCGTAGTGCTGCAGCGTGACCTCGGCAATCTGACCCGCAGAGTAGGTACTCTCACTCACCGAGAGGTCGAGTTTCGGCTTCTTGTCCGCGATCTCGGGGAACGAGCGAATGCCCACATCCGCTCGCACCAAATTGAAGTAATGCTGATTCGGCCGGATCAGGCGCGCGAGCCCGCGGATGGACAACGCTTCGCCGTTCTTGTAATAGCCGAGGCCCCTCGACGCCTGCGCTGCGGCAGTCGCGAGCGTGATGCCGATGTCCGATGATCCTTCGACGACCCGCATGAGCGGTTCGCTGCTTCCCGTGCCGTAGCGCGTGATATCGACGCCCAATCCGGTATTCTTGAGCGCCTCTCCGGCCCACGTGATGGACTTCCACCACTGGCCGCCGTTCAGCATGCTCGATAGCCTGATCGTCTCCGGCATGTAGACCTCCTGATGTTGGCAAGGGAGCCGCTATGGCTTGGCCAAAACATGCCCATGAACATCTCCCGGTTCGCCGCCTTCTCAAGCGCCGGCGCCGCCCTCCTCCTCGGGGCACGGCCGGCGCTCGCACAATCGGCGCTCCCCATCGTCCGGATGGGGACGATGCCGAACGACGTGGAGGGCGAACCGTTCTACGGCGCGGATGCCGGCACGTGGATCGCAAACGGCATCAATCCGGACATTACGTATTTCGCGACCGGCGCGAATATCATCACAGCGTTACTCGGCGGCAGCATCGATGTCGGGATATCAAACCCGCTCTCGATTGCGGTCGCAATCGCGCGCAATATCCCGCTGCAAGGGCTCGCACCGGGCGTGCTGATCTCAAAAGAGCATACGTATCCGAACCTCGTCGTTGCCAAAGACTCTCCGATGAAGACCGCCAAAGACCTCGCCGGGGCCACGATCGGCGTCAGCGAAATCGGCAGCTTCAACTACTACAGCGTCTTGGCGTGGCTCGACGGCTATGG
>JBEKXE010000117.1:0-14503 GCA_049512335.1 Candidatus Lustribacter sp.
GAGGGAAACGCCAGCATCACGTCCATCGCGCCCATCAGCGCGTTCTCCGTCGCGCCGCCGGCGTAGCCCGCGATCGAGCCGATCAGCGTGCCCAGCGTGATCGCGAGCCCGACCGCGACGAAGCCGATCGCGATCGAGGTGCGTGCGCCGTAGACGATGCGCGAGAAGACGTCGCGGCCGAGCTTGTCGGTTCCCAGCGGATGCGCGAGCGACGGTGGCCGCGATTGCTGCGCGAGCACCGCTCCGAGCGGATCGTGGGGCGCGACGACCGGCGCGAAGACGGCCAGCGCCAGGATCAAGGCGACGATGACCGCACCGGCGAGCGCGCCCGGCGAGCGACGAAACCGGCGCCAGGTGTCGCCGGCAAACGAACGCGACGTCACCACCGCGACGGGGTCAGCGAGCCGCGCGAATCGTGGCCGCGCCGAGCACTTCCTCGCCGGCAGGATCGAACAGCGCGACCAGCTGGCCCGGCGCGATCGCGGCGTGGAGCGCGTCGAAGCGCACGGTCAGCGTCGCGCCGTCGACGGTTGCCAGCGCCGCCGCCGGCGTTTGGCGGTAGCGGGTCATCGCCAGCACGCGGGAAGGACCGTTCGCAAAGCGTTCCGGGCGAATCAGGTTGACCTCGTCGGCGACCAGCTCGTACGCGCCGAGCTCGTCCTCACGCCCGACCACGATCGTGTTCGTCGACGGGTCGATGCGCGTCACGTAGCGCGGGCCGTCGCCGTTGTTCGCCGGCAGCCCGCGGCGCTGTCCGACCGTGTAGTTGGCGATGCCCGCATGCGCGCCGACCAGCTCGCCGTTCGCGGTGCGGATCTCGCCGGGAGCCATCGTCGCCGGGGCGACGCGCGCGAGGATGTCGCGGTAGTCGCCGCCTTCGACGAAGCAGATGTCCTGGGATTCGGTCTTGTCCGCAACCGGCAGCCCCAGCCGCGCGGCGTGCGCGCGCGTCGCCGCTTTGTCGAGCGCGCCCAGCGGCAGCAGCAGCCCGGCCAGCTGATCGCGGTCGAGCTGCGCCAAAGCGTAGGCCTGATCTTTGGCGGCCGTGCCGCGGAAGAGGTGGGGGCCGTCCGGCCGCTGTTCGAGGCGCGCGTAGTGGCCGGTCGCGATGAACCGCGCGCCGATCTGCCGAGCGTACGAACGCAGCGTCCCGAGCTTGACGAAGTTGTTGCAGGCGACGCACGGGTTGGGGGTGCGGCCCGTGGCGTAATCGTTGGCGAACCGCTCGATCACGTTGCGCCGGAACGTCTCCTCGAAATCGAGGACGTAGTGCGGAATTCCCAGGAGCTGCGCGCTGCGGCGTGCATCGTCGAAGTCGTCGGCGCCGCAGCACGACTTTGCGTGCGCGGGTTTCGTCGGCGCGTACATCTTCATCGTTATCCCGACGACGTCATAGCCGGCCTCCGCCAAGAGCCCCGCCGCGACCGCGGAATCGACGCCGCCGCTCATTGCGGCGACGACGCGTTCCCCACCTGACATTACCTTCGTATGACTCGGCCACAGGAGAACGGGATGCGCCCGCAAACCGCTTCGTTGTGTCAGCGCTCGGGGAGGAGTTCCGCAGCGCGCGGGAAGCGCGCGGCCTATCACTCTCGGACGTTGCGGAACGGCTGCACATACGCAGCGTGTATCTGGCGGCGATCGAAGATGAAGATTGGCACGTCATCGGCGCGCCCGTCTACGTGCGCGGCTTCATGCGAACGTACGCTCGGTTCTTGGGCCTCGACCCCGAGGCGGCGGTCGCTCGCTTCGCCGCCTCGCTGCCGGCCGGTACCCCCGCCGCCGCGGCCCCCCGCCCGGCCCAGCAGGCGACCGCTGCCGAGAAGAAGGCGGCCGCCGAACGCAGCAGCCCCTCGCTGGCGGCCGTCCTGTCCATCGTAGTCGCCGCGCTGGCCGTCCTCTTCGTCGGCTACGAGTTCTACCAGTACCGCGCCGGGACGCCGCCGGCCGCCCCGGTCGCCGACGCCTCGATTCCGCCCGACGGCGGCGAGGCGGCGACCCCGGCCCCGCCGGAGGATACCGAAGCCTCGGCCGGCCTCGCCGAGGTTCCGCCCTTGGCGCCCTCCCCGGCGCCGAAGCCCAAGCGCGGCCTCAGCCTGCGAGTGACGGAGACGTCGTGGCTGCGGGTGACCGTTGATGGTAAGGTAGTCCTTGAAGGTACGCTTCCGGCCGGTACGGCCAAGTCGTTTACCGGCAAAACCGCGGATGTCCGCGTCGGCAACGCCGGGGGCGTGCGAATCGCGGTCAACGGGCACACGCTCGCGCCGCTCGGCGCCTCCGGTGACGTCGTGGAGCGAAACTTCGTCCTCTCCGGAGAGTAATAGCCATGGCGGATTTCTCGTTTGACGTCGTCTCGAAAATCGACCCGCAAGAATTAGACAACGCGCTCAATCAGGCGCGCAAAGAGATTGCCGGCCGTTTCGACTTCAAGAATTCCATCGCGTCGATCGAGGACACGCCCAAGGAGATCACGGTCCTCGCCGACGACGAGATGAAGCTCAAAAACGTCATCGACATCATCCAGAGCAAAGCCGTCAAGCGCGGAATCGATCTCAAAGCGTTCGATCTCAAGGACCCGGAGCCGGCGAGCGGTAGCACGCTGCGCCAGAAGATCGTATTGCGTGCCGGCATCCCGAAGGACAAGAGCAAGCCGCTGATCGAGGCGATCAAGACGTCGAAGCTCAAGGTCAACGCGCAGTACCAGGACGAGCAGATTCGGGTCTCAGGGAAATCCAAGGATGATCTGCAAAAAGTACAGTCGCTTCTGACTCGTCTAGACTACGAACTGCCGCTGCAATTTACGAACTACCGCTGATCGCGGTAGACCACGAGGATGACCATCAACGAGCCAACGCGCCGAGTCTCATTCGTATCGCTGGGGTGCGCGAAAAACCTCGTCGATTCGGAAGTGATGATCGGCAAACTCGGCGCCGCCGGTTGGGAACTGGTTCCCGACGCCGCTGACGCCGACGCGATCGTCGTGAACACGTGCGCGTTCATCGATCCGGCCAAGGCCGAGTCGACCGACGTCATCCTCGCGCACGCGCAGGCGAAGCGCGCCGATCAACAGTTGATCGTTGCGGGCTGTCTCTCGCAGCGTTTCGGCGCCGAATTGCAGTCGCTGATCCCCGAGATCGACGGCGTGATCGGCACCGGCGCCTACGCCGGGATCGTCGAGCTGCTCGAAGACGCGCAGGCCGGAAAGCGGCCGCTGCGGCTCGATTTCGAAGCCGAGCCCGAGCATGATTTCCTGCCGCGGTTGATCACGACGCCATCGGCGACGGCGTACCTCAAGATCGCCGAGGGCTGCGATCATCCGTGCACGTTCTGCATCATCCCGCAGCTGCGCGGCGCGTTCCGCTCGCGCTCGGAAGAGTCGATTCTCATGGAGGCGCGCGCGCTCGCGGCGGCCGGCACGAAAGAATTGATCCTGATCGCCCAAGACACGTCGATGTATGGCCGTGACCGCGGCGCGCGTCGCGGCGGCCTGGCTCGTCTGCTCGCGCAACTCGACGCCGTCGACGGTTTGGAGTGGATCCGGCTGCTGTATCTCTACCCGGCCACCGTCGACAGCGAGCTGATCGACGCGATGGCTTCGCTCGAAAAAGTCTGCACGTACATGGACATGCCGCTGCAGCACGCGCATCCCGACGTGCTGCGCGCGATGCGCCGGCCGTCGAACGGCGAGCGCTACCTCGAGATCATCGAGGAGTTTCGCCGCCGCATTCCCGGCGTGACGATGCGCTCGACCTTCATCGTCGGTTTCCCCGGCGAGACCGAAGAGCACGTCGCCTATTTGGAAGACTTCATCGCGCGCGCGCAACTCGATCGGGTCGGGTTCTTCACCTATTCGCGTGAGGACGGCACGCCCGGAGCGACGCTGCCCGACCAAGTTTCCGCGGCAACCAAACGCCGGCGGCTCGTGCGGCTGCGCGAAGCGCAGCGCCTGGCGTCGGAGCGCGCGCGGGCGACGCGAATCGGATCGACGGTGCGGGTGCTGGTCGAAGAGCGGCGCCGGCTGCGGCGCAGCGATCCGCTGGCAGTGGCGCTCGGAACCGTGGACGTAACGGTCGGCCGTTCGATGGGTGAGGCCCCCGGCGTCGACGGCGGAATCTATCTGCGCGAGGCCGCACCGATCGGCTCGTTCGTCGACGTGTGCCTCGACGGCCACGGCGCATTCGACTTTTACGGCACGGTGGTGGCAGACCGCGCGGTGGCGGTAGGGGCTTGAGCAAAAGGATTCGCAGGACGGTCGAGCCCGAGGACTATGCGCGGCACGATCGCATGGCCTACGTGCTCGGGGCCGTGCTGATCGTCTTCGGATTGCTCACCAGCGCCGTCGCCTACACGATGGTGCGCTCGCACACGTACAACCCGGTCGTCGGGATCGTGAACTACTTCGTGCCCTCGCCCGAGTCGGAGTTCGGCAAGGAACGCATCTACGTGCTGCTGGCGGGGCTCGACTACGACTACAACAATCTCGACGAACCGACGTCCAAAGACTCGCGTACCGACAAGCTCGAGATCTATGCGCTCGACTTTCCCACCAAGGTCGTCGAAAGCATTGCCGTGCCCCGCGACATGGATGCGATCGTCGACGGCCACGAAGACAAGATCAACGACGCCTACCACTACGGCGGCATTCGCAACTCCGATGCCGTTGTCGGTGCCTTCCTCGGGCTGCCGAAGAACGACAACGGGACCTACTTCGACCGTTACCTGACGTTTCGCATCAACACGACCAAAGATCTGATCGACGCCATCGGCGGCGTCGACGTTCCGGTAACCGAGACGATCAACTACGACGACAACTGGGGCCACCTGCACATTCATTTCAAGCCCGGCATGTACCATATGAACGGCGACGAGGCGGTCTCGTACATGCGCTTCCGGCACGATGCCTGCAGCGATCCGTGCCGGATCAAACGCCAGCAGGCCGTCGAAAAGATCACGATCGAAAAACTCAAGAGCGATAAGTTCAACGACCTGACCCATATCGCGCAGCTGATCGACGTGCTGCGCCGCGACGTCGATACGAACTTCACGCCCGACGAGATGAAGAGCGTCGCCTGGGCGTTCCGCGACATGAACGTCGCCGACGTGCACCAGACGCAAATTCCCTACGTTTCGGACAAGGAGCTGAACTGCTGCGGCGACGTCCTGATCGCCGACGATGCCGCCAAGGCGAAGATCGTCGCCGGCTTCATCGGGCCGTACGTGGCCGAGACGCCGCCGCCGTCGGCCGACGCGCTGGCCGCGGTGAAGCCGTCCGACCTGCGCATCGACGTCCGCAACGGCAGCGGCGTGCCGGGGCTCGGCGCGAAGCTCGCGGCGGAGTTGCGACGCGACGGCTACGTGATCAACAGCGTCGGCAACGCCGATTCGTTCGATTACGACACGACGCAGATTCGAGCGAGCGCGCGCACGCCGCTGGCCGGCGAGCGCGTACGCAGCGACATGCATCTTGCGGAGGCCACCGTGACGCCGGTTCCCGAGCCGAGCGGATCCGCCGCCGTGACGGCCACGCCCGGCAAAGCCACGGCGCTGGCCGACGTGACGGTCGTGATCGGACGCGACTACTTGACCGCTCCGGCAGGGACGCCGCCGCCGAAGTGACCCGGCTGGCGCGCGCCGCACTCGCGCTGGCCATCGTGCTCGGCCTGGCCTACGCCGGGTACCGGCTCTATCGCCGTTCGCTGCCGCCGTTGCCCGCCGTGGTCATGCACGACGCGGCGCTGGCGCCGCTGCTCGAAGAGTCGCTCGGCGCGCGCCTGCGCCACGCCGTCCTCGGCAGCGCGGCCGACGGGCGCGTCGCCGGCCCGAAGCTGATCGCGCTGACCTTCGACGACGGGCCCTACCCGGTCGACACGCCGATGCTCTTGGCCACCTTGCACGCGGCCCGCGTGCCGGGGACGTTCTTTCTGATCGGCCGCGACGCCGAACAATACCCCGGGTTGGTGCGCGCGATCGCCGCCGGCGGGAACGAGATCGCCAACCATACCGAGACCCACCCGGACCTGGATGCACTGGATGATGCGGCGGTCACGGCCGAATTGACGGAGGACGTCGCGACGCTCGGGCGCTTCGTCTCGGACCCCGACATCCGCCACGAGTTCCGCCCGCCGCACGGCCGCTTTCGCGCCGCGACGCTGGCCGCCGCGCAGCGCGCGGGCTACGACACGATCCTCTGGACCGACGACCCCGGTGACTGGCGCAACGTCTCGCGCACGGTCCTGGCCGACCACATCGCACGCTACGCCACGAGCCCGGAGATCCTGCTCCTCCACAACGGCCGTCCCGAAACGGTCGCGTTGCTCCCCGGCATAATCCAACGTTTCCGGAATGCCGGGTATTCGTTCACCACGGTCGCGGATCTCGTGCGGCGGCTCGGTCCGGGCCCGCTCAACCACGCCGCCCGCACGCCGCTCCCGAATCCCGCCGACTAGAGCCTCCAAGAGGAACTGGCCGGTCCGACGAACGGTTATAGACCTGTATGGCTTTTCTCAAGGCGCTCTTCGACGGTAACGAGCGCGAAGTGTCCCGGCTGCGGAAGACGGCTGAGCGCGTCAACGCGCTCGAGCCTGAAATGGCCGCCTTTAGCGACGAGCAGCTCGCGGCCAAGACGGTCGAATTCCGCGAACGGCTGGCCGGCGGCGCGACCGTCGACGACCTGCTCGTCGAGGCGTTCGCGGTCGTGCGCGAGGCCGGCAAACGGGTCCTGGGGATGCGCCATTTCGACGTGCAGCTGATGGGCGGCCAGGCCCTGCACGAGGGCAACGTCGCCGAGATGCGCACCGGCGAGGGCAAGACGCTGGTCGCGACGCTGCCGGTGTACCTGAACGCGCTGACCGGCGCGGGCGTGCACGTCGTCACGGTCAACGATTACCTGGCCAAACGCGACGCCGAGTGGATGGGCCCGCTCTATACCGCGCTCGGGCTAACGGTCGGCATCATCCAACACGATCTCGACGCCGCCACGCGCCGCGCCGCGTACGCCAGCGACGTCACCTACGTCACGAACAACGAGGTCGGCTTCGACTACCTGCGCGACAACATGGCCTGGAGCCTCGATCAGATGGTGCAACGCCCGTTGCACTACGCGATCGTCGACGAAGTCGACTCGATCCTCATCGACGAGGCCCGCACGCCGCTGATCATCAGCGGTCAGGGCCACGATGCGACCGAGCTGTACGCGTCGTTTGCCAAAGTGATCCCGCGGCTGGTCAAGGACGAGGATTTCACGGTCGACGAGAAATCGCACGCCGTCCCGATCACCGAGAAGGGCGTCGCCAAGGTCGAGAAGATCCTCGGCGTCTCGAACCTCTACGACCAGCGCAACCTCGAGCTGACCCATCAGCTCAACGCCGCGCTCAAAGCCTGGCACCTCTTCCACAAAGACCAGCAGTACATCGTGAAGGACGGCGAGGTCGTCATCGTCGACGAGTTCACCGGCCGGCTGATGTACGGCCGGCGCTACTCCGAGGGCATCCATCAGGCGATCGAGGCCAAGGAAGGGCTGCTCGTCCGCAGCGAGGACCAGACCCTCGCCACGATCACCTTCCAGAACTACTTCCGGCTCTACAAGAAGCTGGCCGGCATGACCGGTACGGCGAAGACCGAGGAACGCGAGTTCCGCGACATCTACGGTCTCAACGTCGTCGTCATGCCGACGAACCGCGAGGTCGCGCGCAAGGACAACGCCGACATCGTTTACCGCACGGAGAACGCGAAGTTCGAAGCGGTCGTCGACGAGATCATCGCCGAGCACGAGAAGGGCCGCCCGGTGCTCGTCGGCACGCGTTCGATCGAGAAGTCCGAGCGCTTGGCCATGCTGTTGCGCCGGCGCGGCGTCGAGTGCAACGTCCTCAACGCGAAGTACCACGAGCAAGAAGCGCAGATCATCAAGGACGCCGGGCAATGGGGCGCGGTGACGATCGCGACCAACATGGCCGGCCGCGGCGTCGACATCAAGCTCGGTGAAGGCGTGCCGGCGATCGGCGGCTTGCACATCATCGGCACGGAGCGGCACGAGTCGCGGCGCATCGACAACCAGCTGCGCGGGCGTTCCGGCCGTCAGGGCGACCCGGGCTCGACGCGCTTCTACATCGCGCTCGACGACGAGCTGATGCGCTTGTTCGGCGCGGAGCGCATCCAGAAGATGATGGACTTCGTGAAGTTCACCGACGAGACGCCGATCGAAGCCGGCATCTTGTCGCGGTCGATCGAGAACGCGCAGTCGAAGGTCGAAAACCACAACTACGAGATCCGCAAGCAGGTTCTCGAATACGACGACGTCATGAACAAGCAGCGCGAGGTCATCTACGCCGAGCGCCGCCGCGTGCTCGAAGGCCAGCCGCTGCGCGACTTCTTCATCGAGACGCTGCGCACGAAGGTCAGCGACGCCGTCAACAGCGGCGCCCCGCCGGAGGAGCATCCGAGCGAGTGGGACCTCGAGGCGATCATCGACGAGCTGGCGCTGATCTTCCCGATCAAGGATCGCATCACGGCCGCGGAACTCGAAACGCTCGACCGCGACGGGATGAAAGAGAAGCTGAGCGAGATCGCGATCACCGCCTACGAGGCGAAGGAAGCCGAAGTCACCCCCGACATCATGCGCATGATCGAGTCGCAGTACATCATGTTGCCGATCATCGACCGGCTGTGGGTCGATCATCTCTACATCATGGACGCGCTCAAGGCCGGCATCGGGCTGCGCGGCTACGGTCAAAAAGACCCCCGCGTCGAGTACGAAAAAGAAGCCTACGAGATCTTCGAAGACCTCAAGAGCAACATCGCCGACGAAGCGGTCAAAGCGGTGTTCTCGGTGCGTATCGAGATCGAACCGGAAGCGCCGCCGCAACCGGTCCCGGTCGGAACGAACGGTAACGGTGTCCACGCATTCGAGCCGTTACCGACGGGTCAAATGATCCCGCAAGCCGCGCCGTCACGCCTGGACCCGGTGTCCGCGGAACGCCTACTCGGCCCGGCCCCGCGCGCCCAGGCCGAAAACGTCCGCACCAACCGCGACGATACTCCGGCTCCGGCCAAAGCCGCGACCGGGACCGAAAAGGTCGGCCGCAACGATCTGTGCCCCTGTGGTTCGGGCAAAAAATACAAACGCTGCCACGGAGCCGCCGCTTAACGCATAGGGGTGGCACTGGCCACGGGATCAATTATCGTAGGTAGAATGAATCGATGCGAGACCGTAAATGGTCCCAAGGCATTACTCAGCGCCCACGCTAAACTTTCGAGCCCGCTTCTATCGTATTTGAGCGTACCAACAATCACGTAGCCGGCGGACTCGTCCGGTGTGAGCGATCCGGTGAACGAATTCTGCGTAATCGTCCGTGCGACTGCGTCCACGTCCGACATCGCCTCTACAGGTGGGTCGCCAACGCCGATTGGTACGGGCACGGAGGCGCCAACGCATTGACTGGCGTTCGCCCCTAGCGCTACCCAAGCGACGGACCACACGGGCGGCGGCGGCCGGCGAGTCCTGTATATGCTTTGCCAGTACGCTGCTTGTTGGTTGAGATAATTTTGATTTGCCCGGTATTGCATATACATGAGCAAGCCCACGTCCTGCGTTACCTGCGGACGCAAAGGCATATTCGAAGAGATCTTTTGTGAAGGAAGCTTTCCCGGAGGAGTTGCTCGTTTTACGCTCGCAGCCGATGGTACCGGCTGAGCATCGTGCCCGGGGTCGGTCCACGCTGCTTCGTAACAGGTAGAGTATGTGAGAGCATTTCCCGAGCTGCTAAAAAGCGCATGACCGGAACCGGCCAAGCGATCGTAAATCGCATATTCTTCATCGGGAATTTGAACTCGGCGGGGGTTGTCCTTAACCATCGACGTCATCGTAATTCCGTAGACCTTGATTCCCGCGGAGGTCGCCTTCTTCAAGCTTTTTTCGATTTTTGCGTTAGCGATCTTCAACGCCGCGCTGCACTTCGGCGAGCATCCCTCGAAAGTATAGTCGAGGACGATCGCCTTCGGTCGAAAATGCTTTGCGACGAGGGCGTCAAGAAACTGCGCGATTCGGAGCCTGGCGCCCGTGGGATCGGAAGGGCGGTAGGATCGGTCGTCCGCGAGGAGGATGTCCGATCGCATCTTCGGGAGCGAGGCGTTGAATTGTTCGATGCGTTCGAAGGACAGCGCGAGAAACGTAACGATAGCTGTGGCAGCCAGACCCGCTGCGGTGAGCAAGAATCGGCGTTTAGATCGAGCAGAGCGTGCGCTAGCGTCGAGGAATCCGATGGTTCGGGCAAAGCTTGACGAGTATCGTTCGGCCCAAGCGGGTGTCGGCCGCGCTTCAGTTCGCCACGCGAGGGCTGTTGCCAATTCGGGGTTGGTTAAGAGCCGTGCTCGCTTTTGGTGATACAGCTCAGCCGAATCAGCGAGGCGGCGATAGAGCCGTGCAGATTCTGCTTCCACGGCAACGCACTGCCGTAGTCGCGCCCAGATTCGCATGAGACCTTCGTGCGCGATATCGATGACGGTGTTGTTCGTTAATACGCCGGTCGCCGGCGTCAAAAACGAGCATCCGGGCGCGCGAAAGGCCCCCACGATGCGGCAGACATCCTCGAACGAAGCGCCGGTGATGGCGCAAATATCGCCTAGGCGCTTGGGTCGCCGGATTCCGCGGTTATCGTTTCCGAGTTCCGTCAGGCACTGGAAGACCTTCTCAGCGACCGCACGATCGCGTTCGCTGAGCGTCTCAAGAACGGTATCGCCGTGAATGGATAAGGCGTTCTTTAGGCCGCCGGTGCGTGCGTAATCGTCGAGCGTAAGAACGATCGGTGCGCCGGTGTCCGGCCGTAAATCCCAGGTTCGCATGAGCGCGTGTTGGAGGACGGGCAACTGGTCGGGATTATCACCAAGATCGTTGAGGAGGCGCGTGACGAGGGCTGGCTCGATGTCTGCTCGAGCCATACGTACCGGGCCTTCGATCGCGTGGCGCAATTGATCCCACCCCATGCGCGGAACCAAGAACAGCCCATCATTGATCGTCTCGGCGAGATTCTCAAAGCGCGCGCAGTCGCCCAGAAAATCCGAGCGCATCGTCACCACGATGTAGACGGGAACCACGTCGCATTCGCTCGCCGCTAGTAGTAGCTTGACGAATGCTGCCGCTTCATTCGGATTATCTTGCTGGAAGCGGAAGAGTTCCTCGAACTGGTCGACCAAGATCAGCACGTTCTCGTTCGGAGCGCCGACGGATTCGTGAAGCAGTTCGACGAGTCCAAGCGATCCGCGGTCGAGGCCGGCCCGCGCAAGTCCCGTGCGGATGTCTTGCGGTACGTCTTGGGGGCCCGTAAAGCCGGCGCTGTCTAAGGCTCCCGCGAGATTGGCGATAGGCGCGCCGCCGGGGCGCATCGTCATAATGCGCCAGTGAGAGCCGGCGCGAGCCATAAAACCACCGTGGAGTGCGGGTAGGAGCCCGGCCCGCACGAGCGAGGACTTGCCGCTGCCTGACGTTCCTACGACGGCGATGAAGCGGTGCCGACGCAGGCGGCCGACGAGGTCGTCGATTTGCACGTCTCGCCCGAAGAAGAGGTCGTCGTCGGATTCTTCGAACGGCCGCAGCCCTGGGAATGGGTTCGATCGTGGCGCTTCCTCCCAACTCACCCGGTTGCACCCTTTCTCCGATTCAACGCGTCGAGAAACGGCGAAAGTATCGTCGGTTCCAATGCATCCGGTGCGCGCATCACGATGAGATCCGGATCCAGCGTGTCGGCAACGCCGGTCGATGCAGCTCCGCTGAGGAGAAGCCCTCGTGCGGCAAACGGCCGGCGACGACCGTTCCCGAACGCGCGCTTGAGATCACGCATTTTTGCGCGGCGCCAGAAGTCTGTCGAGGACGCATGCAAGACCAGCACGGCATCGCACTCGCGCAAGGTTTCGTCATGATCCTCACGGCGTTCGGCCTCATCGCCATCGAAGAGTGGCAGTGTCACCGCGAAGCCTTGGGCAACGAATGAATCGGCTATTGACTGGGCCCGGCCGGCATCGTCCTGATCGCAGATGAGATAAATCTGGGCTCGTTCCGCGCCGCCGGCCTCGCGGCCGGACGAGATATGTTCGGGTTCGGATAGGTGTTGGGCAAGCGACGTGACCGCAGATTTTATCGACTCAAGCGTACATCTGCGTACTACGGGATCGGCGTCAAGCGCAATACGTAAGGCGTCATCCTGGATATCCGCAATCAGAGCGTCGGGCGGCATCCACACGACACGCACCGGTCGAGGCATCGCGGATGCGTTCTCCTGGTCGACCATTTGCCGTGCCAGTTCGTATTGCAACGGCACGACACGGCGATCGGGGGATTCCGGCATGGGCCCCATTCCCTTAGAGATGGGGTGGATCACGATGTTCGCGCGAGCAAGGTCGACCCGAGTCCGTTCAACATAATCGTTTCCGTGGCCGTTCGGTGCTTCCGGGAGGACCGTGTGTCCGAGCATGCGCAGTTCACGGCGCAAGCGCTCCGCGTCACTCGCTAAATCGTCTGCGGCTTCCGCAACGTAGATGGTGACGCCGGTCGACCTCGAGCAGGTATCGTTACTGCCGCCTTTGAGCGCGTCAAGCAGCGCCTTGACGTCGATCGCGAGCTCCAGGATTTGGGCGTGAAATGCTTCACGCGCTTCTTGCCCGAGCACCGGGTCGTATTCCCAATGTTTCCCGTCATCGCGCTTGCGAAAGAACGGGTAGCCGATCAAATCTGAAATATCGATCTCAGCGCGCCTCTCCGCAGAGCGGTCGACGGGATCCTTGAGAATCTTCAGAATGCGCGATTTCGTCCCGACCCGTAGGCCGCCCGAGGCCTGCGCGGCTTCGGCAAAGAGGCGCAACTCGGTTCGGCACCATTCCGACTCGAGGTAGCTTTGCGAGAGGATGGAGAGGAACAGACGTGCGCGCCGGACGTTCTCCTCAATTGCCGGCGTAAGCAGGTCGCTGCCATCGATCTTGTGGTCCCGCCAAACCTCCGTCGTCGGTCCACAGAGCTGCCGAAGCTTCGTGCTGAAGGCCAGGACGAACCGGTCGATCCAACCCTGCGCGTCATCGGCCGAAGCCGATTCGTTGTCGACGTGCGAATAGCTGATGAAGACGTCAGTCACGTCGAGCTAACCCACCAGCCCTCGCGCTATTCGCGCGGAGCCTGCATACCACGGGTCGGGTAGGAGAGACGACATGTTCCCCCGTCGATCAATAGCCGGAAAGGGCGCACCGATGGAGCGCCGACCGATGTTGGCAGGTTGGTTGCCGGTCGGCCGCTCTCCTAGAACGAAGCTTTGCTCGCGTCCGTCCTGGGCTCAGGCTGAGATTCGACGGCAGCCGGCTAGCGCGGCGGTTTGATGGCGTAGGGACTGATCAGCTCCTGGGCCGGGAAGCCTTTGTCGATCACGCCGTACTTTGCGGCAGCGTCGATCGCGGGCTGGACGTCGCGCGGGTCGAGATACTCCGCAAGATCCACGCGCTGCATCGTGACTGCGTGCGCTAGATCGATTCCGGTGAACGTCGCGATCAAGGGTGCGGTCTCGGTATGGTGCGAGTTGGAGTAGGCGGTGGCGGCGCGCATGACGCTCGCGAACCGGTCGACCACGTCTCGGTTCTTGGCGACGAAGTCGGTCGTCGTGCACCAGGCAGCAACGAGCCAGCGCTTCGCGATCCCGTCGAACGGCGCGCCCACCGTGCGGAAATGGCCGGTCGCCATGGCTTCCTCGAGCGTCGGGTTGAGGATGCTTCCGGCATCGATGCGGTGCGCTTCGAGCGCAGCCGCAACCGTTACCATCGGCAATTCCACAAACTTTATCGTGCTCGAGTCGATGCCGCGCTGGTCGGCCAGGGCCCGTACCGAGACCCAGCCGACGTCGCGGATCGACGAACAGGCGACGACCTTGCCGGCCAGGTCGCTCACGCTGCGGATCGGCGAATCCTTGAGCACGAGCAACTCCTGGGTCGGGTTCGAGGCCAGGTAGAGCAACGACGGCGCGATCATGACGAACGGCAAGCCGTGAACGTGTCCGGCGATCGAGGCCATCATGCTGATGAGGCCGATGTCGTACGAGCCGCTGACCACCGCGGCGGCAATTGCCGCCCCCGAGGTCGACGGTGTGATCGTCACGTCCAATCCGGCGCGGCGGAAGAGCCCGCTCTGCTGCGCGTAGAGGAGCGGCGTGGTGTCGTCGTTCGGGACCGCGGTGACGCGCAGCGTCGTCAATGCTTGCGCGAACGACCGGCGCGGTGCAAGCGCTACGGCGGCCGCGGCCCCCGTGGTGAGGAAGCGGCCGCGGTCGATCGAGCTGCGAAGAAGCATCATATTCACTTCTGCGCGAGCATGGCGTTAAACTTCGCCAGCAGCGCTTCGCAGAGCCGGTGTTCGTCGACCTCCGGCCGCATGGACGCCGCGCGGGCGGCCGCGACGTATTCGGCGTACACCGTAGGGTCATTCCACAAGAGCTCGACCGCGTCGGCCCACGCTTCGTCGCCGGTATCGCGATCGATG
>JBEKXE010000118.1:0-14481 GCA_049512335.1 Candidatus Lustribacter sp.
GGACGTACACCTGGTCTCGCAGCGTGAAGGGCTCGTCGACCGTCAGCATGAGTTTCTCACCCACAGGTAGTTGTTTTTGACAACAACTCTGTTTGGCGGTAGGACGCGGCCAATCCTTGCCCCAAGCTTACGCTGATGGCCGCGTCAACGTCGGAGATTTCCCTCGAGCACAATCTCTCGTACAACCTTTCCCTCCTCTCGTTCTTCATGGGCAAGGCGTCGTACGACATCTATACGTCCCGCGGCCTGACGAACGGTCAATGGAAGGTGCTCAGCGTGTTGGTCGCTTTCGGGCCGATGGCGGCGGTTGAGATCGGCAAACACGTGACGCTCGACAAGGCGGCGATCTCGCGCGCCGTGCGCCAGCTTCGCGAGCTCGGCTTGACCGCTGATCGCGACCGCGCGCACGATGGCCGCAGCATAGAAGTGCTCGTCACCGCGAAGGGCCGCCGCACCTACGCCGCGATGAACGAAGAGATGGTCGAGTTACAACGCCGGGTGTTCGCGAGCGTCGGCCCCGAGCACGAGCAGGCGTTCTTTCGCACCGCCGAAACCCTGCTCGCCAACTTGCGCGAAATGACGGCTTCGTAGTCAATCGTCCACGATGTCGAAGGGGCTCCTCTCCGAATCGGGCTCGTGCGGAGACCTGCGCGACGCGATCCAGTCGACCAGTTTGGCCTCATCGCCTTGCCCGCCCGGCTTGAAGTACTCGCGTTCACGCAATCGTTCGGGCAAGTAGTTCTCCAAGCGCTGCGCGGGCGGGAGATCCGCCGGAGCATCCATGTCCTTGTAGTCGTCGTGCGCGTATCGATAGGACTGCCCGTAACCCAACTTTCGCATCAGGTTTGTCGGAGCGTTGCGAAGGTTGAGCGGAACCGGGTCGTTGATCGTCTGCTCGACGTCGGTCAAGGCCGCACCGTACGCGCGTCCGACCGAATTGGACTTCGGCGAGGTTGCCAAGTATAACGTCGCATGCGCGAGCGGATAGAAGCCTTCCGGCATTCCGATGAAGTGTACGGCCTGTTGCGCTGCGACCGCGACCGCTAGCGCTTGCGAATTGGCCAACCCAACATCTTCGGAGGCGAGTATGACGAGCCGCCGTGCGATGAACAGCGGATCCTCGCCGGCCTCCAGCATTCTGGCCAGCCAGTATACGGCCGCGTCGGGGTCGCTGCCGCGCACCGATTTTATGAACGCGCTGATGACGTCGTAATGGTTATCGCCCTTCTTGTCATAGGCCGTCATCCGGCGCTGCAGCGCGTCCGCGATGAGCGGGCGGGTTATCCTCCGAACGCCGCCGGCGTCGGGTTGCGAGACGCCGGCGGCGAACTCCAGCGTTGTCAGAGCGACCCTCGCGTCGCCATTGGCTAGACCGATCAACGTTGCCAGCGCGTCGTCATCCAGCGCTACGTGTTTGTCGCCGAGTCCGCGTTCGCGATCGTCGATCGCATGAAAAACGATTCGCCGTAAGTCGTCTTCCGAAAGTGCGTTGAACGGAAACACTCTCGAACGAGAAAGCAACGCCGAGTTAACTTCGAAGGACGGGTTCTCGGTTGTCGCGCCGATAAACGTGATCGTGCCGTCTTCAACGTAGGGCAAGATCGCGTCTTGTTGCGCTTTGTTGAAGCGATGAATTTCATCGATGAAGAGAACGGTCTTCCGCCCCAACGCCCGCGCCTTCTGTGCGTTTGCGATCACGGATCGCAAATCGGCGACTCCGGCGTTGACGGCGGAGAGCGAGGCGAAGTCGGAGTTGGTCGACTGCGCGATCACCTCGGCCAATGTCGTCTTGCCCGAACCGGGCGGACCAAAGAGGATCATCGACGGAACCGCATCGTCTTCGATCGCGCGCCGCAAGGCTCGGCCCGGCCCGACGAGGTTTTCCTGGCCGACGAATTCATCGAGCGTGCGCGGCCGCATCCTCGCCGCGAGCGGCTCCGTCGCCGAGCGCGGTTTCTCGAAGAGTCCGGGAGCTTTCACGTCGTCTTTACGAGAGGCCATGCTCTTTCCAATCCGCCGTCGAAGTCATCTGTATTCCCCGAAAAGGCTCGGGCTCGGCCGTCAGAAACGTTTTCTTGTCATGATCGACCATCCGAGCGTACCGAGTGCCACGGACGCGGACCTCCCCGAATGAACATCTACCTGGACAACGCCGCGACGACCACCGCGCGGCCCGAGGTCATCGAGACGATGCTGCCGCTGCTCGCCGGCGGCTACAACCCGAGCTCGCAGCACGCTCACGGACGCGCCGCGCGCGGCGCGCTCGACGATGCGCGCGCCGATGTTGCGCGCGTGCTCGGCGCGGAGCCGCGCGAGATCGTCTTCACCGGCGGCGGCTCGGAGGCCGACGGTCTGGCGATCACCGGGGTGGCCAAAGCGCGCGCCGCCGAGGGCAAACACGTCATCACGACGGTCTTCGAACATCACGCCGTGCTGCACGCCTTCGACGTTCTGGAAAGCGAGGGCTGGACGGTCACGCGGCTGCCGGTCGGCGCCGACGGCGTGGTCGATCCGGCGGCGGTGGCGGCCGCGTTGCGCCCGGACACGACGCTGGTGTCGGTCATGCTCGGCAACAACGAGATCGGGACGATCCAGCCGCTGGCCGAGATCGCCGCGGCGGCGCATGCGAGCGGTGCGCTCGTGCACACCGATGCGGTCGCGACCGCCGGTTACCTCGACCTCGATCTGCGCCGCCTCGACGTCGATCTGCTCTCGCTCTCGGCCCACAAGTTCAACGGCCCGAAGGGCGTGGGCGTGCTGTTCGTCCGGCGCGGCACCCCGCTGGTCGCCCAGATCGTCGGCGGCGGCCAGGAGCACGGTCTGCGCGCGGGGACGGAAAACTTGGCCGGCGTCGCGGGGCTGGCGCGCGCCCTGACGCTCGCGCACGCCGAGCGCGCCGCCGACGTCGCGCGGGTGACGGCGCTGCGCGAGCAGCTGGCCGGGGCGATCCTGGCTGCCGTTCCGGACGCCGTGGTGCTCGGCGCCGGCGCGCCCCGCGTGCCGCACATCTTGAGCGTCGGGTTCCCCGGGCTGCGGTCGGACACGCTCCTAATGGCGCTCGATCTGGAGGGCGTTTCAGCGTCGGCGGGAAGCGCGTGTGCGGCCGGGTCCTTGGAGCCGAGCCACGTCGTCGCCGCCCTGGGCGTTTCACCCGAGGTCGCAACGAGCGTGCTGCGGTTCTCCCTGGGCAGATCGACGACCGGAGCCGACATCGAGGGTGCGGCGGCAGCGGTCGGCCGCGTCGTGGAGCGGATGCGTGCGGCCAACGTGTAGGAACCGAAGTAGTTGGGTATTCGCGCTGCGTGGCTCTAGCGAGCATTCGGAGGACTTGGTGGTAACCTCAGAGATCGATTGGCCGCACCTGATTTTCAGCGTCGGGGCGGGTGTGGGCGTGCTCCTGATCGGAATCGGGGTGCTGGTCTTTTGCTCGGGCATCGCCAATTTTTTGCGCCGGCTGAACGGAACGCTCGATGAAGTGGATCGGCAGATCGCGGCACTTTCCAGTCCGGTCGCCGAGACGCTGGCGCATGTTGGCGGAATCGCCGATACGGCGGACGCGACCGTTGCCCGCCTCAGCGGTGTTGTCGGCTCGCTCGAGACCGTGGCCGCCAACGTCGTGAAGACGTCCGACCTCGCCAACCGCGCCGTTGCGCCGGCGATCGTCAACGTCGGCGCGACGCTCACCGGCGTCACCGCCGGATTGCGCCGCCTGATCGTCGGGCGCCGTTCCGACGGCGACGAGGGTCCGTCCTGATGGCCGACGAGCGGGGCGGCGGCGGGTTCGTCGGCGGCCTGCTGTTGGGTTTGCTCGCCGGAACGGCCCTGGCCATGATAACCACGCCCAAAACAGGGGAAGATACTCGTCAGACGTTGCGGATCAAAGCGCGGGCAGCTGCGGATTTGGCCCGTGACCGAGCCGGTGACGTCAGCGAAAGTCTCGGCGGTCAAACCAACGAGTTGCTCGAGCGCGGTCGCAACATTGTGGAACGGGCTCGGGCCCGCGTCGACCAAGCCGTCGCCGAAGGCGTGGACGCCGCGGAGCAGCAACGCAACGAACTGCAGAGCCGAACGTAGGAGATACGGTGGATATCAAAGTCAGCGTGCGCGAATCCGAGGGCGATGCGTACGTCGTCGATCTGACCGGTGAGATCGACGTCTATACCTCACCGAAAGTCAAGGACGCGATTACGGAGCTCATCGATCGCGAGCACTACCATCTCGTGATCAACCTCGAGAAGGTGCGCTATATCGACTCGACGGGTTTAGGGGTTCTCATCGGCGGGCTCAAACGGGTACGCGAGCACGGCGGTTCGGTGAACCTCGTCTGCACGAATCCGCAGATCAAGAAGATTTTCGACATCACGGGTTTGGTGAAGATCTTCGGCATCTTCGACGACGAGCAGAGTGCGATGAAGGCCCTAGCGTGAATCCGGCCCCGGCCGCAACCCAGTCGCACGGCATCGTGCGGCTGGAAATCCCCGCCATTGCCGAGTGGGTGGCGGTCGCGCGCTTGGCGGTGGCCGCCGTGGCCAGCCGGCAGCGCTTTTCGGTCGACGACATCGAGGACATCAAGTTGGCCGTCGCCGAGTCGTGCACCAACGCGATTCAGCACGGCGCCGTGGACAACGTCATTTCGATCGTGTGCGAGGTCGGGACCGACGGGATCGTCATTACGGTGAGCGACCGCGGTCAAGGTCCGCCGCTCAGCGCGGTCGAGGAGGAACGGATCGGCGAAGGCGGCCGCACCGAAGAGCTGGGCGTGTTTCTCATTCGCGCCCTGATGGATAGCGTGGAGTATACGAGCGACGTTCACGGCGGAACGCAACTCGTCATGGTCAAACGCGTTTCGGGATAACGTGACCGTACCGATCGACGCCGAACGCTGGGACCGCCAGCGCGCGCGGGAAGCATTCGCTCGGTTCGCCGTCTTGCGCGCGCACCCGGAAAAAGACGCCGGGCGCGATCACACCGGTCAGAACGAGTACGAGCGGTTGCGCAACGAGCTGGTGGTCGCGCACCTCAACTTGGCTCGCTACCTGGCGGTGAAATTCGCCAACCGCGGCGAGGCGCTCGACGATTTGATCCAGGTCGGCACGGTCGGCTTGCTCAAGGCGATCGACCGCTTCGACCTCGAGCGCGGGGTCGAGTTCACGACCTACGCGACGCCGACCATCGTCGGCGAGATCAAGCGCTACTTCCGCGACAAGGGCTGGGCCGTCAAGGTGCCCCGCCGGCTCCAGGAGCTGAATCTCGCCGTCAACCGGGCGATCGAGAAGCTCAACGTCAAGCTCGGGCATTCGCCGACGGTGGCCGAGCTGGCCGCGCACCTCGGAGCGTCCGAGGAAGACGTGCTCGAAGCGCAGGAGCTCGGCCAGGCCTACAACCTGCTCTCGCTCGACACCGAGCTCAACGGCGACGGCGACAAGAAATCGCAGACCCTCGCCGATTACGTCGGCCAGAACGACAGTGCCCTCGAACTGCTCGAGGACCGTGCGAACCTCGAACGTGCCTTCGAGGTGCTCAGCGGACGCGAACGCGTGATCCTCTACTTGCGCTTCTACGAAAGCATCTCGCAAACGGAGATCGCCAAGCGCCTCAACGTCTCCCAGATGCACGTCTCACGCCTGCAGCAAAAGGCGCTCGAAAAGCTCCGGAACTTCCTGAAGGAAAGCTGATCGCCGGTCCTCTCTTCCCGTGTCATCCCGAGCTTGTCGAAGGACCGCCTCGATCGCAATCCTTGGTGGCTGTCCTTCGACAAGCTCAGGATGACAGACGGCCGGCGGCGAAGGACGAAGGCTGATTATGCGGTCCCAGGAACTTCGTTCGAGCTTCGTCGATTTTTTCGTGCGCCGGGGGCACGTGCATCTGGCGTCGGCCTCGTTGATCCCCGACGCGATGAGCACGACGCTCTTCACGATCGCCGGCATGGAGCAGTTCGTGCCGGTTTTCCTCGGCGAGGAGGCGGCGCCGGCGCCGCGCGCGGTGACCGTGCAGCGTTGCCTGCGGGTCGCCGGGGCCAAGAGCGACATCGAGAACGTCGGCCGGACCGGCCGGCACGGAACGTTCCTCGAGATGCTCGGGAACTTCTCGTTCGGCGACTACTACAAGCGCGAGGCGATCGGCTACGCGTGGGAGCTGATCACCGACGTTTGGAAGCTCGATAAAGACAAGCTTTACGTCACCGTCCACACGGGCGACGACGAGGCGCAGACGATCTGGGAACGCGAGATCGGCTTGCCGTCATCGCGCATCTCGCGCTGGGACGACGACAACTTCTGGACGATGGGCGCGACCGGACCGTGCGGCCCGTGCACGGAGATCTTCTACGACACCGGTCCGGCATTCGCGTCCGGCCCCGACGATGACGGTCCCAACAAGGGCAACCGGTACGTCGAGTTCTGGAACGTCGTCTTCCAGCAGTACAATCGCGGCGCCGACGGCGTGCTCAACGATCTGCCGCGCAAGGCGATCGACACCGGCATGGGCTTCGAGCGCATCCTCGCGCTCGTCAACGGCAAAGCGTCGATGTACGAGACCGATCTGTTCACCGACGTGATCGCCGCGCAACCCGACGTCGGCACGACCTCGCTCGGACCGGCCGAAGCGCTGACGCGCCGGCGCATCATCGCCGACCACGCGCGGGCCGTGACGTTCCTGATCGCCGACGGCGTCTACCCCTCGAACACCGACCGCGGCTACGTGCTGCGCTTCCTGATCCGGCGCGCGATCCGCCAAGGCCGGCTGCTCGGGTACCCGCGCGAGTTCATGCCGCAGCTCGCGAGCGCGGTCGTGGAATCGCTCGCCCCCGGCTATCCGGAACTGCCGGCACGACTGAACGACGTGCAGCAAGCCTTGCGGGCGGAAGAGCGGGCGTTCGTGCGCACGCTCGACCACGGCAGCGCGATGCTCGACGCGCTGATCTCCGAAGCGATCGTCGATTGCACGATGCTGCTGACCGGCGAAGACGTCTTCACGCTGCACGACACGTACGGATTCCCGGCCGAGCTCACGCGCGAGATCGCCGCCGAACGCAGCGTCGTGGTCGACACGGTGGGCTTCGATGAGAAGATGAACGAGCAGCGCGAACGCGCGCGAGCCGACGCGGCGGCCAAACGCGCGACCGTCACCGTCAGCGACCTGCCGTCCGTGCGCAGCGAGTTCTCGGGGTACGCGGGCCTCTCGGCGAAGGGCACGATCGTCGCGATCCTGGTCGACGGCGCATCGGTCGAGCGGGTCGAGCAGGGTGCGAACGCGCAGCTGATCCTCGACCGGACCTCGTTCTACGCCGAGAAGGGCGGACAGATCGGCGACCGCGGCGAGATCACGGCCGGCGAATCCGGCTTCGACGTGACCGACACGCAGAGCGCGCACGAAGCGATCCTCCATCACGGCGTCGTGCGCCGCGGCGCGTTCGCCGTCGGTGACACCGTGGAGTCGCTGGTGTTCCCGGAGTGGCGGGCCGAGATCCGGCGCCACCATACCTCCGCGCACCTGCTGCAGCGCGCGCTGCGCGAAGTGCTCGGCAACGACGTCGTCCAAGCCGGCTCGTGGGTCGGGATCGACCGCATGCGTTTCGACTTCCGCAGTCCGGGCGGTGCGCTGACACCCGAGCAGAAGCGTCGCGTCGTGCAGCGGGTCAACGAGTTGATTCGCGACGACTACCATCTCGAGACGCGCGAGCTGCCGATCGAGGAAGCGCTGGCGACCGGAGCGATCGCGATGGCCGGCGAAAAATACGGTGAGGTCGTGCGCGTCGTGTCGGCCGGACCGTCGGTCGAATTCTGCGGCGGAACGCATGCTCACTCGACCGGCGAGTTGGGGATGTTCGTGCTGATCGCGGAGTCGTCGATCGGGGCCGGCGTGCGGCGCATCGAGGCGGCGGTGTCGCGCGCGGCCGAGGCGATCGTCGAGAAGACCGGCGCCACCGTCGCGCAGCTGGCCGAAACGCTGGCCACCAAACCCGACGACGTGGTGGACCGCGTCGCGCGGCTGCAGAGCGACGTGCGCGACTTGCAGAAAGCGGTGGCCGAGCTCAAGGCGCGGCTGGCGGCGACCGACGCCCAAACCTACGTCGAAGCGGCGCAAACGATCGGCGGCCGATCCGTCGTCGCCTCGCTCGTGCGCGAAGCCGATGCGGCCGCGTTGCGCGCGCTCGCGAACGCGATCCGAACGAAGCTTCCGCACGGCGTGATCGCGCTGGTCGGCACCGACGGCGATTCGGCCTCGATCTTCGTCAGCGCGAGCGACGATGCGGTCAAGTCCGGCGTGCACGCCGGCAACCTCGTGCGTGCCGCCGCGCCCCACGTCGGCGGTAAAGGCGGGGGTGCGCCGGCGCAAGCGCAGGGCGGCGGACGAACGACGAGCGGCGCCGAGGCGGCGCTGGCGGCGATGCTCGACGCGCTGCGCGCGACGCCGTGATCGGCCTGTTGCTGGCGGCCGCGCTCGTGATGCCGACCGCACCGCCCGACATCCCGCCGTTGCGGCCGCGGTCCACGCCGCGGCCGGCCGTCGCACCGGCGAAGATGCTCGCCCGGTACGACGCCGCGCTGGAAGCGAATCCCACCCCGGCCGTGCTGTCGTTCGAGTATTCGGTCGACCAGGCCGGCCCGCACGACATCCAGGAAACGCACCGCGTGTTTCGCAGCGGGAATTCGGAGCGCGACGAGTTGCTCACCGCCAACGGCAAGACGCTGTCTCCGCCCACCATCCACATCTTTCTCGGTCACCGTAACCGCTACGCGCTCGAAGCGCTGGCGCCGCGGCCCGAAGCCTACACGTTCCGCTACCTCACCAGCCTGCGCGACGGACATCATCTCGACCAAGTATTTGCGACCACGGCGCGCAGCGCGAGCGACGTCAGCGTGAAACGCGTCGTCATCGACGGCGTGACCGCCCTGCCGGTGACGATCACCTTCGCGACCCGGCGCTACGGGGGCAGCGTGATCGTCACGTTCGGCCGGGTCCAGAAGTACTGGATGGTGATCTCCGCTACGGCAACCGCGACGACCGGTAAGAGCCTGGCCATCGAGCATCTCGCGTTCAGCCGCTATCGCTTCCCGACCTCGCTCGCCGCCTCGACGTTCTCGACGCCGCGGCCGCTGCCGTCGTTCCGCCCGACGCCGTTCTAGCCGATGGACTCCGCGATCGACCAGCTGTTGCTCAACGCCGCCGCGAAAGAACGGCACTTCACCGGGCCGCGGGCGTGGATTCCCTCGATGCACGTGGCGGTGGTGACGTGCATGGATTCACGCATCGACACGTTCCGCATCTTCGGCCTCGATTCGGGTCAAGCGCACATCCTTCGCAACGCCGGCGGTGTCGCCACCGACGACATGCTGCGCTCGCTCGTGCTCTCGCAGCGGCTGCTGCAGACGCGCGAGGTGATCCTCGTGCACCACACCAACTGCGGGCTGCATAACCTCGACGAGCACGCGCTGCGCGCCGAGATCGTGCGCGAGACGGGCCAGGAGCCGCCCTACGCGTTCGGCAGTTTTCCCGACCTCGAAGAAGCGGTGCGGCGCTCCGTCAGGCGCGTCCGCGAGCACGCGCTGCTCCCCCACCGCGACCACGTCCGCGGCTTCGTCTACGAAGTCGAAACCGGCCGCCTACGCGAGGTCACCGTCTAGCGCGCTAGAGTGCTTGCGACTCGATGGCGGCGCGATTTTCGGAGAGGTGCAGGCTGACGGATTCCTCGAGCAGCGTCCAGCGTTCGCCCTCGACCTCGGCGATCGCGTAGGCGGCGTTCTCGACTCGCGTCGACCAGAAGTCCTCGAGCGGGCGCCGCGCGATGTCGAGCAGCGCGACGCGCACGATCGCGTCGTGCGTGACCAGCAGCGTCGGCACGTCGACGCGCAGAAGCTCGCGGAAGCGGTGCCAGCGGGCGGCGACGTCGCGCAGCGATTCGCCTTCCTCGAAGGCGACGTCGGCCGGCCGTTCGCGCCAGGTCGCGTAGCGCGCGGGATCGTTGGCGGCGATCTCGTCGCGCAGCCGGCCCTCCCACGTTCCGTGCGCGATCTCGATCAGCGCGTCGTCGATTTCGAGCGGCACGTTCAGGCGGTCGGCGACGAACGCCGCGGTGGCGCGCGTGCGCTGCATCGGGCTCGCGATAATGCGGGCCGGCGGCGGATCGGCCGACGCCAGCGCGCCGGCCAGCGCGAAGCCTTGTTGGATGCCGAGCGCCGAGAGGGCCGACTCGCGCCGGCCCTGATAGCGGCCGGCGAGGTTCCACGTCGTCTCGGCGTGGCGGGCGATGTAGATCTTCACGTCGGGCGTATCAGAGCGAGAGCGCGCGCACCGAATGGATGCCCGCAACCGCGCGCAGCGATGCGAGCGTCGCGTCGTCCGCCGGCCGGTCGATCCCGAGCACCATGATCGCGTCGCCGCCGATCGCGTTGCGCGACACCTGCATCGAGGCGATGTTCACGCCGGCGTCGCCGAGCAGCGTGCCGACGCGGCCGATCATGCCGGGCGTGTCGTGGTGCTGCGTGACGAGCATGTCGCCCAGCGGCGGCATGTCGATCTCGAATCCGCCGGCCTCGACGATGCGCGGTTGACCGTTGACCGAGGTGCCGGTCACCGTCATCGAGCCGCCCGTGATGCGCAGCGAGCCCGCATACGGCGTGGGCGACGGATCGGGGCGTGCTTCGACGCGCACGCCGAGCTCGGCGGCGACGGTTTCCGCGTTGACGATCGACACGCGGCGGTCGGTCGTGGTTTGCAGCAGCCCGGACAGAAACGCGCGCACGAACGCTTCGGACGGAATCGACGTCAGCTCCCCCTGCAGATGCATCGCGTACGCGCCGCGCGCATCGCCGCTGGCGAACTGCGGGAAGAACCGCCCCATGCGATACGCGACGTCGAGGAACGGCAGCACGCGTTCGGCTTCCGGTCCGTCGGGGACCGGCGCGTTGACGGCGCCCATGCCGGGCGCGCCGAGCAAAACGCGCGTGACGTCCTCGGCCAGCTCGTTGGCGATGCGGGCCAGCGCTTCGTGCGTCGAGCCGCCCAAGTGCGGCGTGGCGACGACCTTCGGATGTTTGTGCAAGCGCGCACCGGGGCCGTCGGGCGGCGGCGGTTCGATCGCCACCACGTCGATGCCGGCGCCCGCCAGTGCGCCCTCGTCGAGCGCGGCCAGCAAATCGTCCTCGACGATCACGCCGCCGCGCGCGCAGTTGATGATGTAGGCGTGTTTCTGCAGCAGGCGCAATTTGGCGAGGTCGATCATGCCGCGCGTCTCGCCGGTGAGCGGCACGTGCAGCGTCACGACGTCCGAGGTGCGCAACAGCGTCTCGAGATCGACCAGCTTGGCGTCGAACGCGTCGGCGCGCGCGGCGGCGATGTACGGATCGTGCGCCTGGACGGTCATGCCGAAGGCGCGCGCGCGCGTCGCGATGTTGCCGCCGATGCGGCCCAGTCCGACGATGCCGAGCGTTTTGCCGGAGAGTTCCGTGCCGACGAGCTTGAGCCGGTCCCAACGCCCCTCGCGCAGCGATTGCACCGCCTGCGGAATGTGGCGTGCGAGCGAGAGCATCAGGCCGAAGGTCTGTTCCGTCGCCGAGATCGTGTTGGCGGCCGGCGTGTTGAGCACGACGACGCCGGCGGCGGTCGCGGCGGCGACGTCGATCGAGTCGACGCCGACCCCGGCGCGCGCGACGACGGTCAGCTTCGGGCCGGCGGCGAGCAGGTCGCGGTCGACCCGCGTTTCCGAGCGGACGATCAGGCCGTCGGCGGTGCCGAGCGAGGCCTTGAGATCGTCCCGCGGGCGGCCGACCATCGAGTCGACCGTGATGCCGGCTTGGCGCAGAATCGCGAGGCCCTGCTCGGCGAACGATTCGGCGACCACTACACGTTTAGACAGGCTACGTTCCATCGTCGAGCGTAGTTTGTCGCTCTTGAGTCCGCGCCTGCGTTCGACGAGTGCGATTCTCGTTGCGTTTGCGGTACCGCTGGGCGTGTACCTCGCATCGCTGCGCGGCGACGTCTCTTTCTGGGACACGGCCGACCTCCAGACCGTCCCGTACATCTTGGGCATCCCCTACCCGACCGGCTTCCCGGGGTACGTGCTGATCGGCTGGCTGTGGAGCCACGCGTTTGCCGTTGGTAGCGTTGCTTGGCGGCTCAACGTGCTTGCCGCCGTCGCATCGGCCGGCACGGCGGCCGCGCTGGCGGCGCTGCTGATCACGCTCGGCGCGGCGACCGCGATCGCATTCGGCGCGGCGGTCGCCTACGCGTTGGCGGCGGTGCCGTGGTCGCATGCGACGTATGTCGACGTGCACCCGATCGGCTTCTGCGCGGTCGCCTGGGCCGCGGTCTACGCCGTGCGCTGGGGCCGCAGCGGCGTGTGGTTCGACGCCACGGCCTGCGCCGTCGCCTCGGTTGCGGCGCTCGCGCTCGACAACAGCACCGTGCTCGCGTTGCCCGGGCTGGCGCTGCTGTTCTTCACGCGCCGCCCGCCGGTGCTTCGCGCCGCGGCGCTGGGCGCGGCGTCGGTGGTGGCGCTGGCCGCCGTCTACGCGTATTTACCGCTGCGCAGCGCGGCGGTGACTGCGGCGCGCATCGATCCGACATTGACGCTCGGCCTCGGCCCCGGCCGGCCGTTTTGGGACGACGGCCATCCGGCGACGTGGGCCGGCTTCGCGCGCGTCGTCACCGGCAGCGATTTCGCACCGCACGCAGCGATCGCCGGAATGTTTTCGCACGACGCGATTCACGGCGTGGTCGACGACTTCGCGCCGCTCGTCGCGCGCGATCTCGGGGGCGTGTTGCCGTGGCTCGCGCTCTTCGGTGCTCTGCTGTTGTGGTGGCGCACGCCGCTGGTGCTCGGCGGCATGCTGCTGCTGGGGCTGTTGCCGGTGTTGTTCGCGGGCGCGTACCCGGTCGAATCCGAATCGACGCGCTATTATTTGCCCGCCTACTTCATGCTCGTGGCCGGCGCCGGGTACGGCGTGGCGGTCGTCGACGCCGGGATGCACGGCGTGCAGCGTTACGCCGCGCTGATCGTGGTTTTGTTCGCCTGGGGCGTCCTGCTCGGCGACGATCTCACCGCAAACGCGCAACTCTTCGCGCAACCCGCGCAGCGCGACGGCCGCGATTGGATCGACCGCGTCGTCGACGAAACGCCCGCGCGCGCGATCGTCGTCGCGCCGTGGAACTACGCCACGACGCTGGCTTACGGCGCGTACGTGCTGCACGCGCTCGACGCACGCATCGTCTTGACCGCCGGCCCGCACCAGTACCAGTCCCGCTATCGAAGCTGGCTCGCACGGCGCCCGCTGGTCGTCGTCTCCGACGATCGCGAAACGTTCCGCGGCTTCCACGTTCGCGAGCTGGACGACGGCTCGCCGCATCTGTATGCGCTCCGTTAGCCGCGCTGCCGCCGCGGGCGCGGTCGCGTTCGTGTTGGCCGCGCTGCTCGCGCACGGCCGCAGCTCGCCGTACGACAACTACGTGTTGCTCGCGCAAGCGTTCTTGCACGGCCAGACCGCAATAACGTGGCCCGGTGCGTGGATCGACGCGCTGCCGTTCGGCGGGCGGTACTACATCATCGAAGGTCCGTTTCCGGCCGTGCTGCTCGTGCCGTGGGTGGCGGTGTTCGGCGGAGCCAACCAGACGCTGCTCGCCGTGCTGTTGTGCGGCGTGGCGGTCGGTGCGTGCTGGCGCACCTGCGAACAGCTCGGTGTGCGCGCCGCGAGCACGGCGTGGATCTGCGCGTTCTTGTTCGCCGGAACGCAGCTCGCGTGGTGCGCGATGCTCGGCGACGTGTGGTTCGTCGCGCACGTCGCGTCGGCGGCCTGCGCGTTCTTGGCGCTGGCCGAGCTGACCGGAAAACGCCGCGGCTCGCTGACGGCGCTCGCGCTCGTGGCCGCGGCGTTTTCGCGCTTCTCGCTGGTGCTCGCCGTTCCGGTGTTCGCTTGGCTCGTGCTGCGCGACCGCCCGGCGCAGGAGCGCCGGCGCGCGGCCGTGGGCTTCGGCGCGGTCATCGCGCTCGGCGCCGTGCTCTGGGTCGCGTACAATCAAGCGCGCTGGGGCGTATGGTACGACATCGGCTACACGGTCTGGTACAACCACGACTCGGCCGGCGCGCCGGTGGGTTCGCCGTTCCAGCTGCGTTACTTCCCCTACCAGCTGTGGTCGTTCTTCTGGCAGGGTCCGCAGTTCACGGCCGGCTGGCCGTTCGTCGTCCCGACCTACAGCGGGCTCGCGCTGACGTGGACGAGTCCCGCGCTCGCGCTCGCGCTCTTCGCCCGGCGCCCGCGCGCGCTGGTCGCCGGATTGTGGGCTGCGGCGCTGCTCGTCGCCGGCCCGTCGTTCATCTACTACGTGAACGGCTACGCCCAATTCGGCATGCGGCATGCACTCGACTTCGAGCCGTTCCTCGTCATCTTGATGGCGCTGGCCGTCCCGCAACGCGTTCCGGTTTTGGCCAAAGCCGCGATCGTGTGGTCGGCCGGCGTCGGGATGTGGGGCATCTGGTTCTGGAAT
>JBEKXE010000119.1:0-14480 GCA_049512335.1 Candidatus Lustribacter sp.
GGCATCTCGGCAGATCCCCGGATTTCGCTGCGCTCAATCCGGGCTAAGCGCTTACTCGCTGGTTCATCCGTCCGCCGGCGTCATCCAGCCAACGCCGGCGCCGCCGGGTTCCCTGAGCAAGACGATGCGGCCGACGCCGGCCAACACGCCGTACTGTGCATCGCTCGTCACCGTCATCCCGGTTGCGTACGCCGCGACGACGATCGGCACGCGCTGCGGCGGCCAGAAGATCGCCACGTCGTTGACGGTGCCGTGATCGCCCGATCCGGTCTTGTCGCCCTCGCGCCAGCCGGCGGGGACGCCCGCGCGCAGGCTCGCCCCACCGGTTCGGCAGGCCAGCATCCAGGCGCGCAACTGCGTGCGCGAACGCGCCGAGAGCGCGTTGCCCAACACCAGAACGCGCGCGTCGGCGGCCATCGCGGCCGGCGCCGTCGTATCGCGCGGATCGCCGGGGATGGCGCTGTTGAGCTGGGGTTCGTCGCGGTCGAGCCGCGTCACCGGATCGCCGATCTTGCGCGCGAACTTCGTCAGGCCGGCCGGCCCCAGCAGCGAATGCACCAGCAGGTTGGCCGCGGTGTTGTCGCTCTGCTCGATCGCCGCCGCGCACAGCTGGCCGACGGTCATCGACGCCATGCTCAAGTGCGCTTTCGTCACCGGCGAGTTGGGCAGCATGTCGGCGTCGCCGTAACCGACCAGACGCGTGAGGCTTTCGTTGCGTTCGTCGACGCGGGCCAGCACGGCGCCGGCCAGCAGCAGCTTGAACGTGCTGCACATCGGGAACCGCTCGTGCGCGCGGTAGGCGATGCTGTGCCCGCTTCCGGTGTCGAGCGCGTACACGCCGAGGCGGCCGCCGGAGCGGCGTTCGAGCGCGGCGAGTTCCGAGCCGCCGGCCGGAGCCGCCAGCGCCGCGACGGACGCGGCGAGAAAGTCCCCGCGCTGCATCTACGCCGCTAGAATTTCCGGAGGTACTCCTGCTGTTCCCAGGGATGCACCGCCAGGCGATAGCGTTCGAACTCGGCCAGCTTCGCGTCGCGGAACGCATGGTAGATGTGATCGCCGAGCGCGCCGCGCATGACGAGGTCTTTGTCCAGCGCGTAGATCGCTTCGCCGAGCGATTGCGGCAGCGTACGGATGCCGTGGTCCTTGCGGTACTTCTCGCGCAGATCGTAGGTCGAGCCGGTGAACGGGTCGCCCGGCAGCGTGCGCGAGCGAATGCCGTCGGCGACCGCTTCGACCAGCACGGCCAGCGCCAGATACGGATTGCAGGCCGCATCGGGGCTGCGAACTTCGAGCAGCGGCGGACCGTCGATCGGCGGCGGCACGCGCACCAGCGAGTTCGCGCTGCTCTTCGACCACACGGTATAGACCGGCGCGTCCCAAGCCGGCATCAGCCGCTTATAGGAGTTCACCGTCGGATTGCAGACGGCCGTGAAGCCGGGCGCGTGCTCGAGCAAACCGGCGATCGCGTGCAGGCGCACGACCTCGTCGATGTCGCCCAACGCGACGTAGACGTGCAGGCCGCTGCCGGCCGACGATTCGATCGGCTTGGGCATGAACGTCGCGTGGATGTTGTGCCGCGCCGCGATTTGCTTTACCGCGCTGCGCACGGTGATGAGCCGGTCGGCGGTGCCGAGGACGGAGCCGGCCGCCAGGTCGAGCTCGTGCTGGCCGGCGCCGTGTTCGTGGTGCGCGCTCAGCACGCCGATCCCCATCAGTTCCAGCGCGGCCGCCATCGCGGTGCGGGCGTCGTCGCCGCGATCGGACGGCGAGTAGTCGAAGTACGAACCGGCGTCGACCGTGCGCGTCGTCGGCATGCCGTTCTCGTCGCGCTCGAAGAGGTAGAATTCGACTTCCAGCGCGGTCTTCACGTCGCGCAAGACGTCCTCGGCATCGTCGAGCACGCGCTTGAGCGTGCTGCGCGGGCAGCCTTCGAACGGCGTGCCGTCGGGCATCGCGATGTCGCACAGCATTCGCGCTTCGGGGGCGTTCCCGTCGACCGTCCACGGCAAGATCGTGAACGTCGCGGGATCGGGCCGCAGCAGCATGTCGAGCTCTTCCTCGCGGATGAACCCGTCGATCGAGCCGCCGTCGAACGTCACGCGGCCGTTCATCGCCCGTTCGAGTTCGCTGACCGGAATCGAGATGTTCTTTTCGATGCCCGCGATGTCGACGAAAGCGAGGCGAATCCACTTCACGCCGCGCTCGCGCGCGGCTTTCATGATGTCGCGGCGCACGTTGCCCGCGTCCTTAACTGTCGAGAGCATCGATGGCGATGGCGGCACGCAGCGTCAGCTGGTCGTGAGGGCTATCGAGATCGAGGCGGCCGATCTCGCCGATCTGACGAAGCCGATAGAATACCGTGTGCCGGTGAACGTTGAGTTGCGCTGCTGCCACTTTGATGTTTTGTCCCACGTCGAAGAAGAGGCGAAGGGTACGGACCAGCTCCGTCTGGTGTTTCTCGTCGTACGCGCGCAGCGGCTCGAGGACGCGTTCGGCGAACGCTTTCCATTCCTCGCGTTGCGCACCGCCGCGGTGCAGCAGCGGATAGATGCCGAGATCCTCGTACGGCATGACCTTGCCGCCGCCGAACATGCGGCGCGCGATCGTCGTCGCTTCGCGCGCTTCGTCGACCGAGCGCGCGACGTGCAGCATCTCGGCGTGCCGCCCGATGCCGCCGACGACGTGCACGTCGATGCCCGCGCGCGAGATCCCGCGCGGGATCAGCGTCGCCGCCGTGCGCGCGTTCGACGCGTCGATGTCGAGCGGCGCGGGAACCAGGAAGAAGAAGCCGCCGCCGCGTTCGATGACCACGACCTCGCCGCTGCGCGTGCCGAGCACGTCGAGGCAGACGCGCCGCAGCTCGGCGTTCTTTTGGGCCGCGACGTTCTCGTCGAGGCCTTCGCCCTCGATCGCCACCGCAACGTAGCCGGGGGCCAGCGTGATGCCGCGCGCGTGCGCGTCTTCGCGGGCCTCGAGCGGGTCGTCGTACGCGCGCGAGAGCAACCGGTCCCAGAACGAGCGGCGCCGTCCGCGGCCGCCGCCGGCGTCGCGCGAAAGTTCGATGGCGATTTGGGCCGTCGTCAGCCGCACCATCGGCCGCCGCTCGGCGACGGTTCCGGCGCGCGGAAAGATCGAGAGCCAGCCCAAGCGCGCACCGCCGGCCCGAATGGGGAAGGCCCGGCTGCGGGCGTCGGCCGGGGGCTGCAACGCGACGCCCTCCTCGGACTCGCCGTCGAACGTGTCGGGCAGCAGGTTGCGGACCGAGGGCGGAACCGCCTGATCCTTGCCGGCCGCGATGGCAAGGTGCTTCCACTCGGAATCCTCGACCAGGACCCCGGCCTCGATGGCCGTCGCCAGGTGGGAGGCCAGGGCCTGGGCGCCGCCTCCGGTCGCCGCGATGCGAGCCAGCGCCTCCGCGTAGCTCAACAAAGCATCGACCCCGTCGCGGCGAACCCGCCGGGGATGGACAACGTTCTCGTCGTGCACTTCTGGCTAGGTATCCTCGTTGCCGCGTGCGCAGCCCTGTTAGCGTGGTTCAGATTGGGCCGCCGGGTGTCGCTTTATCTGCTGACGCTCCAGATCGCGCTCGGGATCGCGCTGATCGTCGCCGGCTTCCGCACCCCCGCGCCGCACTACGTGCTTGCCCTGTGCGGCTGGGCCGGGTACATGTTCGCCAACTACCAGAGCCGCCAGCCCGAGTCTCGACAAAACGTGCTCGTACTGACGATCCTCTCGAGCGCGATGATCCTGCTGGCCGCCTTCCTCGGCGTCCGCGCCGCCATGCCCGCCTAGGAGCTGCCCAGCACGGTCTGGACGACATAGAGGATCGCGAGGCCGCCGATCACGACCGCCGTCGTCCACGCGATGACGTTGACCGTGCGGCTGTTCACGTAGCGGCCCATCACGCGCTTGCGGTTGATGATGATCAACATGAGGACCAGCTCCAGCGGCAGCACCGCGCCCTGCATCACCTGCGCGTAGAACGTGAACTGGAAGAGCTTGTCGGACGGCAACAGAAGAACGAGGCCGGCGCCGAGCACGATGCCGCCGGCGAACAGGCCGTAGAAGAACGGGGCCTCGCGAAAGCGGCGGTCGACGGCTGCCTCGAGCCCGAACGCTTCGCAGATGATGAACGCCGTCGCCAGCGGCAGGACGGTGGCCGTGAACAGGCCGGCGTTGAGGATGCCGAACCCGAACAGGGCCGCGGCGAAGTGCCCGGCCAGCGGTTCCAGCGCGCGTGCGAAGTCCACCGCCTGCGCGCTGTCGATGTCGAGCGGCGGTTTGTGGTTGATCAGCGCGGCGTGATGGATCGTGGCCGCGTTCGCGATGATCATGAAACCGGCGATCGCGATCCCGAGGATCGAGCCGACGACGATGTCGGCCCGCACGTTCCAGAGGTCGCGCGGCCCCGAGCCTTTGTCGACCACCGCGGACTGCAGAAAGAACTGCATGTAGGGCGAGATCGTGGTGCCGATCAGGCCGACCACGGTGACGAGAAAGCCCGTTTCCGCCGACCAGACCGGCACGAGGGCGCCGTGCACGACCGCGCCCCAATCCGGCTTCGCTTGGATTCCCGACACGACGTAACTCAGATAGATCAGCGAGAACACGACGAACACGCGCTCGACGATCTTGTTGCTCAAGCGCAGTACGAGCAAGAACACGACCACGGTCGCCAGCGGGATGATGATGAAGCGCGAGAGGTGGAAGATTTGGGCCCAGGCCGCGATGCCGGCGAACTCCGTCGCGGTGATCCCCGTGTTGATGAAAAACAGGGCCGCCATCGCGATGAAGGTCAAGCGGATCCCGAAGTTCTCGCGAATCAGGCCCGCCAGACCTTGGCCGGTCACCGCGCCCATGCGCCCCGCCATCTCTTGCACGACGATCAGCGAGACCGTGAGCGGCACCAGCGTCCAGAGCACGATGTAGCCGAACTTCGCGCCTGCCGCAGAGTACGTCGCGATGCCGCCGACGTCGTTGCCGGCCGAGGCCGTGACGAAGCCCGGCCCGAGCACGGCGAAAAGCACCAGCGCTCGGCGCCACCAGCGGGGGAGGTTCATGTGCTATGCGAGCTCTAGGCGTTCGCGCTGGTGGCGCTTGGTGAAGCGCGGGAGTTGCTTCTTGAGCCGCTCGGGGATGATCGCGTCGATCGCGTCGTCGACCGTCACGATGCCGAGCATTTTTCCGTCGTCGTCGAGCACCGGACAGGCCATCAAATCGTAGCGCGCGATCGTCGAGGCGACCTCGGTGGCCTTCACGTCGGGGTTCACGCTGACGACATCGCCCTCCATCACCGTGTGGATGATGTCGTCGGGTGAGGAGAGCAGCAGCGTGCGCAGCGAGAGCACGCCCAGCAGTTTCTCCGTCTCGTCGGTCACGTAGAGATAGTAGATGAACTCGGTCTCCGGCGCCAGTTCGCGGATCTTCGCGATCGTTGCGGCGACCGTACGGTGCGGATAGATCCACATGTAGTCGGTCGTCATCAGACCGCCGGCGGTGCCTTCGTCGTAGGCGACCAGCTCGCGCAGATCTTCGGCCGTCTCGGCGTCCATCTCGCTCAGCAGGCGCTCTTGCTGTTCCGGCGGCAGGTCGCCGAGCAGGTCGGCGGCATCGTCCGAGTCCATCTCCTCGATGATGTCGGCGGCGCGCTCGTGGCCGAGGTCGTCGATGATCGAACGTTGCGTGTCGGCGTCGAGGTGTTCGAGCGCATCGGCCGCGGTTTCATCGTCCAGCGAGGCCACGACGCGGGCGGCGTCGTGCGCCGAGAGATCGCCGATGATCTCGGCCAGATCGGATGGATGCAGCCGCGCCAGCCGCGAGTCGGAGACCGAGAGCCGGATTTCGGTGGGGTTGAGGTCGTGCAGCGGGGCGACGTTGTCCCAGGCGATCAACGTGCGCGGCAGGCGCTCGACCAAGCGCCGGCTCAGCCGGCGGCCCCCGAGCCGGCGCACGATGCCGCCGAATCCGATGTCGGCCGCCACGACGCGCAACGCGCCGCCCGTGCGCGCCACCTCGAGATCGTTGATGCGAACGACTTTGCGTCCGTCGACGTCGACGATCTGCTTGTCGAAGAGATCCTCGACCAGATACAGCGCTTCGTCGTCGGGCGGCGCTTGCTGCGAGGGCACGTCGCGCAACACGAGCTTGCCGTCGGAATCGAAGTCGGCGATGCTGCCGATCGGCGCGAGATGCTTTCCGCTGCTGCTCTTGATGACCAGCGCGTCGATCTTCGGGAACGTGTCGTCGGGATGTTCGACGACGAAGTCGGCGATGCGCCCGACGGTGAGCCGGCGGCCGCCGACGTCGACGACCGCGATGCGCCCGATCATCTCGGAGAGAAATCCGTCGTGGAAGGCCATGCGGCGCCCTACGCGTCCTCGCGCACGGCGGCCAGAACCAGCGCCGCCAGCGTCAGCACGACGACGCCCCCATAGACCTGCGTCGAACGCTGGTGCAATTCGGCAAAATCGGCCGAGTGGAAATCGGCGATCGCGGCCAACGCCGGGATGACGGCAAAGGTTTCGTACGCCACCAACAGCAGCGCGATCAGGAGCAGTCCGGCGCGGACGATGTCGTTGGTGCGATCGGCGGCGTCGCGCGAACGCACGAGCGCGATGACGAGTCCGAGCCCGCCGCAGACCGCGCCGACGTACGAGAGCACGCGCAGGTTCGTTGCGGTCAGGTTTGCAAACTGCGTGATGTCGGAAACGATCCGAAACGCTGCCGGGGCGAAGATGAACGCGAAGCCGCACAGCGCCCCGAGCCACAAGCCGACGGCGGGGATCTCGATGGCGGCGAGGACGCGGTCGAGCCGGGTCCGATTCGCTCTTCGAAACATCAGCCGACCTGTTCCGAATAGGAGAAGTGTGGACCCGCTCGATTTCGTGACCGACCTTGCCCATCACGCAGCCGAGCTCTTGCGCGATCGCTTCGACGATCTCCACGACGTGGTCGAGAAGAAGCCGCACGATTTGGTCACCGAGGCCGACCGGGCGAGCGAGGACGCCATCGTCGCCGCGGTGCGTGCCGAGTTCCCCGCGGCCGCGATCCTCGGCGAGGAGGGCGGGGTCTACGTCGGTACCGGCGACGAGCGGTTCATCGTCGACCCCTTGGACGGGACCACGAATTACGCGCACCGCTACCCGCTGTTCTGCGTCTCGATCGCCTACGAGCGCGCCGGGGTGCTCGAAGCGGCAGCGGTCGAGGCGCCGCTGATGGGCCTGCGCTTCGCTGCCCGCCGGGGCGGCGGGGCCACCCTCAACGGATTGCCGATTCGCGTCTCAACGACCCCGGCGGTCCGCTCGGCCCTGATCTGCACCGGCTTCAACCCGGCCGATTACGACCGCAACGGGCGCTACTTTGCGGCCATGTCGCGCCTGGCGCAAGGCGTCCGGCGGGACGGTTCGGCGGCCCTCGACCTCGCCTTCGTAGCGGCCGGGCGCTTCGACGGCTTCTGGGAGTGGGACCTGAAGCCGTGGGACATCGCCGCCGGGGCCCTGCTGATCCGGGAAGCCGGGGGCAGCGTGACCGCGATCGACGGGTCGGAGCTGGACCTGGCCGGCGGCTCCGTGGCGGCCTCCAACGGGCGGCTCCACGCCGAACTCTGCGCGGCTCTGGTGGAGACCTAGGTCGCTCTTTACACGGCTCCCCGTCACTGTTACCGAAGGTTAAGCCTTCGGGGGTAGTCGCTCGGCTGCCCGATACGCTACAGTAGGGTCACACGGGAGGGCCCCATGGCAGTCGGCAGCATCGACGTCGGACCGGCACTCAACTCGCTGGCGTACTACCAGCAGCAGTTGACGCAGGCATCGAACCAGGCATCCAGCGGTAACCGGCTGACGAGTGCGGCCGTCGACCCCTCGGGCCTGGCGATCTACAACGCCCTGGAGTCCCAAGCGCAAGGCGACGACACCGCCAACGAAAACATCACCGAGGCCAGCGACGCGATCAACGTCGCGCAAGGTGCGACCAGCGGCATCCAAAACGCGCTCGGGCAGCTGCAGAACCTGGCCATCGAAGCCGGCAACGGCTTCAACTCGCCGAGCGACAACGCGGCCCTGCAGACGCAGGCGAACGCGCTGCTCGCCCAGATCAACGGCGACGCCTCGACCGTCAATTTCAACGGGACCACGCTGCTGACGGGTCAGAATTCCGGGACGACGCCGGCGGCCCCGGCCACGGCCACCACGACCAACAACGACGACCTCAACGGCGGCGGCAACGTGCTCGCCTCGGTTACGCCGTCCGCCGCGACGACCAGCGGCACGATCAACGTGACGATCGCGAACACCGGCGCCGGTGCCGTCGCCAACGTCACCTACACCGATTCGACGACCCAGCAGGTCACCAACGTCGGTCAGTTCGCGGCCAACTCCACCACCAACGTCAACGGCACGCAGATCACGTTCGGCAACTTCACGACCAACGACACGAACGCGACGGCCACGGTCCAGACCCAAGCCGCGACGGCCGCTTCGGTTCAAGGAACGGCCAGCGTTCAGAGCGGCGCGAATCAAGGGCAGACTACGACGATCACGGTGCCCAACGCGACGACGACCGGGCTCGGCATCACGAACATCGACTTGTCGACGCCGCAGAACGCGACCAACTCGTTGGGCCAGATCCAGAACGCGATCTCGAAGCTGGGCGCCGGTCAGGCCCAGCTCGGCGCGCAGACGAACTCGCTGCAGAACGCCTTCAACAACAACAACGTAGCGTCGGTCAACCTGACCAATTCGGCCTCGGACATCGGGGACGCCAACGAAGCGTCGCTCTCGAGCGAGCTGAACTCGCTGCGCCTGCAGCAGCAGATCTCGATCGCGACGATCAACAATGCCAACGTCGCGAACGGCTACCTCAACCGTTTCTTCAGCGTCTCCGCCTAGACCCGTACACGCTTCCAAAAAAAAGGAGCCGCCGGGTTTTTGGCCCGACGGCTCTTTGCTGTTGGAGGCAGCTCTTGGTTTAGGCGGACGGGTAGTACGGCATCGGATCGACACCGTGAATCGCGAGGTCGCCGCCCTCGACATCGCCCTCGCTTGCGCGCAACGGGATGACGAACGAGATGAGCTTGAGAATCACGAATGTCGCGACGATATTCCAGACGATGATGAAGGCCGCAGCTTCGGCCTGCAGGATCAGCTGGTGCGGGTTCCCGTGCGCGAACAGCCCTTCGACGGAGAACGCAGGGGCAGTCGTCGGATCCCACTTGGGATTCGGCGTTCCCGGCGCGCTGTAGTACTCCCACATGTTGGGATCGGCGACGAAGCCGACCATGAGGCCGCCGACGAGACCCGCGACCCCGTGCGTGTGGAGGACGCCGAACGTATCGTCGACGCGCTGCAGAAGCGCGGTGTTGTTGATCTTGTTCAGCGAGAACCAGACGATCACACCGGCGACCAAGCCGATGATCATCGCGCCGATACCGTTGACGAAACCGGCGGCCGGAGTGATGGCGACGAGGCCGACGATCATACCGTTGATCATCGAAACCGCGTTGACCTTACCGGTAACGATCATGTCGAGGATGAGCCAGACGAGCAGCGAGACGGCCGTCGTGATGTTAGTGTTCAGCACGGCGGCTGCGGCGTCGTGGTTTGCGGTGTACGGGTCGCCGCCGTTGAAGCCGTTCCAGCCGAGCCAGAGGATACCGGCGCCGGCCAGCGCGATGATCAGGTTGTTCGGCTCGAAGTCCTTACGATCCGCAAGCAGACGCGGCCCGACCATTGCGGCCGTGACGAAGCCGGAAACACCGGCTGCCAAGTGGATGACGTAACCGCCCGAGTAATCGGCTGCACCCAATTGCGCGAGCCAGCCGCCGCCCCACAGGCTGAACGCGCCGACCGAGTAAACGACCGTGCTCCAGATCGGAACGAAGATCATCCACGCTTTGAAGTTCATGCGGCCGAGCACGGCACCGGCGATCAGCAGCGGCGTGATCGCAGCGAACACGAACTGGAACCAAATCATCGCCGAACCCGCGAAACGCAGCGCCGGCAACGAACCGGAAGCCGCCGGAATCACAGCCTGCCCAATTTCTTGCGCAGCGCCGACGGCAATCGTCGGCAGACCGAGGAACTGATTGGCTCCGAACGCCAGCCACGGCGTGCCGAACGACATGTTGTAGCCGAACAGCGACCAGGTGATCAGCACGATCGAGAAGGCGTAGAAGCACATCACGGCCGAGTTGAGCGCCCATTTTTTCTTCGCCAGGCCGGCGTAGAGAATCGCCAGGCCCGGAATGCTCTGGAGGCCGACGAACGTGCCGGCCGTGAGTTGCCACGACGTATCCCCAGCGTTGAGCCACGCGGGCTGGGAGATGATCGTCGGAGGCGGGGTCGGCGCAGGTGTCGCAGCAGCGAGCTGCGTTACGGCGCCCAGTAACGTCAACAAAAAACTATCCCTCCCTCAGATGGGTCGCCTTCAAGGTACCGTTTGCGGCAGCCGAGCGCATTCGACAACCGCCTAAGGGATGGAGCGATTAGCCCTCTAAGTTGATAACGCCGAGGGAGAAAGGTTCCTAGATCGTGCTCGTGCCGCCGTCGATCACGAAATTGCTGCCCGTCACCCACGAAGCTTCGTCCGAAGCGAGGTAGAGCGCGGCGTAGGCCACGTCTTCGGGCTTCCCGAGCCGTCCCAGCGGGTACCACTTTTCCCGCTCGCGACGCTTGGCCGGATCGCTTAGCCAGCGCAGGGTGATCGGCGACTCGACCAGGCCGGGTGAGAGCGCGTTGACGCGGATCCCGAGGGGGCCGCCCTCGTAGGCGAGTTGCCGGGTCAGCGCGATGACGCCGGCTTTCGCGGCGACGTGGGCGCTGTAACCCTCGCCGCGCGTCACCAGCGCCATCGCCGAAGCCGTGTTGATGATGTTGCCGCGCCGCTCGCGCAGGTACGGCCACGCAGCTTGGCAGGCATGGAAGACGATGTCGAGCTCGTTGCGCATCGTGAAGCTCCACTCGTCCGGAGTGAGCGCTGCGAACGGGTTCATTTTCGGCGCCGACGCGTTGTTGTAGAGAATGTCGAAACCGTCGCACGTGCGCGCCGCCCAGGCGATCCACGCGTCGACTTGCTCCCGGTCGCTCAGGTCGACGGGCTGCTGCGAGTCCATCGTCCCGCCGGCGGCGCGAACCAGCTGCACCGTTTCGAGCGCACCGGCTTCATCGATGTCGCAGCCGGCGACGCGCGCACCGTGCGCGGCGAACAGCACGGCTGCGGCGCGGCCTTGTCCGCCGGCGGTGCCGGTGATGAGCGCGGTCTTACCGGCTAACCGCCGACCGGGGAGATCGTTTCGTTCGTTCGTCCGCATTCACGAAACATTATTGTTGTCTCGCTCGTCTCCCCGTTCTGCGAGGAGGCGAGGCGTTGCCGTCGTACCGCGCGTGGCATGAAGATCGCACGCTTCGACGGTGGTCGTATCGGCGTGGTCATCGGCGACCGGATCCACGACGTGAGCGAAGCGTGCGGCGTGGATCCGGCCGAATGGCCGCCGATGGGGATGATCACGACGATCGCCGCATTCGACGAGCTGCGCCCGGGGATCGAGCGATGTTTGGGTCTTTCGGTCGGCGTGCCGCTGTCCGGCGTCACGCTCGACACGCCGATTCCCTGGCCGCACAAATTGCTGGCGCTGCCGAACAACTTTCACGCGCACAGCGCCGAGATGGGCCAGCAGTCCGACGTTGCGGGCACCGAGGGCTTCTTCATGAAGTCCAACGCCGCGCTGATCGGACCGGCCGACGCGATCGTGATCCCCGACCGGCCCGGCCGCAACTTCCATCACGAGTGCGAGTTGGCGATCATCGTCGGCAAGACCGGCCGCAAGATCGCGCTGGAAGACGCGCTCGATTACATCTTCGGCTACGCTTGTCTGATCGACGTCACGATGCGCGGCAAGGAAGAACGCGTCATGCGCAAGTCGTTCGACACGTTCTGCCCGGTCGGGCCGTGGATCACCACCGCCGACGAGGTCGGCCGCACCGACGATCTGGTGTTGCGCTTATGGGTCAACGGGGCGCTGAAGCAAGAAGCGCCGGTGAGCGACATGGTGGTCGGCATCCGCGAGGCCATCGTGCTGTGCTCGTCGGTCAACACGCTGCAGCCCGGCGATATCATCGCGAGCGGCACGATGGCCGGCGTGGGACCGATCGTGCCCGGCGATTCGGTGCGCATCGCAATCGAGAACGTCGGCGAGATGACGATTCCGGTCGTCGCCGACGTTCCGGTCGCGGCTCAGCTGCGGTAGGTTTCCTCGAGCAGGCCCAGCCGGCGTAAGATCTCGCGGTCGCTGGTGAGGAAGAGCCGCGCGCGCTCGTCGGCGCGGTGCGTCATCCACTGACCGCTCGGCAGCGTGAAGACGTCCTTCGGCCCCCAGCTCACGCTCGCGTCGCCGGACTGCGTGCGGCCGTGACCGTCGATCACCGCCACCACCGTATGGGCTGAGGTGCGGAAGGGCGCCGTCTCGAGGCCGGCGTCGATCTCGATCAGCGTGGAATCGAGCAGCGTCATCGTTGCGCCGCCGGTGGTCGGGTTGACGTAGCGCAGGCGGCGGGCGCCGTCCCGGCTGCGCGGTGCCACGGCCAAAGCGGCCTCGGCAGTGGCCCAGGGATAGCAGAAGACGGGGCTGTTGGCTCCCGGCGCCGTCTCGGGCAGCAGGTTGGCAAACGCGAATGCTGCGTCGGGCGGTAGAACCGGCACGTCGTGGACGGGGCCGGGTTCGAAGGCGTCGGTGCCGAGGTAGCGGTGGAGTGAGGCGTCGAGGACATCGAGCCACACGATGCGCTCAGCGCCGGGGTGGGCGTGCTCGTGCCAGGTCCAGCCCGGCGTGAGGATCAGGTCGTTCTCGTGCATCTCGCAGACCTTGCCATCGACGACCGTGTTGGCGCCGTGGCCGTCGATCACGAAGCGCAGGGCGTTCATCGAGTGGCGGTGCGGGCGCGCTTGCTCGCCCGGCAGCAAGATCTGGTAGCCGCAGTTCAGGTTGGTGATCGTGAACGGGTAACCGAGGGTCTTGGGGTCCTCGTGCATGAGCGAGAGGACGCGCCGCTCGACCACGTCGGTTGAGTTCATGCCGGCTGCGTCGTCGATCAGCGGCTGCATCGCCTTCCAGGGCCAAATTTGCGGTCGTGGCGGCGGCGGCGCGCCCCCGTGGGCCCGAGCGTCTTCCCAGAGCGGGCGAATGCTGGCGGCGTTCCAAGCGGCACGCCGTTCGGCATCGGTCAGTTGTGCGGATGTCTCGATCATACTGCGACGTTCGTCGCCGGCGCCGGCGAACCCACGTCAGGGTAGGCTCAGTGGGGCCGCATCTTTCGAAACACCCACAACGTCACGACGACGATCACCAGCACGACCGCGAAAAAGAACGACCAGAAGTACACCGCCGCGCCGGGCGAGTTGTACCAGTTCGTGTAGTCGTCGAGGCTGAATCGGAGCGCGAACAGCACGCCGAGCACCGGGGCAAGGAGGGTCATAATCCCTCCTTCGACGGTCTAGCGAAGGGCCCCGTAGCGGCGGGCGAAGTCCGCACGGTCCTTTTCGAACATGTCGCGCACCCGGCTCGACTCGGCTTCGGCGTTGCGCTCGGCTTGGGCCCGGGCCTTGGCCTTGAGCACGGCTTCGGCAGCACGTGCCGTAGAGCCGGCGGCGGTGGCTTTTTTCGTCATGATCTATGAATTGAGCCCCCGCCGGAATCGGCCTCTTGACCAGCAAGGCTGGTCAGGAGGCCAACCCTACGGCACCGGCGTCGGGGGCGAGGGATCGCCAACGGCATGCGCCATCGCGGTGTAGACATTGAGCCGGCCGCAGCCTTGCTCCGACGTCGTCCCGCTGCCGGGCAGATCGTCGGCGTAGGTGCACAACAGGTTCTTCATCGCGGTGGGCGATTGGTACGGCGATCCGGATCCGCCGGTCGCGGAGAGGATCAAGGCAGCCGCACCGGCGACGTGCGGCGTAGCCATCGACGTTCCGGCGATCAGCGTGCGGCAATCGACCGGCGCGGTCTTTCCGTTGCTGTTCGGATAATCGTAGGTGCACTCGCCGGCGAAGTTCGTATCGGCGGGCGACGACTGATACGGTGTGGTCGTCCAAATGTTCTCGATCCAATGCAAGTCATCGTTGTCGCTGTTGCCCTGCGGATCGCCGCCGGGAGCGACGATGCCCCACGAGCTCGGACTGTCGAGCGTGTTGGTCGTGCCGTACTGCGTGTAGCTCGTCACGTACTCGACCGGCGCCGCCGCCGTACCGGACGTGTTGTTGCTGTCGTTCGCCGTTCCGTCGGAGATCGACGTTGCGCCGACGGCAATGACGCCGCTGTCGCAGGCCGGTGCTCCGACGACGCTGCCGCCGGAGTTGCCGGACGCCGCAACGACGACGATGTTGTTCTTGATCGCTTCGGCGACGGCGTGGCCTTCCGTCGGATCGGAGTCCACGCCGGGCGACGTACAATTATCGCCGCCGAGACTCATCGAGATTACGTTTACGCCCTG
>JBEKXE010000120.1:0-14422 GCA_049512335.1 Candidatus Lustribacter sp.
GATATTTCGCACGCTCGGGCGGGCAATAGCCGCGCGCCGTCGGCGCGATCCCGGGCGGCATCTTGGCGATCTGTTCGGGCGTCTTCGGAATGTTCTCGAACGACTCGCCGCGATACACGCTGAACGCGGCCACGTTCTCTTCCGAAAAACATTCGGACTGGTCGTTACCGACGATCACCGCCACGTCGATCTTCGCCTGCGCCAGGATCTCGCCGAGCCGATCGAGCGCGGCCTGATTGCGGGCGTGTTTCGCCGCTTGCACCTCCGGCGTCAGCTGCGCCTTGAGCCCCTCGCCGGCGCGCAGTGCGACCAGATCGTCGAACGACACGGGCTTACAACGGAAGAAATGCGGGTTCTGGCGGTCGGCGGCGACGCGGAGTTGCCATTCCTCGACGGTGGTGATGAGCTGCGGCGCGTGCGACGTGCCGATTCCGAGAACGATCTTGGCCATGGTGCTAGGCTCCTCGCGCAGTCGTCTGCGCGGCCGGTGGGGTGGGAACTTGGTACTGCATCTCGACCGCGGCGCCCGTGCGCGCGGATTCCAGCATGCCGGTGCACACCTCGAGCGTCGCCAATCCCCAGGCACCATCGTGCTCGGGGGTGGTGTCGGTCGCGATGGCCCGGTGCATTTCGGCCAACTCGGCAAGCCGTCCGCCCACCGCGCGTTCGAGCCGAACTTCCCGGCGGCCGTCGGGGCCGTAGACGTAGAGCCCGCCGGGCGATTGGCGCACCGTCGCGTTCTCGCAGCTCACGACGGTGAGGCCGAAGAACGGCTGTTTCACCGACTCCTCGGCCGGATGGCGCGACTGGTACTGCACCGCACCGTAGCGGCCGCTTTCCTTTTGCGCGTCGAGCAGCGCGTCGCGCTCGCCCGGCGCGGTTCCGGCCAGCTCCAGAAACGCACGGCGGCGCACGGCGTTCGTCTCCGGATCGCGATAACCGCCGCCCTCACCGCGCCATTCGAAGAACTCGGCCGTGTCGAAGAGGCTGCGGCCGTCGTAGACGAGCGTGGCGGGGACGCCGGTCACGAACTCGAGATAGGCGACGTAGCCGCCCTCGACGCCGGTGATGCCGTCGGGAATCGTCGTGCCGCGCACCGAGCGCACCAGGCCGCCGGCGATCTGGCGCACGATGTCGACGTGGTGTGGTCCCTGATTGAATACGGGTCCATGCGTGTCGACCAGCTCGGAATGCAAGCGCGGGCGGTGATTGAACTCGTTGAAATTCCACGAATTGATCGCGCGCAGCGGCCCCAGTTCGCCCGACTCGACCAGCCGCTGCATGGCCCGGATCGGCGCATCGAAGCTATGCGTGTGGCCGGCCAGTAGTTTCGTTCCGGTTTGCGCGGCGACCGCCACCATCTGACGCGCTTCGTCCAACTTCAACGTCAGCGGCTTTTCGACGATCGCGTGCTTGCCGGCCCGCGCGGCCAGCGACGCGTGTTCGAGATGCAGCGCGGGCGGCGTCGCGATGTAGACGACGTCGACGTTCTCGTCGCGCACGAGTCCGGCCGCATCGGCGTAGGCGTTGCAGCCGTATTCGCGAGCAAACGTTTCGCGCGCATGCTCGCGCGGATCGGCGCCCGCAACCACCTGCCAGCGCGGGTCGCCGGCAGCGCGGATCCGTTCGAGGATCAGCGCGGCGGCTTGCCCGAGCCCGATGAACCCCACGCGCATCACGCCGGACATCTAGAGGCCGCCGCCGTTGACGAGGCGCGAAGCGGTCGTGAGCGCGCTGAGCATCGTGTCGTGTTTGGCGATCCCCTTGCCGGCGATGTCGAGCGCCGACCCGTGCGGTACGCCGACGCGCACGTACGGCAACCCCACGAAGATCGCCGAGGCGGCCTCGAGGCCGGTCGTCTTGATCGCAATCTGGCCTTGATCGTGATACATCGCGACGACCACGTCGAATTGGCCGTGCAGCGCGCGGCGGAACACGGTGTCGGGCGAAAGCGGACCGGTCACGTCGAAACCTTCGGCGCGCGTCGCTTCGACCGCCGGGGCGATCTCGTCGCGGTCTTCGCTGCCCGCACAATGCGGATTGAGGCCGGCGACCGCGATGCGCGGCGCCGGCATGCCCCAGCGCATCATTTGGTTACCGATCAGCCGGATGACCCCGGCGACGTTGTCCTTCGTCACCGACGGCGGAACGTCGCGGATCAGCACGTGCTCGCCGATCGGCACGTAGCGCAAGTTACCAGAGCAGCGCAAGAGGCACGTACCGGGCGGATGCGAGAGCTCGCCGAGGCCCACGCCGGCCAGCGCGAACGATGCGCTGTCGACCGGCGCAGTGATGAAACCGGCCACGGCGCCGTCGGACGCCCATTCCATAGCCTGCACGAAGCGGTCGTAGGTTGCGCGGCCGCCTTTGCGGCTCGGTTGCCCGATCGTGTAGTCGGCCATCGTGAGCGCGCCGTCGTCGAACACCGGGATCGTGCCGTTGCCGAGCGCGCGCGCCGCCTGCGGCGAGGCCACGTTCGCGAACGACAGGTCGCAACCGGCCTGCGCCGCCGCATGCTCGATTCCGTCGCGATTGCCGAGCAGCAGCACCTGCATGCGTTCTTGCGGCTCGCGCGTCTGCAACGCTTTGACCACGATCTCGGGGCCGACCCCCGACGGATCGCCGATCGAGAGCGCAAGCAACGGCTTCTCGCTCATGACGGTCTCCCTAACACGGCCGAACGGGATCATCCTTCCGTCCGCGAATGAAGCCGCCTGAGGATGAAGAGAATCGACTTCGCGCGCGGCGTGACGGCCGGCGCGCTCGGCGCCTGGGCCGGTCCGGCGGCGGCCCAGACCTCCGGCCTGACCACGATTCGTCTCGGCACGAACGTCAACGACGACAGCACGCCGCTCTTCTGGGCCCAAGCCAGCGGCATCTTCACGCGCGCCGGGCTCAAGGTGGACATCGTGAAGTTCACCTCCGGCTCGACCGCGATCGCCGCGCTGATCGGCGGATCGCTCGACGTCGCGCGCGGCAGCCTGTTACCGCTGATCAGCGCGCGCAGCCACGGCGTTCCGGTAGAGATCGTCGCGCCGGCCGAGCTGTTCGTCGCGGACGATCCGAGCGAAGGCATCGTCGTCCTCAAAGAATCGAGCATCGCATCGGGCAAGGACCTCAACGGGTCGACGATGCCCACCCCGTCACTGCACGACTTCGACGAGATGTCGACGCGGGCGTGGATCGATGCCACCGGCGGTGATTCCCGAACGGTGAAGTTCATCGAGCTGCCGTCGTCGGCGGTCCTCGCCGCCCTCGAGCAGGGGCGCGTTGCGGCCGCTTTCCTCAGCAATCCGTTCCTGACCAACGCGACCGCGTCGGGCCGCGCCAAGGTCATCGGCGAACCGAACGGTTCGATCGCCAAGCGTTTCTTGATCACCTGTTACTGCTCGACCGAGACGTTCATCGGCCGCAACCGCGACGCGATCCGCAAGCTCGCCGACGCGCTGAGCCGCTCCGCGGCGTATGCCAACGGGCACCGCGCCGAGGTGCTGCCGGTCATCGCACCCTACTGGGGCGTCCCGGCTTCGGTGATCGCCGCCATGGCGGTCACCCACGGCGCTTCGCGCCTCGACATACGCGAGATCCAACCGCTCATCGATGCGGCGCTGCGTTACGGCGTCATCAAGACCCCGATCACGGCCAAGTCGATGATCGCACCCGGCGTCGGTTAGGGGCTCGCTTCGCTAGCCGATCGTGACTTTCGCGACTACCTGATCGCGGTGATGTGCGGCGATGTCGGTACGCAGATCATCTTCATCGCGATCAGTTGGCACATCTTCGTCCTCACCCATCAACCGTTCGATCTCGGACTGATCGGGTTTGCGATGTTCGTCCCGGCGCTGTTGCTGGCCATCCCCTCGGGCGTGATCGCCGATCGCTTCGACCGGCGGCTAATCGTGACGCTGGGCCGCGGCGTCGACTTGCTGTGCGCGGCCGCGCTGTTCTTCCTCGTGCGCGCGGACGTGACGTCGATCGTGCCTTACCTCATCGTCGTGGCGCTGCTCGGTTCCGAGCGTGCGCTTGGGCGGCCGGCCGAAAAGTCGACCCTGCGCAACATCGTCGAGGCCAACCGCTACGTCAACGCGCAGGCCACGCAGGCCGCCAGCCGCGAGATCGGCACGATCTGCGGGCCGGCGATCGGCGGTGCGCTGGTCGCAATCTCCACCGGCGCCGCCTTCCTAGTCGCCGCCGGGATGGCATTCGTCGCCGCGATCGCTTTCCTGCGCCTGCGCATCCGCCGGGAGGCGCGCGCGCCGGAACCGCAGTCGGTCGCGACGGCACTGGCGGGCCTGGCGTTCATTCGCTCGCGCCCGGTGATCTTGGGCGCGATCACGCTCGATCTGTTCGCCGTTCTCTTCGGCGGCGCGACCGCGCTCGAGCCGGTGTACGCGGCGAGCATCCTGCACATCGGCCCGGCGGGCCTCGGTTGGCTGCGCAGCGCGCCGGCGCTCGGCGCGGCCGTCGTCGCCGCGTTCATCTCGCACCGGCCGCCGCGCGAACGCGTGGGGCGCTTGGCGTTCGTCTGCGTGATCGGCTTCGCGTTCGCGACGATCGCGTTCGGGCTCTCGACGAACCTCTGGTTCTCGCTCGCGGCGCTGGTCGTGCTCGGTGCCTTCGACGTGGTCGGCGGCGTGCTGCGCAACGGGTTCGTGCAGCTCAACACGCCGGACGCGATGCGCGGACGCGTCACCGCGGTGCAGTCCGTGTTCACGACGACCTCAAACCAGCTCGGCGCCTTCGAATCTGGAACCGTCGCGGCGCTGATCGGCACGGTCCCCTCGGTCGTCGCCGGCGGCGTCGCAACGCTGGCCGTCGCGGCCCTCTGCGCGCGCTTCTTTCCCACGCTCGTGCAGGCCGACCGGCTCGAGCACACTTAGGCGCGCTGCTTCAATTCATCGATGCGCGCGCGCAGGTAGGCGATCCAGCGTTCGTCGTCCCAGTCGGTGACGGCCACCGGCAGGCCGAGATCGGGAAAAAACACGACCGTGAAGTCGGTCGTCGCGTGCTGGATCGTCGGAATGCTTGCCGGATCGGGTAGCAGTTCGAGTTCGCCGCCGGGCAAACCGAGACGATAGTCGCGCGTGACGGCCGGAAATCCGGCCGGCACCAGCAGTTTCTGCGCTTCGGCCACGTTGTGAAGATGCTCTTTGCGCTTCTGCGCGGGCATTCTCTGCATTGCCGCATGGGTTTTGCTCGCCGGCCCCCGAACCCCGCAGCGATCGGACGCTGGAGGACCATACGATGCTGACGGATTCGCTCGAAGCCGTGCTGCGCCAGGCGGCGGACCTTGCCGCCTTCCCGTTGTGGACGGCGACGGACCGCACGCCGCCGAACCCCACACCGCGGGCGATCCCGTTCGTCTGGCCGTATGCGCCGCTGCGCGACCTGCTGCTGCAGGCCAGCGAGCTGATCACCGCCGAGGAGGCACGGCGGCGCGTCTTCCGCTTGATCAACCCCGGCGCGGGCGGCAGTTGCACGACCGATACGCTCTTTGCCGGTCTGCAATGCATCCTGCAGGGCGAACGCGCGCCCGCGCATCGCCACACACCGTTTGCCTTACGCTTTGTCATCGAAGGAAACGGCGCGTTTACTTCGGTCGACGGCGAGCGTTTGTGGATGGAACCCGGCGACCTGATCCTCACGCCGTCGTGGACGTATCACGATCACCAGAAAGACGGGGCGGGCCCGCTGATCTGGCTCGACGGCCTCGACGTTCCGCTCTTCGCGTTCCTGCGCATCGGCTTCCAGGAAAACTGGAGCCCCGCGCGCGCCATGCTCGCCGACGCGCAGCCCGACACGAGCTTACGCTATCCGTGGGCGGAAATGCGCGCGCGGCTGCTCGGCGAGCCCGGTCCGTACGCGGCGCTGCCGTATCTGCACCGCCTGACCGGCGCGCCGATCTCGCGCACGATCGGTGCGCGCGCCGAACGCCTGGATCGCGGCACCCACACGCCGCGCCGGCGCATGACCGCCAGTCACATCATCAACGTCATCGCGGGGCACGGCCGCAGCAGCATCGGGGAGCAGGTGCTCGAGTGGGGCCCGGGCGATACGATCGCCATTCCCGCATGGCACGTGCACGCGCACGAGAATACGGGCGATGAGACCGCGTTTCTGTTCGCTTATAGCGACCGCCCGATGCTCGAAAACCTCGGTTTGTACCGCGAAGACGTTTCCGGCGAATGATGAGGAGGAACCCGATGAAGATGAAGGCGCTGCTGCTCGGTCTCGCCGGGGTGCTCGTCGCCGTCACGCTCGGTCTGGGCAACGCGCTGCACGCGCAAGCGGCGGCGTGGGCGTTGACCGGACGCGTCTCGTCGGCCGCCGAGGGTCCGATGGAAGGCGTGCTCGTCAGTGCCAAGCGCGCCGGGTCGACGATCACGGTGACGGTCGTCAGCGATGCGCAGGGACGCTATCGCTTTCCGGCCTCGGCGCTCGTGCCCGGACGCTATGCGCTCGCCGTTCGAGCCGTGGGTTATGACCTGGCCGGTCCCGGCACCGCGGTCGTCACCGCGCAACAAACGCGCACCACCGATCTGCGGCTCGTGCGCACGAAGGATCTCGCGGCGCAACTCAGCGATGCCGAGTGGCTGCTCAGCATGCCCGGTTCGTACGACCAAAAGCGCGACCTGAACAACTGCGACGACTGCCATAGCCTCAGCCGCATCGTGCATTCGACCTTCACGGCGGATCAGTTCCAGCACGACATCCTGCCGAAGATGCAGGGGTACTTCACGAACAACTCGTCGCCCGAACATCCACAGCACCGGCCCGGACCGGTCAGCACGCCGTCCCCGCGGGACCTGGCGCTGTCCCGTCCGTTCGCGGAATATCTCGCGAGCATCAACTTGAGCGGCGGCCGCACCACGTGGCCGTTTGCGCTGAAAACGATGCCGCGGCCGAAGGGCGCTTCGACGCACGTCATCATCACCGAGTACGATCTGCCGCGCAAGGACATCGAGCCGCACGACGTCATCGTCACGCAGCAGGGCGAGGTATACTACTCGAGCTTCCTCGATCAATTCATCGGCCAGCTCGATCCGAAGACCGGAGCGGTGACGGAGTACCCGACCCCGGTCCTCAAGCCCGGCTTTCCCATCGGTTCGCTCGATCTCGAGTACGATCCGCGCTCGGGCGATCTGTGGCTCGCGATGATGCATCAGGGCGGCATCTTGAAGTTCGATCCCCGCACCAAGGCGATGCAGACGTGGCCGATTCCGGCCCAGTACCAGGACAACTCGACGCAGCAGGCGTTCCTGACCGTGCCGTCGCCGGCCGACGGCAAGGTCTGGATCAAAGACTCGGCCCGCCGCACCTTCTACCGCTTCGACCCCACTACGGGAGCGTTCGAGAGCTTCGGGCCGATCGTCGCAACGGACGGCCACACGATCAGCGCCTACGGGCTCAACGCGGATTCCCAAGACAACGCCTACGGCCTCGATTTTTCCGGCCGCGTCGGCCAGAACTATATCGCGGAAGTCGACGCCAAAACCGGCGCGTTCATAAACTATCCGACCCCCACGCACGATTCGCGTCCGCGTCGTGGGCGCTTCGATGCGCAGGACCGTTACTGGTTCGCCGAATACGACGGCAACAGCGTAGGCATGTTCGACGCCCGCACCAAAGCGATGCGCGAGTGGCCGATGTCCGACCCGTTCATGTTCCCCTACGACGCGGTTGCCGACCGCACCGGCGCGGTCTGGACCGGCTCGAAGTTCGACGACCGCGTCGTGCGGCTCGATCCGAAGACGGGCAAGATGGTGTGGTACCTCTTGCCGCGCTCGACCAACATCCGGCGCGTGTTCGTCGACAATTCGACCAACCCGGTGACGTTCTGGGTCGGCAGCAACCATGGCGCATCGATCGTGCGCCTGCAAGCGGAGTAAGCACATGACGATGAAACGGCGGGATGTTCTGGTGCGCGGTGGCGGCATGACCGCGCTGCTGGCCGGTCAATTCGGGGCCGCCGCCCCGGCCGAAGCGCAAACCGGGCTGCCGCTGCACTGGACCTACAACGCCGACGTGGTCGTGATCGGCTCCGGCGCATCAGGTACGCCGGCGGCGATCGCGGCGCGCGAGGCCGGGAACTCGGTGCTCGTGCTCGAGGCCGAAATGCACACCGGCGGACACGGCATCTGCAGCGGCGGCAACGTGCCGCTCGGCGGCGGCACGAGCCTGCAAAAGAAATACGGCATCCAGGATTCGCCCGATCTGCTCTACCGCGACCTCACCGACTGGACGGTGGTCGAGGGCAACGGGTACGCGGATTATCGCTACAACGATCGCGAGATCATCCGCGCGTTTGCCGACAACGCGGCGGCGACGTTCGAATTTCTCGTCGCGCACGGCGTCGTCTTCATGGACAAGGCGCCCGATCTCCTCGGCGGCGAAGCGGTCGGGAATTCCGTCCCGCGCGAAGCGCATGCCGCGAACATGCAATGGCCGTTGGTGCAGACCGGCCGCCCGGTCGATCCGAGCCAAGCAACGACAAGCGGGTCGGGCAACGGTTTGCTCGCGCCGTTGCTGGCCGCAGCCCACAAGGCCGGCGTCAAGTACTTGCTCGGCCACAAGATGACCGCGCTGCATCGGGAAACGCCCCACACTGGCCGCGTCATCGGCGTCGCCGCCAGCCACGACGGCGCCACGGTGCACGTGCGCGCGCGTAAAGGCGTCATCCTCGCCACCGGCGGTGCGACGTCCAACGTCCAATGGCGGCGGATGTTCGACCCCCGCTTGACCGAGGAATACTGCGGCGTGGCCGGCACGCCATACTCGTATCAAGACGCCAGCGGCGAGATGGCCGCGCTCGCGGTCGGCGCATCGCTTTGGGGGCTCGCGAATCAGAGTGCCGAGTTCGGCCCGGCCATCACCAAGCCCGGATCGGTCGGCTCACAGTACGGGTACGTGAACCTGCGCTGGATGCCGGGAAGCCCGGTCTTCGACAAAGCCCGCGCGACCGGATTGCACGTGGCGGATTGGCAGAACCTCATCCTCGTCAACATGGTGGGCCGCCGCTTCTATGACGAGACCGCGCCGCAGTTCTCCTCGAACGACGCCGGCAGCGTCGATCCGTACACGCAGTGGAGCTGGCGCAACGTCAAGAGCGTGAAGTTCAATCCGCGCCTGTTCCTCGATGCCGCGCTGGCCGGAATCGGCGACGCGCACAACGGCGGGGGCCCGATCTGGGCAATCTTCGACGCCGACGCGGTCGCACGTGAGAAGTGGGATCCGCGCCCGCCGAACGTCGATGCCGACCACGGCTTCTTCTTCCAAGCCGATTCGCTCGCCGATCTGGCGCGCGCGATCAAGATGCGGTACCAGCGCCAACCGATGCCGCCCGACGCCCTCGAAGCGACGGTCGCGCGCTTCAACGGGTTCGTCGACGCCGGCAAGGACGACGACTTCGATCGGCCCAAACCGCTCTACAAAATCGCCAAACCACCGTTCTACGCTGCGTGGGCGACGCCGGTTCTCCACGACACGCGGTCGGGATTGCGGATCAACGCTCGCTGTCAGGTGATGGACATGCACGAACAAGTCATCGCCGGTTTGTACTCGTGCGGTGAGACGGCCGGCGGCTTCAGCCAGCATGGTCTCGCCCGCGCGACGTGCCAAGGACGCATCGCCGGACTGAACGCGGCGGCCGAACGCCGCGTGTAGCGTGCGCGCGCTCTGCCTGTTCGCGGCTCTCATCGCGCTGACGGCTGCCGGCAGCACTGATCCGACGATCGTGCAGACCGACCGGGGCAGCGTGCACGGCTCGATCGTCAACGGCGTGCGCGTTTTTCTGGGCATACCGTTTGCGGCGCCGCCGGTCGGGCCGCTGCGGTTCAACCCGCCCAAGCCCGCTCCGGCGTGGAACGGCGTACGCGATGCACTACAGGCGGGACCGGCGTGTCCGCAGATCGGGCCGACCACCGCCACCACGCAGGACGCAACCGAAGACTGCCTCTATCTCAACGTTTGGGCGCCGGTTGGAGCGTCGAAGACCCCGGTCTACGTCTTCATTCACGGAGGTGGCTTCACGCAAGGCAACTCCGCACTCTTCGACGGCTCGCTGCTCGCCGCGACCGGTAAGATCATCGTGGTGACGGTGAACTACCGTCTCGGCATCTTAGGTTTCCTTGCCAACAGTTCGCTCGACAACGGCGGCGCGACGACCGGCAACTACGGCATCGAAGATCAACAGGCCGCGCTGCATTGGGTTCAGCGCAATATCGGTAACTTCGGCGGCGAGCCGCGCAACGTCACGCTCGGCGGCGTGTCGGCGGGCGCCATCAGCACCTGCGCGAACCTCGCCGCTCCGAATTCGCAAGGAACGTTCGTACGAGCCATCGTCGAAAGCGGGCCGTGCGCTGCTCCGCTTCCCACGCTTGCAGACCTCGAGACGCGACAGGCATCAATTCCGGCCCAACTCGGGTGCCCCGGTTCCGGCGCTGCGCTTGCCGCGTGTTTGCGGTCGCCCGACCTGTCGATCCAGAAGATACTCGCCGTGCAGAGACCGCTTTCGCTCGGGGTATTTTTTCCCAGCGCCGAGGGAGACGACATCCCCGCGCAGCCGCGGACCTATTTGGGCCGCGTGCCGTTGCTGCTCGGCGGAAACCATCTCGAAGCCGGCTATTTCCTGTTGCATCCGCCGGCGACCGAGGCCGCCTACGAAGGCACGCTCCAACACGACTACGGTGCGGACGCTGCGGCAATCGCCGCGCAGTATCCGGTGACGAAATATCCGAGCCCCGGCGTCGCGCTGGTAACCGCCGAAACGGACTCGGGCCCCGTACCCGGACTCGAGGCGATCGCAATCTGCGCGGACGTCGCCAGTTGGCGGTTAGCGCGCGCGACCGGCGGCTACCGCCCATACGCCTACGAATTCAACGATCCGAACGCCTACGCGAGCAACGGCGTGCGCGGACCGGTGCACACCGCCGAGATACCGTATCTCTTCCCGAACAAAGTCGACGCCACCGGCAAAGGTCTGCCGCCCGAATCGCAGTCGCTCTCGAAGACGATGCTCGCCTATTGGACGAACTTCGTGAAGACCGGTGACCCCAACGGGCCGGGTTTGCCGAACTGGCCCGCCTTCAACCTCACCACCGACGTCATGCAGCTCGCGCCGGGCGCGGTTGCCACCGGCACCGACGCCGGCGCCGAGCACAAGTGCCCGTTCTGGAACTCGCTCGGGCGTTCGAACTAGTGCTCGTGCTCGTGATGGTGGTGCATCGGGTGCGCGGCATCGAGTCGCCATAGGTAGATCGCCAGCGCCCCGAACGCCAGATTTAGCCAGAACGTGTAGTTGAACGAGAACATCGTCAGGTCGTGCACCGCGTTCGGGTTGGGCTTGGGAACGAGGTGCAGCACAGCGAACGCCCCGTCCACGAGAATCGCCGAGATCACCATCGTGGCGAAGAACACCGCGAACATGTAAAGCGCCATGCGCCACCCGTAGTACTTGCGATAGACGTCGAGGAGCGGCAGCACGATCAGGTCGGCGTAGATGAACGCCAGCACGCCGCCGAACGAGATGCCGCTCGCCCACAGGATCGCCGCCAACGGCACGTTGCCGATCGAGCACACGAACGACAGCATCGCGATCACGGGCCCGATCAGCGCGTTCTCCACCAGCTGCACGCCGGGCGCGCCGCCTTCAAGAAAGAGCGCGTGCCAGGCGCCGTTGGGCACGACCGCACCGAGCACGCCCGCGATGAGAAAGCCGCCCAGCAAATCCGCCCGCAGCATCGAGAAATCCATCATCGCGTTCTGCGCGACCGCGATGCGCGTGGCCGGATCGCGCAACCGCGCGAGCGTCGAGCCGGGCGGCGCTTCCATCGAGCCGTGATCGTGACCGCCGGCCCTATCGACGTGCCGGCGCGCTTCCTCGACCAGCGCTTTCGGATAGGTCAACCGCACCAGCAGCGTCATGACGGCAATCAGCACGAGTCCGCCGAGCCACTCGGCGGCGGTGAACTGCCAGCCCATCAAAAGCCATAGGATGACGCCGAGCTCGAGCACGAGATTCGTCGACGAGAACAAGAACGCCAGGCTCGGCACGAGCGCGGCCCCACGCTTGAACAGCGTCTTGCTCATCGCGGCGGCCGCGTACGAGCACGACGAACTCGCCGCACCGAATCCGGTGGCCAGGGCGATTTCACGAATGCCGTCGCGTCCGAGCACGGCCTGCATCCGCTCTTTCGACACCAGCGCTTGCACCAAACCCGAGAGCGTGAAGCCGAGGATGAGGCTCCACGCAACTTGCCAGATCATCCCGGCAGCCAACAGCAGCGCTTGCCAAATGAGCAGCACCGCCGTGGGGTTCAGGAAGCCCGGCGTTCTCCCTTGCGGCGGTACACCTTCCCGTTCGGGGCATGCTTCAGACAGTGCAAGGCTGGGTACCGGTCAAGCACTCAACCGACCGACCGGAGAATCACATGCTCGACGCCTTCCTCGCCGCACTCTCCCTCCCGCTCCTCGCCATGACGACCAACGCTTGTGCCGGTCCGGCGATCACGCACGCCGTCGCATCGCAAGCCGGTACCAACGGGGATCTGACGACCTACGACGTCGCGATCACGGTGCGAAATAGCGGTTCGCGAGCCGAACCGTCATCGTTACTGCAATCCGTGCAGGTCTATCAAGACCAAACGAAGGTCGATCAAAAGGGAACGCAGCCGCTGGCGGCCGGGGGATCGACGACGGTCCATTACCGCTTCTCGCGCTCGTCCGAAGCCGAGCACGGATCGACGCACCTGCATTTCCGGCTGGTCTTGAGCGATCCGCACGGCACGGCGTTCGCCGACTGCACGCCCGGTAAGAGCTACCGCCTCGACGTCTGAGCGCCGGGCGCGTTCATTCCTCTTCGCGGACGACCCGCAGCATGCGCAGGTACATCCGCGCCACGAGTTCGGCGGCTTGATCCGGATCGTTCGTATCCAAGCCGCCGATCGCCGTGAGCGTCCGGTCCGTCAGCGCGATCGCTTGGGCTCGGAGCTCCGATTCGTCGTCGAAGACCTCGATCTCGTTAACATCACCATTACCATTGCCGTTCATACCCGCGTCTCCGCGACCGGGACGTTCAGCACCTTTACCAAAAAGGCAAACCGGTCGGCGGCCTCGTCGATGACCTTGCCGGTCGGCTTACCGGCGCCGTGCCCCGCCTTCGTCTCGATCCGGATCAAGACCGGGGCGTCGCCGCCTTGCGCGGCCTGAAGCGCAGCGGCAAACTTGAACGAGTGGGCGGGAAACACCCGGTCGTCGTGATCGGCGGTAACGATCAGGGTCGCGGGGTACGCCCTGCCGGGCACGATGTTGTGTAACGGCGAGTAGCTCCGCAGATACGCAAACGCATCGGGTGTGTCGGACGAGCCGAAGTCCGACATCCACGCCCAGCCGATCGTGAACTTCTGGAAACGCAGCATATCCAGCACGCCGACGGCCGCGATCGCCGCGCCGAAGAGTTCCGGGCGTTGCGTCAGGCACGCGCCCACCAGCAGACCGCCGTTGCTGCCGCCGTAGATGGCCAGCTTCGGGGTCGACGTGTAGCGCTGCGCGATCAGGTACTCGGCAGCTGCGATGAAATCGTCGAAGACGTTCTGCTTGCGCTCTTTGGTGCCGGCGAGATGCCAGTCTTCACCGTACTCGCCGCCGCCGCGAATGTTGGCGACCGCGAACGTTCCGCCCAGCTCGAGCCATACGAGCGTCGCCGGCGAGAATGCCGGCGTCAAGGAGATGTTGAATCCGCCGTAACCGTAGAGTATGGCCGGCGCGCTGCCGTCGCGCGGGGTGCCGATCTTGCGCGTCACGATCATCGGGATGCGCGTCCCGTCCTTGCTCGTGTAGAAGACTTGTTCGCTTTCGAACGCGTTTGGATCGAACGAAACCTGCGGCGCGAAGACCACCGACGATGCGCCGGTGAGGAGGTCGAGCCGGTAGATCGACGCCGGCCGCGTGTAGCTCGTCCAGGCGTAGAACGTCTCGAGGTCGGTTTGCTTACCGCCGAAGCCCGACGCCGAGCCGAGGCCCGGGAGCTCGACCTCACCCAGCGCCTCACCGCGCACGCCCACGCGGCGTACGACCGAATGCGCGTGACGCAGATACGAGAGAACGAGTCCGTCGCCGAACAGGCTGGCGCCTTCGAGGGCATCGTCGCTCTCCGCGACGACTTCGACCAGTTCGGGCGCGCGCACGTCGACCCGGACGACCCGGCCGCGCGGCGCAGCGTTCGTCGTACGGAAGAAAAACGTCTCGCCGAGGTTGCCGATGAAATCGTAGGTCGCATCGCCCAGCGGCAACAACTCGATGACGGTACTCCCGGACACCCGCAGATCCCAGACGAACACGCGATTGTTGGGGTCGGTGCCGTGCGCCGAGCTGACGACCAGCCAGTCACCGTCGTCGGTGACGAACGGGTAGAGCGTCCAATCGG
>JBEKXE010000121.1:0-14241 GCA_049512335.1 Candidatus Lustribacter sp.
GATGGCGTTGAACAGCACGTGATAGGGCGGCAGCGCGATCTCGCCGCGCACCGAGTCGGCGAGCAACACCGCCTTCTGCACGACCGTATCGTCGAAGAAGAGATTGGTGACCATATCGCCGCCGAACGCCGAAACGAGCAGCAGCACTTGCAGCGGCGCCGCGGTGCCGCGATAGGGGATGCTCCACGCCTTCGGTTCGGCGAACGCTTGGTCGAGGTGCGTGCGCGCGCGCTCCGGTTCGCCGTTCTGCTCGTAGATCGCGGCCAGGCCCAGGTGCGCGTGCAAGAAACCGGGCTTGGCGCTCAGGGCACCGTTGTATGCCGTCACGGCGGCGGCGGTGTCGCCGTCGGCCGCCTGCAACTGCGCCAAATTAACGAGCGCCACCGGATCGGCGGGATGCAGCGCCGCGGCCGCCGTGAGGTACGGCCGGGCCTCGGCGATGCGGCCGCGCTCGAACAGAAGCGACCCGAGGTTCGTCAAGCCGCCGAAGTGCGTCGGCCGGCGGTCGAGCAGATCGACGTACGCTTGCAGCGCCTCGTCGATCCGCCCCAAGTCTTCCAGGCAGCACGCGCGACCGAAGCGGAACGCAAGGTCGTCGGGACGTTCGCGAATCAGCTCGTCGATCGCGTCGAGCTGACGCGCGTCGGAGAACGGCGTCGCGCCGACGCGCACCTAGAGCTTGAGCGCGGGCTGCCGGTCGGCGCCGGGCATGGCCATGACGGGCGAGCTCGGGTAGGCGCCGGTCAAACAGCCGAGGCAGAAATCGCCGTGCTCGCGGCCGGTCGATTCGACCAGCCGTTCCACGCTCAGATAGCCGAGCGAATCCGCACCGACCCGCGCGCGGATCTGGTCGACGGTCAAATTGGCCGCGATCAGCTCCTTGTACGTCGCCATGTCGACGCCGAGGTAGCAGGGATGCACGATCGGCGGCGAGGTGATGCGCAGATGCACTTCGCGCGCGCCCGCATCGCGCAACAGCGAGACGATGCGCGGCGTCGTCGTTCCGCGCACGATCGAGTCGTCGACGACGACGACGCGCTGACCGCGCAGGTTTTCGACGATCGGGTTGAACTTGAGCTGCACGCCCTGGTTGCGCACGTGCTGCTCGGGGCTGATGAACGTTCGGCCGATGTAGCGGTTCTTGATCAACCCCTCGACGTACGGCAAACCGCTCTCGGCGGCGTACCCGATTCCGCCCGGAATCGCGGAGTCGGGGACCGCCATCACCACGTCGGCGTCGACGGGGTGCTCGCGCGCCAGCGCGCGACCCATCTGGTAACGCGCCATGTAGATCGAGCGCCCCGAGAGCACCGAATCCGGCCGCGCGAAGTAGATGTACTCGAACATGCAGAGCGCAGGGGGCTTCACGACCTCCGTGTGCTCGCTGCGCAGTCCGTTCCGATCGACCACCACGATTTCGCCGGCCTCGATCTCGCGCAGGTACTGCGCGCCGACGGTGGCGAGGGCGCACGATTCGGACGCGATCATGTAGCCGTCGCCGTAGGTACCGATGCACAGCGGCCGTACGCCCCACGGATCGCGGAAGGCGATGATCGATTCGGGCGTCACCATGACGACCGAGTACGCGCCTTCGGCGACCGCCATCGCCGCTTTCACGCGTTCGACCAGCGTCGGGCCGGAGCCGAGCGCGATGGTCTTGGCGAGGATCTCGCTATCGGAGGTGGCGTCGAGTTGGACCGACGACGGCAGCGCCTCGAGCAGCGCTTCGGCGTTCGTCAGGTTGCCGTTGTGACCGAAGGCGAACGAACCGAGGTCGGTGTCTTCGAGGAACGGCTGCGCGTTGACGATGATCGACGAGCCGGTCGTCGAGTAGCGCGTGTGGCCCATCGCTACGAGGCCGGTCAGGCGGCTGAGGATTTCCTCGTTGAAGACGCCGGTGAGCAGCCCCATCTCCCGATGGCTCGCCAGCCTTGTGCCGTCGCCGACCGCGATGCCGGCGCTTTCCTGGCCGCGGTGCTGCAAGGCATACAAGCCGAAGTACACCAGCCGCGCGACGTCGAGCCCTGGCGCGTAGACGGCCGCGATACCGCACATAACCGGGTCTTCAAGACCGGGGGTTAATCGTCCCGGCTGCGCATCCCGAAGAGTTCGAGCAGCGCGATGAAGATGTTCAAGCCGTCGAGATAGATCGACACCGCCAGATCGACGGCGGTCAGACCGTCACCGCCGGCGCGGATGCGACTGAAGTCGACCAGCGTCAGCAACGTGAAGATGCCGAGCGTCGCCCACGCGTACACGCCGGGGTTGATGAAGTGGAAGAATATCGAGGCGATGCCGGCGAGCACCAGCACCAGCAGCAAGCCGAACGCGATCCCTTGGAAGCGCCGCCAGTCGACCGAGAACGTGAACGCGACGCCGCCCAGCACCAGCATCCCGAATCCGGTCGTCGCGGCCGCATCGACGACGACTTCCGAGCCGGCCAGGCGCGTGTAGTACGAGATGATCGGCGCGATGCCGACGCCTTCCACGAACGTGAACGCGTAGAACCACAACAGCGCTACGGCCGGATTGCGGCGCACGCTGCGCATGATGAAGATCATGAACAAGCCGACGAAGACGGCAATCGTGCCCACGGTTTGCGAGACGCCCTGGAAGAGATACGCCGCCAGAGCCGTGATGAGGAAGCCGACGCCGGTGATGCCGAGCACCTGACCCAATAGGGCGGGCGTACTGGCAACTGCGGCGCCGGATTGGTAGCCCGAATAGCGCGGATTGTTCATTTCGCTCTTCAGTACCGCGGGAGCAGGCTTGAGGTTTCGAATCGAACATATGTTCGATGAATGCCCTCACCCGTTTCCGGGGCGCGGAGGTCGAGGAAATCGCCTGCAAGAGCCTGCTCAACGCGGTGCGCGGGATGCCGTTCGCCTGGTCGATCAACCCCTACCAGGGCTGCTACCACCAGTGCGTCTTCTGCTACGCCGCTACCGGATCACGCACCGCATCCTGGCGGAACTCGCCCGCGCCGCCACGCCGGCCCATCTCATCACGCGCTCGCCGCTGATCGTGCGCGACCTCGACGTCGTCATCGGCCTCGCCCGGGCAGCGGCGTTCAGCGTGTGCGTGAGCCTCCCGACGCTCGACGCCGAGTTGTCGCGGCGCATCGAGCCGACCGTGGCGCCGCCCGCGCAGCGCTTGCGCGCGGTCGGGGAACGCGCCGCCGAAGCGCAGCGCGGCGTCACGTTCGCGCCGCCGCGGCGGATCGTTCCCGCGCCACCCCGCGAGCTCGCTCTGCCTCTCTAGGCTGCCGAGATTTTTTGGCCGGCTTGATGCGTTATTCGTGCGATGAGTGCATCAGCAAACACACACGTCATGCTCAAGACGTTGCTGGTCGGCGCCATGGGCGCGGCCATCGGCGCAACGTCGGTGCTCTATGCCGGGATCGGAACCGGGCCCGCGCGACCGGCGGTCAACGTCGCCGTGGCGGCGGGCGAAGACGACGAGCAACGGATCGTCGACGCGGTCAAGCACGTCGAACCGTCGGTCGTCGCGCTCGACGTGACGATCAACGGCACGCGCGCCACGCCCCCCAATCCGTTCGGCAACATGTTCGGTGGCGGCAACTCGCCGTTCGGCTTCAACTTCGGCGGCGGTTCCGGCGGCGGCCAACTGCAGCCGTTCCAGGAACAAGCGTCGGGGTCGGGTTTCGTACTCTCGAACGCGGGGCTGATCGTCACCAACGATCACGTCGTGCACGGCGCGTCGAAGATCACGGTCGTGTTCGACAACGGTGACCGCATCGCGGGCCACATCTACTCGGAAAACGCGGCAGCCGACCTGGCGCTCGTGAAAGTGGACAACTACGCGAAGCTCCCGCCGCCGGTCGAATTCGCCAGCTCGCGCAACGTCGAACAAGGTCAATGGGCGATCGCGATCGGCGAACCGTTTGCGCTCAAGCAAACCGTGACGGTCGGCGTGGTCTCGGCCTTCGACCGCGACCTCACGATCGGCGGGCAAACGATCGGCGGGGCGCGCGAATTCAAGGGCTTGATGCAGACCTCCGCGCCGATCAATCCCGGCAATTCCGGCGGCCCGCTGATCAACATGGACGGTCAGGTCATCGGCGTCAACCAAGCGGTGCAACAGTCGGCGCAAGACATCGGCTTCGCGATTCCGGTCGACGCCGTGAAGACGGCGGTCGCCGACTTACAGCGTCATCCCGGTAGCGGCTCGACCGCCGGCGTCGGTTTCCTCGGCATCGGGCTCGAGGCACTCGACGCCAACGTGCGCTCGCAGCTCAGCTACCAAGGCCAAGGCGCGGCGATCGTTTCCGTCGTCAGCGGCTCGCCGGCCGATCAAGCGGGGCTCGAACCCGGCGACGTGATCCAGAACATCGACGGCAAAGACGTCAGCTCGCCGGCCGACGTGACCGCCATCGTGCAGAAACTCAAACCCGGCCAAACGGCGTCGCTCCACGTGTGGAGCAACGGCACGCGTCAGCTGGTCGAAGTCCACGTGGGCTCGGCGCCCGACGGCTCGGACTAACGGGCGGCGGCGGCCACCGGCTCGTCCAGCGCGCCGTACCAGCCCTTCTCCGAGACGTCGAACAAGATGCCTTCGGGATCGCGCCACTTGCGCTCGTAGTTCATCCCGGCCGGATCGCCGAGGTCGTACGCGTACGTCGCGCCGGCTTCGGCGAGCGCCGCTTCGACCGCGCCGAAATCCTCGACGCGAAAACCGAAATGGTTGATGCCGTGCGCGTTCTCATCACCGGCGGGCCGCGCGTTCGCGGCGTTCAGAAGCGCGAGGTTCATCAGGCCGTCGGTCAGATAGATCGCCCGGCCTTTGGCTTCGAACGCTCGCGTCATCTCGAAGATCTTCTCGTAGAATTGGGCCGACGCTTCGAGATCCTTGACGCAGATGGCTATGTGCCGCAGTTTCGCCATGGTGAGACTCCTTACAGACGAGCGATGTCCGAACGGTAGACGAGCGGGGTTCCGGCCGGGAATTGCGGTTTCAGTTCCGCGATCGCGGCATACGCGCGCGTGCGCGCTTCGGCGACGGTCGGCGCGGTCGCGGTGACGGTGAGAACGCGGCCGCCGGGCGACGAGACGCGGTCGTTCTCGCGCGTCGAGCTGCCCCAAAATGCCGCCGCGTGCTCCGGCAAGCGCAGCGTCGCCGGCAAGCCGCTCAGTTTCGTGTTCTCGTAGGGGTAGCGCTCGGTCGCCAGCGTCACGCCCACGCAGGCGTCGTCGGAAAAGTAGGCGGCGTCGAGCTCGAGCGCGCCTTCCGCGGCCCCGGCCAAGAAACGGGCGAAATCGCCGCCGACGCGCGGCATCAGCACCTGCGTCTCGGGATCGCCGAAGCGCGCGTTGAACTCCACCACGCGCGGCCCGCCATCGGTCCACATCAGCCCACAGTATAGCACTCCGCGGTAGAGCTCATCTTCGGCGATCAATCCGCGCAGCACCGGCGCGATCACGCGCTCGCGGACGATCTCGAGCAGGTTGTCGGGGAAGCCGGACGGCGGCGAATAGGCGCCCATCCCGCCGGTGTTCGGTCCGCGGTCGTCATCGCCGGCGCGCTTGTAGTCACACGCGGCGGCGATCGGGATCATCGCGCGGCCGTCGGAGATCGCGAACACCGAAATCTCGCGGCCGGACATCCGCTCCTCGAGCACGACGTCGGTGCCGCCGCCGGGAATCGTGTTGCTGCCGTACCATTCCTCGAGCACCTTCGCGGCAGCGCTCGCGTCGTCGCACACGACGACGCCTTTACCGGCCGCGAGGCCGTCGGCTTTCACCACCACGCCGCCCGAAAACTGATCCAGCGCTTTGCGCGCCTGCGCCGACGAGTGCACGACGGCGTAGCGCGCGGTCGGGATCCCATGGCGCTCCATGAAGCGCTTGGCGAAGATCTTGCTCGACTCGAGGCGCGCTCCGGAGCGGTTGGGGCCGAAGACGCGCAAGCCGGCGTCGCGCAGCCGGTCGGCGACGCCGGCCGCGAGCGCTGTCTCCGGGCCGACGACGGTCAAGTCGATCGCGTTCGCTTTGGCGCGGTCGAGAATGGCGCGCGTATCGGTTGCGCCGACCTCGGAAAAGTTGGTCCCGCGCGTGGCCGTCCCGGCGTTTCCCGGCGCGTGGAAGAGCGCCTCGCACGACGGCGACTGCGCGAGCTTCCACGACAGCGCGTCTTCGCGCGCGCCGCCGCCGACGACTAAAATGCGCACGGAGTGGCGATCCCTCGACAAGCTCGGGATGACATTGGGATTATTCCCACTCGACGGTGGCGGGCGGTTTCGACGTGATGTCGTAAGCGACGCGGTTGACGCCCGGCACCTCGTTCACGATGCGGGTCGAGATCCGCTCCAGCAGCGCGTGGGGAAGGCGCGCCCAGTCGGCGGTCATGCCGTCCTCCGAGGTGATCGCCCGCACGCCGACCAGGTTCGCGTACGTGCGCCCGTCGCCCATCACGCCGACGCTGCGCACCGGCGTGAGCACGGCGAAGTACTGCCACGGCCGCGGTTGCAGGTCGACCGCCGCGTCGATCTCGCTGGTCACGATCCAGTCGGCTTCGCGCACGGTCGCGAGCGACTCGCGGTTGACCTCGCCGATGATGCGCACGGCCAAGCCCGGGCCGGGGAACGGCTGCCGCTGCACGATCGCGTCGGGCAAGCCGAGCACCGCGCCGACCTTCCGCACCTCGTCCTTGAACAACAGCCGCAACGGTTCGATCAAGCCGAGCGCCATGCGCTCGGGCAAGCCGCCGACGTTGTGGTGCGATTTGATCTTGTGGCCGGCTTTCGAGCCCGGCGTTTTCGACTCGATGACGTCCGGGTAGAGCGTCCCTTGCACGAGGAAGCGCACGTCGGGGATCTTCTTCGATTCCTCTTCGAAGATCGCGATGAATTCGTGACCGATCCGGACGCGCTTCTCCTCCGGATCGACGACGCCGGCCAAGCGGGCGAGAAAGCGGTCCGCGGCGTCGATCGCGATGACGTTGAGGTGCAGCACGTCGCGAAAGGCGGCCAGCACGCCGGCCGATTCGTCCTTGCGCATCAGGCCCGTGTCGACGTAGATGCAGGTGAGCTGCTGGCCGATCGCCCGCGCCACCAGCGTCGCCGCGACGGCCGAATCGACGCCGCCGGAGAGCGCGCAGATCACGTTGGCGTTCCCGACCTCGCCGCGAATGCGCTCGATCGCGTCGTCGACGAACGAGCTCATTTCCCACGACGGGGCGATCGACGCAACCTGATGCAGAAAATTCTGGATGATCGCCGTGCCGGCTTCGGTGTGGACGACTTCGGGGTGGAACGTCACGCCGTAGATGCGGCGCGCGGCGTCGCCGATCGCCGCCACCGCGGAGCGTTCGGTGTGCGCGTAGACGCTGAATCCCGGCGGCGGTGCGGTGACGGTATCGCCGTGCGACATCCACACGCGCGATTGCGCCGGAACGCCGAGAAAGAGCGGGCAGTCGGCCGCGTCGACGGTCAGCAGCGCGGGGCCGAACTCGCTGTGCGCGAGCGGCACGAGCGTTCCGCCGAGTTTCTTCGCCACGAGCTGCATGCCGTAGCAGATGCCGAGCAGCGGTATGCCGCTGGTGAACACTTCCGGCGCGCAATCCGGCGCGCCGGGGCCGAGCGTGCTTTCCGGACCGCCGCTCAGAATGATCGCCGACGGCTCACGCTTGGCGATCTCGCTCCACGGCGCGTCGTAGGGCAAGAGCTCGGAGTAGACGTGCGCTTCGCGCGTGCGCCGCGCGATCAGCTGGCTCACCTGCGAACCGAAATCGAGGATGACGACGGTTCCGGTGCCCGGGGTCACGACGGCCATGCTCCCTCGTTCGCTACCGGGTCAGGTCAGGACCTCGCCCAGCCGATCGGCGTCGCGCGCCATCACGACTTCCATCGCAATCCGTTCGCCGACCGAGAGATCGCGGCCCCAGCGATAGGCACTGTACGGCGTGTAGCGCGTCCCGGGCGAACCCGGGATCCGCATCGAGACGTCGTAGCAGATGAAGCGCTTGGGCGGTCCGGCAACGATCACGCACTGCAGCGCGAACGGCCCGATGATCCCCGGAGGGTCGGCCTGCTGCGTCGCGCGCACGAACTTCTCGCCCATGTCGAAGGCCTTTTCCAGCATCGATTCGGTCAGCGTGGTCGCGATGTGACCGGCTTCTTCCATCCGCACCGGTTCGTCGGCGAGCTGTTGGGCTTGCGAAAACGGCAGACCGCGCAGGCCGTCGAGATTCGTCTGCCGGCGCGTATCGGTGCCCAGCAGCTCGAGCTCCCCGAGCAGCGGTGAATAGAAGAAATTGAGGTTGACCGTCGGCCCGAGCGCGAATTCCTCGATCACCGCTCCGTCGAGTCCGGCCTGCGTGACGATGCCGGCCGCCAGCAGCTGCTCGGCCTTGGCGTCGAATTCGGCCGGCGAGCGGACCAGAAAGAACGCGCGCTCGAACGAGATCTTGGCGTGCGGCGCCTTGACCATGACGAGCCGGTCGATGTCGCCCGGCGCCGCAATCTGTTTGGGGAACGGGATTCCCGCGGCTTGCATCAGCGAATATTGGTTGTTGTCCTCGTCGCGCTCCTCGGCGCGCAGCAACCGGCGATTGCCGAAGAACAAACACCGCATCCCGCGCTCGATCTCGCTGTAGGAGTACTTTTGGTGCAGGTAGACTTCGAACGAGCGGTTCGGCACGAAGATCACGTTCTGCTCGATCAGGCTTTCCTGGACGCTGGGCTCGAGCAGGTCGCTGAAATGTTCGAGCTCGAGCGTCGCGTCGACGCAGCCGCGCGGCGGATCGGCCCGCCGCGCAAAGTGCTCGGTGTAGGTTCGCTCGCGGCCGCGCTCGGTGACGATCAAGTTGCGCAAGCCGGCGGACCGCGCGCCGGCCGCTACGTCGAGCGCCGAATGGCTGCCGATCGAACACAGCGTCAAGCGCGACGTGTCGTACGACTCGAGCGTCGTCACGAGCTCAACAGCGAGCGGGCTTCGGCGGAATCGTTGTACTCCACCGTGAGGGTTCGGCGCACGTCGGCTTCGGCTTTCTGGGCTTCGGGAGAATCGATGCGCTGCAGCGTCTTGTAGGTCTGCAGCAAGAGACGGGGGAGCTCGTAATCGCGCGGGTACTGGTGCTGCCAGTCGTCGAGCGAATCGATCACCCAGAGCGTGTCCTTCGTCATCCGGTCGCCCCAGCCCGCGTCGAGATACTTGCCGATGCGGACCAGCGCGTCGCGAACGCCGAGCGGCGAGAGCTTCGTCTGGCCGAAGTATTCGTCGGCCGGCGCGGTGATCACCAGCTGCGCCTCGTGCGAAAGCACGTGCCCGGTTCCGGTGCGTCCTTTGGCCAACGCTTTGTGGGAGTACATGGCGGCCGCGGCGGCGCGATCGATGTCGCTGTACCCGCTCGCGCCGCCACGTGCGGCCTGCGCCGCCGCCCACAGCGTCCGGCCGACGTCGTCGGGAACCAGCGCGATCGGAAAGGCCGGCTGCGCCGAACGCAACAGTGCGAGCGACCGGTACTGCACGTCCTTGGTGAGCAGATAGGCGCCGACGTCGGCCCCGACCTGTTCCAGCAAGGCTTCGACGTCGTTCGGCGCGGCCTGGGTGTTGAGCGTCGCGTCCGCGTCGCCGTCCTGTGCGAGGCGAACGGGATCACCGTCCTCGGCGTCGAGCTTCTGCAGCAGCGCGCGGGCCGCCGTCCCACGCGTCGCATCGCCGGCATACGCGCCGGCGGCGAGGCGCACGTACCACTCGGCGGCATCGTGGTTGATCAGCGGGTCGTAGTGGAGTTTCGTCGCGTAGTCGACGACCGATCCTTTCAAGGTGAGGTTCTCGGGATCGTCGTGCCGGACGAGCTCGTAAGCGCGGCCCGCGTCGAGCAGCGTCGAGAAGTACTCGACGTCGTCGGCAAATTGCCAGCCGTCGGCGGCCCCGCGGTCGAACGCGGCTTTCATCGTGCGGGTGAGCGCCTGCGGGTCGGTCTGGAGCGTTGCCTCTGCGTTGAGGGGAAGCAGGCCCGCCAGCGCGAGCGCTGCGAGCGCGTTACGAAACTTGCGTGGAATCGTCCAAGACCGCATTGAGTGAATTCGAGAGCAGGGCATTCTTGATCTCGCGGGCGATCCGGCGTCCGGTCGACATCGGTTCGCTGTAGTTCAGGTACGAGTACGGCGACCCGTCGATGAACAGGTTCGTTCCCGCCACGATGCGCGCGGAAACTTCCATGATGTAGAATTGCGCGTCCGGTGTGATGATCGTCTCGATGCAGAACGCGCCGAAGAGCCCCTTGGGACCACAGATCTCTTGGCTCACGCGCACGACGTCCTCACCCATGCGGTAGGCTTCGGCCAGCATCGATTCGCGCAGGCTCAGCGGTGAGTTGCCGACGACGACGTAGGACGGATCGATGTCCATCCCTTCCTGCGCGCGCGACGGGATGCGGCCAAGTGAATCGACGTTGGTCTCGTAGCGCCGGTCCATCGACATGATCTCGAGCTTGCCGGTCAGCGGCGAGTAGAAGTAATGGATGTAGAACGGCACGCCGATGACATACTCTTGCAGGATGTAATCCTGCCGCGCCAGCAACGCGGCACGCTCGTCGAAATCTTGCGCGTTGCGCAGGAACATATAGCCTTTGCCGCCCTTCGCGCCGTACAATTTCACGATCACCGGGCGGTCGATCTCGGCGCCGGTACGGAACTGGCGCGGCACCTTGAGCCCGGCCCGGGTCAGCCACTGGCGTTGCAGCTCGCGGCTCGCTTCCCAGTCCAGCACCGCTTTGTTGCCGAAGTACGGGATCTGCATTTTCTTGTGATCGGCGAGCGAGAGGTACGCCACGAACGACCCGTGCGGGACGATGATGATCTTGCGTTTCTCGAGCTCCGGCACGAGCCCCATGAACGCCGAGTACTTCTCGATCGTGATGACTTCGTCGATGAACCGATACGAACGGTAGAGGCGTTCGGTATCGGGGCTCGCGATCACGAGCGTCTTGAAGCCCTCGTCGCGCGCCCCCTTGAGGATCTGCAACGCCGAATGCGACCCCAGCGTCGCGATCGTATAAAACTCCGACGACCCCAGTTCGCTCGTCGCGCCGGCCCGGAACGGCTGCACCATCATCGTCATCGTATTGCTTTCTGAAACGCGGGATTGCAGAGAAATGATTCGGTTGCCCGGTCGAGGACGGCGGGCGGAACGTCGGCACCGTGCTCGTCGAGCAGGCGCCAAGCGGTCCGGCGCACGATCCCCCGGACGCCGGCAACGGTTCGGCCGGCGACCGTAATCGCAGGCGTTTCGTCGCGGGCGGTGATCCATACCTCGCCCGGCCGGGGCCGCGCGTCGGTGCGGATCTCGAGCCGATGCTTGTTTGGGTTGTAGATGGTCTCGAACGTCCCGATCGCGGCGTCGAGCGCCGCCGCGTGCCCTGCATCGACGGTCGCGATCCAGATATCGGAACGTACGGCCGTATCGACGGTCAAGCCCATCCGCGCCAGCGTCGTGAGCGCGGTGAAGGCCTCGTTGTCGGGGATCGTCAGCGTGATCACGTACGCGCGCTCGACGGCCTCGCTCATCGGCCCGGCACCGCGGCGCCCAGCGCTGCCGCAAAGGCTTGGAAAAAGATTGCTCCGCCCGACGGCGCCAACATTGCCTGCGCGTTGCCGCGCGCGGCGGCCTTGTCCGCATCGCCGTCGCGATGCATGAACGTCCAGCCGTCGCGTTCCGGATGCGGCATGAGCGCGAGCACGTTGCCGTCGCGGTTCGTCAAGCCCGCGACGTCGCGCGCGGAACCGTTGTGCGCGCGCACGCGCTCGCCGCGCGCGTTGCAGTAGACGAACGCGGCGTGCCCGTCGCGTTCGAGCGCGTCCAACTCGTCCTCGGATGCGGCGAGCCGTCCCTCGCCGTGCGACGCCCATGCCGGGATCAGCGCGCCCGCGGGGAGCCCGCGCAGGACGGGCACGCGTTCCGGGTCAACCGCAAGCCGTACGAACACGTGCACGGAGAGGAACTTGCCGCCGGCGTTCGGGGCGAACGCCGCGGTCGGCCGGCGCAGCGGCCCGGTGCCCGGTACGAGTCCCGCTTCGAGCAGCACCTGCGCGCCGTTGCAGATGCCGATTACGAACTTGCCGGCCTGCGCGCCTTCGATGACCGCGTCCATTACCTCATCGTGCGCGGCGACGGCGCCGGCGCGTACCCGGTCTTCGTAGGCGAAGCCGCCCGGCAAGACGTAGGCGTCGAACGCCCGTAACGTGGCCGAACCGCGGCTCCAATGGACGATTTCCGCCTCGACCCCGGCGGCGGAGAGCGCGCGCAGCGTCTCTTCCTCGCTGTTCGTCCCCGGAAAGACGACGATTGCGACGCGCTTCATCACGCGGCACCCGCCGGCGCGTAGAAGTCGCGCAGCGGCGCCGACCAGCGTTCGTAGAGCGCATCGAGCGCGCGCTCGACGCCGCCGAACGCGAAGGTGAAAGCGGCGGTCGTCTCGCCGAGCCGCAGCACGTCGACGCGGTGCGTGACCGCGAGCGCCTGGAATTCGGCCTCGCCGGTGACTTCGACGAGGAAGCCGCAGGCTTCGGCGAACGCGGCCGTGCCGAAGCGTCCGTCGAGCGGCGACTCGCCGAGGCGCAGGCCGATGCGTGCACCGTCGATCGTGGCGAAGGCCATCTTCGCGAGTCCCACCAGCGCGCCGCCGTCGGAGACGTCGTGCGCGGCCAGCACCAGATCCGCTTCGTAGGCGGCCAACAGCAGCGCGTTCTCGCGCACGATCCGGTCGTAGGCGAGGTCCGGTAAAGGCGCACCGTTGATGCCGAGCAGATCGGCGTACACCGAACCGCCGATGCGCTCTTCCGGCACGCCGACGAAATACAGCGCCGACCCGGCGCGCTTGAACGCCATGCTCGCGGTACGGCCGATGTTCTCGATGCCGCCGACGCACGCGACGATCGGCGAAGGCGCCACCGTGCGGCCCGACTTCGACTGGTTGTAGAGGCTCACGTTGCCCGACACGAACGGCGTGCCGAGACGGCGCCCGGCATACGAGAGCCCGTCGATCGCCGCCACCATCGCGCCGAGATGCTCGGGCACGGTCGGGTCGCCGAAGTTCAGGCAGTCGGTGAGCCCGAGCGGTCGCGCGCCGACCGCAACGACGTTGCGCACCGCTTCGAGCACCGCATGCTCGGCCGCCGCTTGGGGATCGATCTTGCCATAGCGCGGATTCCCCGCCACGGCGAGCGCCACGCCCAGCGGCGCGCCCGGAATCGGACAGATCACGCCCGCGTCGGCGGCGCCGAGCGGGATCGCGGTCGTGCCGCGCACGACGCCGTCGTAGCGCTGGAAAATCGAGCGCCGCGAGCAGACGTCACGATGCGCGAGCAGCGCTTCGAGCGCCGCACCGGCATCGGGAAAGCGCGGATAGGGCGCCGCCGGCGGCTCCGGATTCGGCAGCGCGATCGTGTACGGCCGGTTGTAGCGCACGCCGCCGGTGAGGAACTGGAGGTCGACGTCCATCACGAGCTCGCCCCGGTAGCGCGCGACGTAGCGCGAACCCGGCACGACCTTACCGACGATCGCCGCCGCCGCCGCGCGCGAGATGCGCGGCAACGCGAACTCCTCGTTGTAGATCGACAGCAGCAACGGGGTGAACGACGGCGGCACGATCCAGCACATGCGCTCTTGCGTCTCGCCGATTGCAATCACCGCCGGCGGCAGGTCGTGTTGCGACACCGGAACGCGGTCCAGCTCCACCTCCGCGCCGACGCCGCCGGCCGCGCACAGCTCCGCGCTGCAGCCCGCGAAGCCGCCGGCGCCGAGGTCTTTGTAGCCGGCCTCGATGCCCAGCCGGCGCAGCTCGGCGAACACGCGGTACGACGCGCGCATGATCACGTTCTTGAGGAACGGGTCGGGCACTTGGACCGCGCCCTTGTTCGCTTCCGCGTCGGCGTTGTCGAGCGTCAGCGAGGAGAACGACGCGCCGCCGAAACCGCTGCGATCCGTTGCTTTGCCGACCAGCACGATGTCGTAGCCGATCGCATTGGCCGGCGCGTACGAATGGATGATCTCGCGTTCCTTGACGAGACCGAGTGCCACCACGTTCACGAGCACGTTGTCGTCGAACGATTCATCGACGTACACGTCGCCGCCGAGGTTCGGCACGCCGATCGCGTTGCCGTAGGCCGCGATACCGTCGACGACGCTCTGCGCGACGTAGCGGCAATGCGGATCCTCGAGCCGGCCGAAGCGCAGCGGGTCGGCCAGCGCGATCACTTCGGCGCCCATGCACAACACG